>NZ_LZIK01000012.1:0-303120 GCF_001667105.1 Mycobacterium sp. 852002-51152_SCH6134967 | reverse complement strand
TCTGATTCCTCGCCACCGACCACCACCACATCAACACAATTCCAAACCCAAAAAACAAACCCAATAACAACCAAATAAAAAAACAAACAACAACAACAAAAAACACAAAACAAAAAAAAAAAAAAAAAAAAAAAAAAAAAAAACAAAAAAAAAGGAGGACCCCCCCGGCGCGCGCGGGGGGCGCGCCCGCCCCGGCGGCGGGGGCCCCCCCGCCCCCCCCGGGGGGGGGGCCCCACGCGGGGGGCGGGGTGAGCAGGGCGACGCCTGCGGTGGTGATCGCCGCGCCCACGTCGGGTAGCGGAAAGACCACCGTGGCAACGGGTTTGATGGGGGCGCTGCGGCGGGCAGGGCGGGCGGTCGCGCCGTTCAAGGTCGGCCCCGACTACATCGACCCCGGCTATCACGCGCTGGCCTCGCTACGGCCCGGCCGCAACCTCGACCCCGTCCTGACGGGGGAGCACCTGATCGGGCCGCTCTACCGGCACGGCAGCGCCCGAGCCGACATCGCGGTGATCGAAGGCGTGATGGGCCTGTTCGACGGCCGCATCACCGAGGAGTCGCGCGGCAATGCGTTCGGATCCACCGCACATGTCGCCGCTCTGCTGGGCGCGCCGGTCGTCATGGTCGTCGACGCCCGCGGACAGAGTCACAGCATCGCCGCACTGCTGCACGGCTTTTCGACGTTCGACTCCTCGGTTCGCGTTGCCGGGGTGATCCTCAACCGCGTCGGCTCGCCGCGCCACGAGGAGGTACTGCGCCAAGCCTGCGAACACGCCGGCATCCCGGTCTTGGGTGCGATTCCCCGCTGCGACGAAATGTCTGTCCCCTCACGGCATCTGGGCCTGGTCACCGCGGTCGAACACGGGAACAGGGCGCGCGAGGCGGTGGAGGCGATGACGGCGCTCGTCGGTCGCCACGTCGACCTGGTGGGGATCGCCGCGCTGGCCGACAGCAGGGTCCTCGACGACCCCTGGGACGCCGAGGAGGTGACCCCCGTCGGCGGAAACGCCACGGTGGCGCTGGCATCGGGCAGGGCGTTCAGCTTCGGCTACGCCGAACACCGCGAAGTGCTCACCGCCGCGGGCGCCGAGGTCGTCGAGTTCGACCCGCTGACCGACGCGCTGCCGTCGGGTGCCGATGCCCTCGTCGTGCCCGGCGGTTTCCCCGAGGAGTTCGTCGCCGAACTCTCCGCCAACGACGTCGCCCGCACGCAGATCAGACAACTGGCGGCGTCGGGAGCCCCCGTGCACGCCGAATGCGCGGGCCTGACCTATCTCGTCGACAACCTCGACGGTCACCCGATGTGTGGGGTGATCTCCGGTTCGGCGACGTTCACCGACCGCCTCACGCTCGGCTACCGCGAAGCCGTCGTGGTGACCGACTCGCCGCTGCACTCGATCGGTGCCCGGATGATGGGACACGAGTTTCACCGCACCGCAGTCACTTTCAAAAACGACTACGCTCCCGCGTGGATCTTCACCGGCCACGCCATCGGCCGCAGGAGGGACGGCGTGGTGGACGGGGCGGTGCATGCCGGCTACCTGCACACCCACCCCGCCGCGCACCCGCGGGCGATCAGCCGCTTCGTGGCGGTGGCCGCAACCTCTAAGCTCGCGCCGATGAGCTCGCGCGAACAGGATCCGGATCAGTGACCGAGAACGCCTATCTGGTCGGTCTGCGCCTGACCGGCAGGAAGGTCGTCGTCGTCGGCGGCGGCAGTGTGGCGCAGCGCCGCTTGCCGCTTCTGGTGGCCAACGGCGCCGACGTGGTCGTGATCGCGCGCGAGGCCACGCCCGCGGTCGAGGCGATGAGTGGAATCGCGCTGCAGCTGCGCGAGTTTGAACCGGGCGACCTCGAGGGCGCCTGGTACGCGATCGCGGCCACCGACGACCCGGCCGTCAACGCGGCCGTCGTCGCCGAGGCCGAGGATCGCCACATCTTCTGTGTGCGCGCGGACGTCGCCGTCGAAGGCACGGCCGTCACCCCCGCATCGTTCGAGTACGAGGGGCTCTCGGTCGGTGTGCTCGCCGGCGGTGAGCACCGCCGGTCGGCGGCGATCAGGTCGGCGATCCACGAGGCCATGCAGCGCGGGCTCATCGCACCGGACAGTTCGGCAACCGCCGACGTCGTACACGGCGGCGTGGCGCTCGTGGGCGGGGGACCGGGCGACCCCGAGTTGATCACCGTTCGCGGGCGTCGGCTGTTGGCGCACGCCGACGTCGTCGTCGCCGATCGACTCGCACCGCAGGAACTGCTGGCCGAGATGCCGCCGCATGTCGAGGTCATCGACGCGTCGAAGATTCCGTACGGCCGGGCCATGGCACAGGACGCGATCAACGGCCTGCTGATCGACCGCGCGAAAGAGGGCAAGTTCGTCGTGCGACTCAAGGGCGGCGACCCGTTCGTGTTCGCGCGCGGATACGAAGAGGTGCTGGCGTGCGCCGAGGCCGGTATCCCCGTCACCGTCGTACCCGGTGTGACCAGTGCCATAGGGGTTCCCGCGCTCGCGGGTGTGCCCGTCACCCACCGCCACGTCACGCACGAATTCGTGGTGGTCAGCGGGCATGTCGCGCCCGGGCATCCCGAATCGTTAGTGAATTGGAATGCCTTGGCCGCGCTCTCGGGCACCATCGTGTTGCTGATGGCGGTCGAACGCATCGAACTGTTCGCCGAGGCTCTGCTGGAAGGCGGACGACCTGCGGATACGCCGGTTCTGGTGGTTCAGCACGGCACCACCGCCGCACAGCGCACTTTGCGCGCGACGCTCGCCGATGTCGCAGAACGCATCCGGGAGGACGGAATTCGGCCTCCTGCGATCATCGTTATCGGGCCCGTGGCCGCCTTCGCCGGTTAAAGGGATCTTAAGATTACTGTAAGGTAACCCCCATGACGGCTCTCAATGACGCAGAGCGTGCTGCCATGCGCCGTGACGCCGAGGGTGGGGCAAATCGAGCATTCCCACCGCACTCCCAGAAGACCGCTATCGGGTCTGCGCGCGGGCAAACCGGCAGGTCCTCGGCGTGGCTGCCATCACCGAGGTTCATCGCTGCGGTCATCGCGATCGGCGGTATGCAGCTGCTCGCGACCATGGACAGCACGATCGCGATCGTCGCGCTTCCTAAGATCCAGGACGAGCTGAGCCTCTCCGACGCCGGCCGTAGCTGGGTGATCACCGCCTACGTGCTGACCTTCGGCGGCTTGATGCTGCTGGGCGGGCGACTCGGCGACACGATCGGCCGCAAGCGCACCTTCATCGTCGGCGTGGCGCTGTTCACCATCGCTTCGATCCTGTGTGGTCTCGCGTGGAACGAGGCGACGCTTGTGGTCGCCCGGCTGCTGCAGGGCGTCGGCGCTGCGATCGCCTCACCGACCGCGCTGGCGCTGATCGCGACGACGTTCCCGAAGGGCCCGGCCCGTAACGCGGCCACCGCGATCTTCGCCGCGATGACCGGTATCGGCTCGGTGATGGGCCTGATCGTCGGTGGTGCGCTGACCGAGGTGTCGTGGCGCTGGGCGTTCCTGATCAACGTGCCGATCGGCCTGGTGATGATCCACCTGGCCCGCAAGACCCTGCGGGAGACCAACCGCGAGCGGCTCAAGCTGGACGCTGCGGGCGCCCTCCTGGCCACGCTCGCCTGTACCGCAGCGGTGTTCGGGTTCTCGATGGGGCCCGAACAGGGCTGGCTGTCGCCGATCACGCTGGGTTCCGGTCTCACTGCGTGCGCTGCTTTCCTGGCGTTCCTCTACGTCGAGCGCACCGCGGCCAATCCGGTCCTGCCGTTCGACCTGTTCAAGGACCGCAACCGTGTCGCGACCTTCGCCGCGGTGTTCCTGGCCGGCGGTGTGATGTTCACGCTGACCGTGCTGATCGGCCTGTACGTGCAGGACATCATGGGCTACAGCCCGCTGCGCGCAGGCATCGGGTTCATTCCGTTCGTGATCGCGCTCGGGATCGGGCTCGGGCTCTCGTCGCAGCTGGTGCAGATGTTCCCGCCGCGACTGCTGGTCATCGCGGGCGGCGTGCTGGTGCTGGGTGCCATGATCTACGGCTCGACGCTCGACGCGAACATCCCGTACTTCCCGAACCTGGTGCTGCCGATCACCGTCGGCGGGCTGGGCATCGGAATGATCGTGGTGCCGCTGATGCTGTCGGCGATCGCCGGCGTCGGCTTCGACCAGATCGGCCCGGTGTCGGCCATCGCGCTGATGCTGCAGAACCTCGGCGGGCCCGTCGTGCTGGCCATCATCCAGGCCGTGATCACGTCGCGCACGCTGTATCTGGGCGGCACCACCGGCCCCGTCAACGACATGAGCGCCGCGCAGCTGAACGCCCTCGACCAGGGCTACACCTACGGCCTGCTGTGGGTGGCCGCGGTCGCCGTGATGGTCGGGCTCGCCTCGCTGTTCATCGGCTACAGCGCGTCGCAGGTTGCGCATGCGCAGGAAGTCAAGGACGCGATCGACTCCGGAGAGCTTTAGCTCTGACTTCGGTGTAGTCCGTCGCGCCCGGCGCGACCGAATACACCGAAATCGCACTCGGTAGGGTGGCTGACCATGTCTGCCGTCGGTGGTTCCTCCGAGTCGACGGACCGTCCCGTGCCGCCGGCGGCGTTGCCGCTCGCGAAGTCCGTTCTGGGCCCGGCGATCATCGCGATCACCGGCATGCAGCTGATGTCGACCCTCGACGGCACGATCGTGATCGTCGCGCTGCCCAGGATGCAGGCCGACCTCGGCCTCACCGACGCCAGCAAGAGCTGGGTGATCACCGCGTACGTCTTGGCGTTCGGCGGTCTGCTGCTGCTCGGCGGGCGCGTCGGCGACGCGATCGGCCACAAGCGCGCATTCCTGTCCGGCGTCGGGGTGTTCACCATCGCCTCGCTGGTCTGCGGCCTGGCCACCGACCCCGCCACGCTGATCGTCGCGCGCGCGGTACAGGGCACCGGGGCGGCGGTGGCAGCGCCCACCGGGCTGGCCCTGATCGCGACGACGTACGCGGTCGGCCAGGCGCGCAACCGGGCGTTGGCCATATCGGCGGCCATGCAGGGCATCGGCTCGGTGCTCGGCCTGGTGCTCGGCGGCGCGTTGACGGTGATCTCCTGGCGGCTGGCGTTTCTGATCAACGTGCCGATCGGCATCGCGATCATCACGATCGCGGTCCTCAAGCTCGCCGAAACACACCACGAGCGACTCAAACTCGACATCACCGGTGCGCTGCTGGCGACGCTGGGCTGCTCGTCGGCGGTGCTCGTCTTCACCCAGGGCCCGCCGCGCGGCTGGATCGACCCGCTGGTCATCGGCGCCGCGGTCGCGTCGGCGGTCTTCTTCATCAGCTTCCTGCTCGTCGAACGCACCGCGCAGCACCCGATCGTGCCGTTCTCGGTGTTCGACAACCGCAACCGGGTCATGACGTTCATCGCGCTGTTTTTGGCCGGCGGCGTGCTGCTGACGCTGACGGTGATGATCGGTCTGCTGGTGCAGGACGTCCTGGGCTACTCGGCCCTGGAGGCGGGCATCTGCTTCATCCCGTTCGCGCTCGCGTTCGGGGTGGGCACCGCGGTGGCCGCCCGGCTCGCGCCGCATGTCGCCCCGCGCTGGCTGATCCTCGGCGGCGGCATCTTCGTCCTCGGCGCGATGCTGTACGGGTCGACGCTGGACCGCAGCATCCCCTACTTCCCGGACCTGTTCGCGCCCATCGTGATCGGCGGCTTCGGCATCGGCGCCATCGCGGTGATCCTGCCGCTGTGCGCGATCGCGGGAGTGGGCCCCGGCGAGATCGGCCCGGTCTCGTCGATCACGCTGATGGTGCAGAACCTCGGCGGCCCGGTGGTGCTCGTGGTCATCCAGGCGGTGCAGACGTCGCGCACGCTGTACCTGGGCGGTACCACCGGACCGGTCAAGGACATGACGCCTGCCCAGCTCGACGCGCTCGGCTACGGCTACACGTATTCGCTGCTGTGGGTCGCCGGTGTCGCGGTGATGGTCGGTATCGCCGCGTTCTTCATCGGTTTCTCATCGCGCCAGATCGCCTCGGCGCAGCACACCAAGGAGGCCGTGGAGGCCGGCGAGCTGTAGCTCGGGCTCCGGCGGGGTCAGAGCGTGGCGATCGGGGGATCAACACAGTCAGTAAGGTTGTCGGCTGTGATCACCCGCATGTCGGAGCTGTTCCTGCGCACCCTGCGCGACGACCCAGCCGACGCCGAAGTGCCCAGCCACAAACTGCTGATCCGCGCCGGCTACATCCGACCGGTCGGGCCTGGGCTCTACAGCTGGCTGCCGCTGGGGCTGCGGGTGCTGCGCAACATCGAACGCGTCGTCCGCGACGAGATGACCGCGATCGGCGGCCAGGAGATCCTGTTCCCGGCGCTCCTGCCCCGCGCGCCCTACGAGACCACCAACCGCTGGACCGAGTACGGCGACGGCGTGTTCCGGCTGCAGGACCGCAGGCGCAACGACTACATGCTCGGCCCGACGCACGAAGAGTTCTTCACCATGACGGTGAAGGGGGAGTACAGCAGCTACAAGGACTTTCCGCTGCTGCTGTTCCAGATCCAGACCAAGTACCGCGACGAGGCACGCCCGCGGGCGGGAATCTTGCGCGGCCGCGAGTTCGTCATGAAGGACTCGTACTCGTTCGACGTCGACGACGACGGGCTGCGCGCGCAGTACCTGGCCCACCGCGACGCCTACCGGCGCATCTTCGATCGACTGGGCGTGCGCTACGTCATCGTCTCGGCCGTCTCCGGGGCGATGGGCGGCAGCGCATCCGAGGAGTTCCTGGCCGAAAGCGAGATCGGCGAGGACACGTTCGTGCGGTGCCTGGAGTCCGGTTATGCCGCCAACGTCGAAGCGGTGACCACGGCCGTCCCGGCGCCGCTGCCCGTCGACGGCCAGCCCGAGGCCAAGGTCCACGACACCCCCGACACCCCGACGATCGCGACGCTGGTCGACTGGGCCAACGCGGCGCTCGATCGCACCGTCACCGCCGCCGACACCCTGAAGAACGTGATGCTCAAGACCCGCGTGCCCGGCGGCGAGTGGGAGCTGCTGGGCATCGGCGTGCCCGGTGACCGCGAGGTCGACGACAAACGCCTGGGCGCTGCGCTCGAACCGGCCGAGTACGCGCTGCTCGACGACGCCGACTTCGCGAAGTATCCGTTCCTCGTCAAGGGGTATATCGGTCCGAAAGCGTTGCTGGCCAACGGGATTCGCTATCTGGTCGATCCCCGTGTGGTCGACGGCACGTCGTGGATCACCGGCGCCGACGAACCCGGTAAGCACGTCGTGGGCCTGGTGGCGGGCCGCGACTTCGTCGCCGACGGCACGATCGAGGCCGCCGAGGTGCGCGACGGCGACCCGTCGCCGGACGGGGCGGGGCCGCTGGTGAGCGCGCGCGGTATCGAGATCGGCCACATCTTCCAGCTGGGCCGTAAGTACACCGACGCGTTCGAGGTCGACGTGCTCGGCGAGAACGGCAAGCCGGTCCGGTTGACCATGGGCTCTTATGGCATCGGGGTGTCGCGACTGGTCGCCGTCATCGCCGAACAACACCACGACGAGCTCGGCCTGCGCTGGCCGGCGGAGGTGTCGCCGTTCGACGTCCAGCTCGTCATCGCCAACAAGGACCCCGCCGCGCGCGAAGGGGCCGAGGAACTGGCGAGCGAGCTGGATCGACGCGGGATCGACGTGCTGCTCGACGACCGCACCGCCTCGCCAGGGGTGAAGTTCAAGGACGCCGAACTGCTCGGCGTGCCATGGCTCGTCGTGGTCGGCCGCGGTTGGGCCGATGGCGTCGTCGAGCTGCGCAACCGGTTCACCGGCGAGACGCGCGAGATCTCGGTGAGCGGCCAGCACGGCGGTGCGGCGGCGAAGATCGCGGGCGCGCTCACCTCGCCGTAGGCCGAACGTGGGTTACCCGCACGCCAACAGCGGGTGAAGCGTGACGCGAGCCCACACTCGGCGCTGCGGCGTTTACTCGTTTCCGCCGGGGAAGGCGACCGTGACCGGCGTCGTGCCGAGCAGTTGACTCCATCGCGCCGCCATCACCGCGCACTGCGTCAGCGCCTCGACGCCGAACGCTCGCTCCTGTTCGGTGCCGGCCTGCTCGACGACCGCGCGCCACGCGACGGCCGCGTCCTCTTCCATTTGCACCGCGAGTTTGGCGGCGTCGGCGGGCGTCTTGACCTCCATCGGCAGCTGGTAACCCGCGGCGGGCAGCGGGCCGGCGACCGACCGGTCCTCCAGCATCTGCAGCCCGGCCTCGCGGCGTTCGCGGTGCTCGCCCATAGCCTTCGACACCAGCCAGTTGTCCTCGGGCGCCGAGCGCGCAGACACGATGCCGTATCCGTAGATGGTCGCGTGTTCGGTGGCGATCGCGTCGTAGAGCGCGCCGTCCGCGGGCTCCGACGGCCGCGTCGGGGTGGGCTCCGCCGACGTCATCGCGGCTTCTCCGGTTCGGCGAGGGCGACGGTGTACGCGGCCGTGCACGCCGCGGCGATCGATGCGAGCAGTCCGGCGCGGTAGCCGGAGAGCTTGGCCGCGAGCTCGGCGGCGCTCGACGCCGAGACCCGCAACGCGTTGGCGGCGTCCTTGACGGTGCGCGGCTTGGCCGGCTCCGCGGTCGTGCTGGTCGGAGTGGACGTGGGTGCCTGCTCGCCGCGCAGCCGGACCAACTCGTCGGACAGCGCCTGGGCATGGGCGGCGCGTTCGGCGGCCACCGCCGTCAACGCCTCCACGACGGGTCCGCGCTCATTGGCCGCCGCATCGGTGGCCAGCTGACTGTCGGCGCGGGCCCGGTCGAGTTGAGCAGCGAGTTCATCGACCTCGGGCGGCGGCGGCGGTGTGCCGCAGGCCGCCGCGGTCGCCCCCAGCAGCGCCAATGCCGCCGCCGAGGCCAACACGCGTCTCCTGCTGACGGTCGGCGGGGGGCTCGGCACGGACAACATCTTGCCATTGCGCTTCGTTCGCATCGGTGTTCGTTTGGCGTTTACCGCGGCGACGCTGGCGTATCGTGGAGTGTCGGTTCCAAGGTGTGTCGCCGAAGGATCGAGTCCGGACAACTCAAGACGAGGAGCTCGCCGTGACGGAGCATTCTGCGGGGTTGCCGTCGCAGAACGAGGTGATCGAGCTACTCGACGGCGAGTTCGCGCGTGCGGGTTACGAAATCGAGGACGTGATCGTCGACCCGGCCGCGCGTCCGCCGCGCATCACGGTGGTGGCCGACGGGGACGACGGCCTCGACCTCGCTTCGATCGCCCAACTGTCCCGTACTGCTTCTGCGCTGCTCGACGAGGTCGACGCGTGGTCCGCCCCCTATGTTCTCGAGGTCACCTCACCGGGTGTGGACCGGCCGCTGACCGCCGAGAAGCACTACCGCCGGGCCCGCGGCCGCAAGGTCGAGCTGACGCTGTCCGACGGCTCGCAGCTCACCGGTAGGCTCGGCGAAATCCGCGACGGCGTGGTGCGTTTGGTCGTGCGGACCGGCCGGCAGGCCACCTTCTCCGTCCGCGAGTTGCCGCTCGACGGTATCGCGAAAGCTGTTGTGCAAGTTGAATTCTCGCCCCCCAATCCGCGAGAGCTGGAGCTGGTCGGCCAATCTGGGAAGGAGGCGTCGGCGTGAACATCGACATGGCCGCGCTACACGCCATCGAGGTCGACCGCGGAATTCCGGTGGGCGAGCTCGTCGAAACCATCAAATCCGCACTGCTGACCGCCTATCGACACACCGAGGGCCATGCCGCCGAGGCGCGCATCGAGATCGACCGCAAGACCGGCGAGGTCAAGGTCATCGCGTCCGAGGTCGACGAGGACGGCAACACGATCACCGAATGGGAAGACACCCCAGAGGGATTCGGTCGCGTCGCGGCGACGACGGCGCGCCAGGTGATGCTGCAGCGGTTCCGCGACGCCGAGAACGAGAAGACGTACGGCGAATTCTCCGCCCGCGAGGGCGACATCGTCGGCGGGGTGATCCAGCGCGATGCGCGGGCCAACGCCCGCGGCCTCGTCGTCGTCCGGATGGGCAGCGAGACCAAGGGTTCCGAAGGCGTCATACCCGCCGCCGAGCAGGTGCCCGGTGAGCGCTACGAACACGGCGACCGGTTGCGCTGCTACGTCGTGGGCGTCAGCCGCGGCGCGCGGGAACCGCTGATCACACTGTCGCGCACGCACCCGAACCTGGTCCGCAAACTGTTCTCGCTGGAGGTGCCCGAGATCGCCGAGGGCTCGGTCGAGATCGTGGCGGTCGCCAGGGAGGCCGGTCATCGCTCGAAGATCGCGGTGGCCTCGCGGGTGCCGGGACTGAACGCCAAAGGCGCCTGCATCGGGCCGATGGGTCAGCGGGTGCGCAACGTGATGAGCGAACTGTCGGGCGAGAAGATCGACATCATCGACTACGACCCCGACCCGGCGAAGTTCGTCGCCAACGCGCTCTCACCGGCCAAGGTCGTCTCGGTGACGGTCATCGACGAGGCCGCCCGCGCGGCCCGCGTCGTCGTACCGGACTTCCAGCTGTCGCTGGCCATCGGCAAGGAGGGGCAGAACGCCCGGCTGGCGGCCCGGCTCACCGGGTGGCGCATCGACATCCGCAGCGACGCGCCTCCTGCGGGCGCCGGCGAGTCCGACCAGGACGCCGCACGCGGTGCCGTGGGGGACCGGTAAGCGCCGGCCGGCGCACGCGTCCACGCCGGGCAGCGCAGCCATTTCAAATACCAGCGGACGTGACGGTAGACTCACCGGTGATCCAGCGCGAGACTTCGGCTTCGGCGCAACGACGCAGCCCCGACGATCCTGTCGGACCGGTGCGGACCTGCGTTGGTTGCCGAAAACGAGAGCTGGCCGTCGAACTGCTTCGGGTGGTCGCTGTCGGCAACGTCGATGGGGCTGGGAATTCTCTCAGCACCGTCACCGTTGACCCGGCGAGAAAGTTGCCGGGGCGGGGTGCGTGGCTGCATCCCTCTCCACAGTGCCTCGAGGCAGCGATTCGGCGGCGAGCGTTCGGTCGAGCGTTGCGCATCACCGGTTCACCGGACCTATCCGCGGTGATCGAGTATGTCGGCACTCGCAGCAGTGCAGACCCGCCCGAGCCCTCGGCAACAGAACAGGTAGCGAAGAACATGAGCACACCGTGAAGTCCCGATGACCATGCGTCATAGCTAACCCGAGGCGCGGCGCCTACCACCGCTGACGCCTCTAGAGATGGAGATGTAGTGGCAGGTAAGGCCCGTGTACACGAGTTGGCCAAGGAACTCGGTGTCACCAGTAAGGAAGTTCTCGCTCGTCTGAGCGAACAGGGCGAATTCGTCAAATCCGCGTCCTCCACCGTGGAGGCCCCGGTCGCGCGCCGGTTGCGCGAATCCTTCGGCGGCGGCAAGAAGGCCGCCGAGAAGGCCAAATCCGAGGGCAATGGTTCGGCGGCCGCGTCGACCGCTGCGTCTGCCAAGAGCGCCGCTCCGGCGGAGCCCGCGACGGCGCCCGCGCCCAAGCCTGCGGCACCTGCCGCCGAGGCTCCGTCCGCCGCGCCGCCCGCGGCGGCCCCCGCCCCGCCGGCCACACCGGCTGCGCCGCCCACCCGCCCGGGGCCGACACCCGGCCCCCGGCCGGGTCCCACGCCGGGCGCGCCGAAGCCGGCGCCACGCGTTCCCCGCGTCGGCAACAACCCGTTCTCCTCTCAACAGCCGGTCGACCGGCCGATGCCCCGTCCCCAAGGGCCCCGGCCCGGACCGGGTGGTCCGCGTCCCGGTGCCCCACGCCCAGGCGGTGCGACGCCCGGCAACATGCCGCCGCGTCCGCCCGGCGCGCGGCCCGGCGCTATGGGTCGCCCCGGTGGTCCGCGTCCCGGCCCCGGTGGCCGCGGACCCGGTGGCGGCGGTGGTCGTCCCGGTGGTCCCGGCGGTGGTGGCGGTGGCGGTAACTACCGCGGCGGTGGCGGCGGCGCACCCGCCGGCGGAGGTTTCCGGGGCCGTCCCGGTGGTGGCGGCCGCCCCGGCCAGCGCGGCGGTGCGGCCGGTGCGTTCGGTCGTCCCGGCGGCGCGCCCAAGCGCGGACGGAAGTCGAAGAGGGCGAAACGCGCCGAATACGAGAACATGCAGGCGCCGGTCGTCGGTGGCGTCCGCCTGCCGCACGGCAACGGTGAAACGATCCGGTTGGCCCGCGGCGCCTCGCTGAGCGACTTCGCCGAGAAGATCGACGCCAACCCGGCCGCGCTGGTGCAGGCACTGTTCAACCTCGGCGAGATGGTCACCGCGACGCAGTCCGTCGGCGACGACACCCTCGAACTGCTCGGCAGCGAGATGAACTACAAGGTTCAGGTCGTCTCCCCGGAGGACGAGGACCGCGAACTGCTCGAGTCGTTCGACCTCACCTACGGCGAGGACGAAGGCGGCGAGGAGGACCTCGAACAGCGTCCGCCGGTCGTCACCGTCATGGGTCACGTCGACCACGGCAAGACCCGACTGCTGGACACCATCCGTCAGGCCAACGTCCGCGAGGGCGAGGCCGGCGGCATCACCCAGCACATCGGCGCTTACCAGGTCGAGGTCGACCTCGACGGCAACGTCCGCCCGATCACGTTCATCGACACCCCGGGTCACGAGGCGTTCACCGCCATGCGTGCCCGCGGCGCGAAGGCCACCGACATCGCGATCCTGGTGGTCGCCGCCGACGACGGCGTGATGCCGCAGACGGTCGAGGCCATCAACCACGCGCAGGCGGCCGAGGTGCCGATCGTGGTGGCGGTCAACAAGATCGATAAGGAAGGCGCCGATCCGGCCAAGATCCGCGGCCAGCTCACCGAATACGGGCTGATTCCCGAGGACTACGGCGGCGACACGATGTTCGTCGACATCTCGGCCAAACAGGGCACCAACATCGACGCGCTGCTGGAAGCGGTCGTGCTGACCGCCGATGCGGCCCTGGACCTGCGGGCCAACCCGGACATGGAGGCCCAGGGTGTGGCGATCGAGGCGCACCTGGACCGCGGCCGCGGCCCGGTGGCCACGGTGCTGGTGCAGCGCGGCACCCTGCGGGTCGGCGACTCCATCGTGTCGGGCGACGCCTACGGTCGCGTCCGCCGCATGGTCGACGAGCACGGCGAGGATGTCGAGGAGGCGTTGCCGTCGCGGCCCGTGCAGGTCATCGGGTTCACGTCGGTGCCGGGTGCAGGTGACAACCTGCTCGTCGTCGACGAGGACCGCATCGCGCGTCAGATCGCCGACCGGCGCAGCGCCCGCAAGCGCAACGCCCTGGCCGCGCGCAGCCGCAAGCGGATCAGCCTCGAGGACCTGGATTCGGCGCTGAAGGAAACCAGTCAGCTGAACCTGATCCTCAAGGGCGACAACGCCGGTACGGTCGAGGCGCTCGAGGAGGCCCTGCTGGGCATCCAGATCGACGACGAAGTCGAACTGCGCGTCATCGACCGCGGCGTCGGTGGTGTCACCGAGACCAACGTCAACCTGGCGTCGGCCTCGGACGCGATCATCATCGGCTTCAACGTCCGCGCGGAGGGCAAGGCCACCGAGCTGGCCAACCGCGAGGGTGTCGAGATCCGCTACTACTCGATCATCTACCAGGCGATCGACGAGATCGAAGCGGCGCTCAAGGGCATGCTCAAGCCGATCTACGAGGAGCGCGAACTCGGCCGCGCCGAGATCCGCGCGATCTTCCGGTCGTCGAAGGTCGGCAACATCGCCGGCTGCCTCGTGCAGTCGGGGATCATGCGACGCAACGCCAAGGCCCGGCTACTGCGCGACAACGTCGTGGTGGCCGAGAACCTCACCGTGTCGTCGCTGCGCCGCGAGAAGGACGACGTCACCGAGGTCCGCGAGGGTTACGAATGCGGTCTGACGCTGACCTACTCCGACATCAAGGAAGGCGACGTCATCGAGACCTACGAGTTGGTCGAGAAGGAACGGGTGTAGATGGCTGACCCCGCACGGGCGAAGCGACTGGCCAAACGTATTTCCACCATCGTCGCCTCGGCGATCGAGTACGAGATCAAGGATCCGCGGCTGTCGGGTGTGACGATCACCGACGCCAAGGTCACCAACGATCTGCACGACGCGACGCTGTACTACACGGTGCTCGGCGCGTCGTTGTCCGAGGAGCCGGATTACGGCGGGGCAGCGGCGGCGCTCGAGAAGGCCAAAGGTGTGCTTCGGTCCAAGGTGGGCGCGAGCCTGAGTGTGCGTTTCACGCCCACGCTCGCGTTCGAGCGCGACACCGTTCCCGACGCCGCGGTCAAGATGGAGGAACTGCTGGCCCGCGCTCGCGCCGCAGATGAGGATTTGGCGAGAGTTCGGCAAGGTGCCAAGCACGCCGGCGATGCGGACCCGTACCGTGTCAGTGAGGTGGAGGGCGAGGCAGTAGCCGGGGGGCCCGACGACTCCGAGGACAGCGGTGACCGCGATCGACAAGACGACTGACGCCCTGGAAGTGGGCGATCGGGTTGACGCCCACGGCGCAGCCGAACTGTTGTCAGCGGCCGCCTCGGTCGGAGTGGTCTGCCACGTCTATCCCGACGCCGATACCATCGGCGCCGGTCTGGCGCTGGCGCTGGTGCTCGACCAGGTCGGCAAGAGCGTCGAGGTGAGTTTCGCGGCGCCCGAGAAGCTGCCCGAATCGCTGCAGTCGCTGCCCGGCGGGCATCTGCTCGTTCGCCCCGACGCGATGCGCCGCGACCCCGACCTGATCGTCACCGTCGACATCCCCAGCATCAACCGCCTCGGGGCGCTGCGCGGCGTCGTCGACGACGGTCGCGAGGTCCTGGTCATCGACCACCACGCCTCCAACCAGCTGTTCGGCACCGCCAACTACGTCGACGCCTCGGCGGACTCCACCACGATGCTGGTGGCCGACCTGCTCGACGCGTGGGACAAGCCGATCGACATCGGCGTCGCACACTGCCTGTACGCGGGCCTGACCACCGACACCGGTTCGTTCCGGTGGGCCAGCCCGCGCGCGCACCGGCTGGCGGCGCGCCTCGTCGATCTCGGCGTCGACAACGCCGGCATCAGCCGGACCCTGCTCGACACCCATCCCTACGCCTGGCTGCCGATGCTGTCTCGGGTGCTGTCCTCGGCACAGCTGCTCAAAGATGCCGCCGGTGGCCGGGGCCTGGTGTACGCGGTGGTGTCACACGACGAGTGGGTCGACGCCCGACCTGAGGAAGTCGAAAGCATCGTCGACATCGTGCGGACCACCGACGAGGCCGAGGTGGCCGCGGTGTTCAAGGAGATCGAGCCGGGGCACTGGTCGGTGTCGATGCGGGCCAAGTCCTACGACCTGTCGCCGGTCGCGAGCGGGTTCGGCGGCGGCGGTCACCGCCTGGCCGCGGGATATTCGGCCACCGGGTCCGCCGAGGACGTGGTGAAGGCGTTGCACGCGGCCCTTGGCTGAGCCCGAACTGGAGCCGCCGAACGCTCCGGTGACCGGCCGCCGGATCGCCGGGCTGGCAGTTCCGGCACTCGGAGTGCTGGCGGCCGAACCCATCTACCTGTTGTTCGACCTCGCGGTCGTGGGCCGGTTGGGCGCACTGGCACTGGCGGGTCTGGCGATCGGCGGGCTGATACTGACCACGCTGAGCTCGCAGATGACGTTTCTGGCGTACGGGACCACCGCCCGGTCGGCCCGCTTCTACGGCGCAGGCAATCGGGCGGCCGCCGTCGGGGAAGGCGTGCAGGCCACCTGGCTGGCGTTGGGGTTGGGTGCGGTCATCGTCGCCGCGGTGCAGGTGTTCGCGGTCCCGCTGGTGTCGGCGCTGGCGGGGTCGTCCGACGGGGGAGAGATCGCCGACGAGGCGCTGTCGTGGGTGCGCATCGCGATCATCGGCGTACCCGCGATCCTGGTGTCGGCGGCGGGCAACGGGTGGATGCGCGGGGTGCAGGACATCGTGCGGCCGCTCAAGTTCGTGGTGTTCGGGTTCGGGGTCTCAGCGGTGCTGTGCCCGCTGCTGGTCTACGGCTTGCTCGGTATGCCCCGGCTCGGGTTACCCGGCTCGGCCGTCGCGAACGCAGTGGGGCAGTGGGTGGCCGCCGCGTTGTTCTGTCGTGCACTGCTGATCGAACGGGTGCCGCTGCGGCTGCACCCCGGGGTGTTGCGCGCGCAGGTGGTGATGGGCCGTGACCTGGTGTTGCGCACGCTGGCGTTCCAAGCGTGTTTCGTGTCGGCGGGAGCTGTCGCGGCCCGGTTCGGCGCGGCCGCCGTCGCCGCGCACCAGGTCGTGCTGCAGCTGTGGAATTTCCTTGCGCTGGTGTTGGATTCGCTGGCGATCGCCGCGCAGTCGCTGGTCGGTGCGGCCCTGGGCGCGGGTCAGCTCACGCACGCCAAATCGGTGGCGTGGCGGGTGACGATCTTCTCGGCGTTGGCCTCCGCGGTGCTTGCCGTGGTGTTCGCGGCCGGTGCGTCGGTGTTTCCCAGCGTGTTCACCGACGACCGCTCGGTGCTCGACGTGATCGGGGTGCCGTGGTGGTTCATGGTGGCCCAATTGCCGGTCGCCGGAATCGTTTTCGCGCTCGACGGCGTCCTGTTGGGCGCCGGTGACGCGAAGTTCATGCGCAACGCGACGCTGGCCAGCGCGCTGGTGGGCTTCCTGCCGTTGATCTGGCTGTCGTTGGCGTTCGGCTGGGGGCTGCTGGGTATCTGGGCGGGGTTGTCGACGTTCATGGTGCTGCGGTTGGTGTTCGTCGGCTGGCGCGCGTTCTCTGGCCGTTGGCTGGTGCCGGGCACGGGTTGATCTGTAATCGGCGCGAGGGACCGCGTTTGCGCACGACACGCCACTGAAAATAGACCAAATGTGGACGCTCGCGGACCGCCAGCGGCCGCGCTATGCGCGGGTCCGGGCTACTGCGGCCCAGCCGAACTCCGTCGTCTTGACCCGGACATCGCCGAATCCCGCTGCCGCCAACCGATCCGGCAGTGTCGCGGGGTCGACGGGGTTGTAGGTGTCGCCTTCGTGCGCGACGGCCAACTCGTCGCTGCCGAGGCTGTCGCTGGCCACCAGCGCGGCCCCGGGCCGCAGCACCCGGGCGACCTCGGCGAAGAGCCGATCCTGAAGTTCGGCGGTGGGGACGTGATGCAGCATCGTGAAACACGCCGCGCCGGAGAAGCGGTCGTCGTCATAGGTCAGCGCAGTCGCATCGCCGCGCACGATCTCGACGGTCGGCACATCGGCGAAGCGCGTTATCAACCTCGCCGCGAGTTCGTCGTCGATCTCGACTGACGTCAGCCGGCCCACCGACTCGCTCAGCACGTCGGTGGTGGCACCGTAGCCGGGGCCGACCTCGAGCACGTCGTCGCCGAGGTCGACCTCCCCCAACGCCCACGGAAGAATCACCTCGCGGATCAGCTGTCGCCATTCCTCGCTGCCGCAGTACTCATGCGCTTCGTTCACGCTCGCAGCGTACGAGCGACCGCAAACTGCTGTAAATCCGCGGCGTGTCGTGATCAGACGCGGTCGCTCGCGCAAGGGGGCGCGCGCTCGCGCAAGGGGGCGCGCGCTCGCGCAAGGTGGCGCGCTCGCGCGCGCTGGCGGCTCGGACAAGCTGGGAATCAGCGGACCTGGGCGCGGCCCCGCTGCAACACGGCGTCGCGGTTGGCGGCGATGTCGTCACCGCTGGTCGTGCGCATCCACTCGCGCGCCGACGCCGCCTCGATCCACAACCCCTCGTTGGTCTGCGCCTCGTCGATGCGGTGATACGACGCCAGCAACGCGCGTACGGCCTGCTGGTTGTTGCCGACGATCGACGCCGCGACCTGCCGGGCGGTCGACATGAGCTCGGCGTGCGGCACCACCTGAGTGACCAACCCGGTCCGCAGGGCCTCCTCGGCCGACAGGTAGTCGCCGGTCAGGCTCATCCGGCGGGCCATCCCGACGCCGACCTTTTGCGGCAACCGCACCGACAGCCCCCACGTCGGCAACAGCCCCACCCGGGCGTGCGTATCGGCGAAGCGCGCCTGTTCGGAGGCGATCAGCACATCGCAGTACAGGGCGAGCTCGAGGCCACCGGTGACGGCCGCACCGTTGATCGCGCCGATCACCGGCTTGGTCATCGGCGGCCACTTCGGCGAGATGTCGGGCAGCTCGGTGGTGTCGCCCAGCTCCTTGAGGTCCAGACCCGCGCAGAACACCGGATCGGCGCCGGTGACGATCACGACGTCGACGTCGTCATCGGCCTGAACCTCACCGAGGGCCCGGTAGAACCGCCTGCGCAGCTCGGACGACAGCGCGTTGCGCGCCTGCGGCCGGTTGAGGGTCAGGGTGCGCACCCGATCGCGGGTGTCGATGAGCAGGATGTCGTCAGTCACCCGACGAACCTATCGTGGAGCCATGTGCCGAAACATCACCGAGCTACGCGGACTCGAACCGGCGGCGACCGACGAGGAGATCGAGGCCGCCGCGCGGCAGTACATTCGCAAGGTCAGCGGAATCACCCGGCCGACCGCGGCCAACGCCGACGCCTTCGAGGCCGCCGTCGCGGAGGTCACCGCCACCACCCACCGGCTGCTGGAGTCTCTGCCGGCCCGGCGCCAGCCGCCGAAGACGGTGCCGCCGTTGCGCCGGCCCGAGGTGCGGGCCCGCATGAACAGCAAAGCTGCGGTCGCGACGTAGCACGATGACGACGACGCTGACGCAGCCCGCGCTCAAGGAGTGGAGTGCTGCCATCCACGCGCTGCTGGACGGCAGGCAGACCGTTCTGCTGCGCAAGGGCGGTATTCACGAGAAGCGGTTCGCGGTCGCCGCGTCGCGCTTTCTGCTGTTTCCGACGGTCGCGCACAGCCACGCCGAGCGGGTGCGCCCCGAGCACCGCGATCTGCTCGATGTAGCGACCGCCGACAGCACAGAGGACGCGGTGGTCGTCCGCGCCGGCGCCCGCATCGTCGCCGCAGTCGAGGTGAACCGCCCCGAAGCCCTCGAAGAGATTGCGCCCCTGCATATTTGGACCGACGCATCGGTGCGCGCCGACCGGCTCGATTTTCGGCCCAAGCATCGGCTCACCGCGCTCGTCGTCCAGGCCTGCCCGCTCTTAGCCCCGCTGCGACTCGAACGCACACCCGAGTATGCCGGCTGCACCAGCTGGGTGCAGCTGCCGATCGACCCCGAGTGGGCGGCCCCGGTGCACGACGACGCCGCGCTGCACGAGATCGCCGAGCGGGTGCGCCGTTCGGTGGGCTGACCCCGCGCCTCAGCCGGCGGGCGGCTGCGGCGCGGCGGGCAGCACCAGCCGCGACGCGCCGTCGCCGAGATGCACGGTGTGGGTGGCCGGCGCGAGGCTCTTACCCGTCCCGAGCGGTTCGCCGGTACCGAGGTTGCGGGCGAACCGGGGGTGTGACCCGCCCGCCACGAGCACCCGGATCCGTGAACCCGCACGGAAGCGGTGCGCGATCGGGTCGAGTTCGATGCGTACCGGTCCGGAATCCGGTGCGGCGCTGACGTAGCCGTCGCTCACGTTGTGTGAGCGTCCCTTGGCGTCGACCTCGCTCAGGCGCACGAACAAATCGTTGTACGGGTTGTCGCACGAATGCGAGAGCTCCACGACCGGCACCCCCACCACATACTTGTCGGCGGGCAGGCGGTCGCCGGTGAAGCTCAACACGTCGGCACGCTGCGCCAGGCGGGTGTCCTTGCGATATCCGCCTTCCGGCGACAGCAGCCGGCCGCCCACCGTCGGCGTCGGATTCGCCGGGTTGTATGTGAACGTCGACGGGGCCGCGGTCTCCGGCGGGACGGCATCGCCGAGGCGACCGCCCGGCTGCAGGTAGCGCACCACTTCGGGCATGGCCGGCGGCCACTCGGGCAGGTCGATCCAGCCGCTGCCGTTGACGAAGATCCGCACAGGCTGGCGCCGCTTGCTGTCCGCGCCGGTGAGGTGGGCGCCCAACCAGTCGAGCGTCTCGCGGATGGCGGTCGGCGCGGCCTTGGTCATCAGCTGGGTGTGGATCCACGGGCCGACGGTCAGTCCGACCTCGACTCCGCGCTCACGCAGCCGCCGATACTGGGCCATCGTCTGCTCCAGGAACAGGTCCTGCCAGCCGCTGATCAGCAGCACCGGCACGTCGGCGGTGTCCAAGGCCCGACGCAGGTTCAGCGCGGTCCAGAAGGGATCGTCGGCATCGGGATGATCGAGCCAGGACTCCCACCACGGCGCACCCTCGCCCAGCAGCGCGCGGCCCGCCTCGCCGGCGGGCAGCCTGCTCATCGCACGGGCCAGCCGGCGCCGCGACCGCAGCTGTCGCACCAGCGCCCGCGCCCGGTTCGGATCCTCCTGATGGGCCACCAGGTGGCTCCAGCCGAGGAAGTCGCTCAGCGCGAACGAACCGGGACCCCACCGCGGCCCGCTGACGTCGTGCGGACCGACGGTGATCACCGCGGCCCTCATCTCCGGTGGCGGGTCGGTGAGCAGCGCCCACTGGGTGAAACCGAGATACGACAGCCCGATCGTGGCGAACGAGCCGGTGAACCACTCCTGGTTGCGCAGCCACTCGACGGTGTCGGCGCCGTCGGCGATCTCGTTGACCATCGGGTCGAAGTCGCCGCCGGAGCCGTAGGTTCCGCGCACGCTCTGCAGGACGACGTGATAGCCGCGTGCGGCGTAGACGCGTCCGTAGATGGCGGCGAAGGGGAAGTCGCGGCCATAGGGGCAGCGGACCAGCAGCGTGCCGGCGGGGTCCGGTGTGCTGGGCGCATAGTGGTCGGCGCGCAGCTCGACATCGTCGCGCATCGGTACACGGACCTTGTGGACGGTGAAGTCGGTGGTGTGCGGCGGCAGCCGCAGCAGGCGTGACACGGTGCGTCCGGTGAGCTGCTTGACCTTCGAACGGGATGCCGGCGGTGCGGCGACGGAGGATGCGGTCACGTCACGAGGCTACGCAGACTCGATGCCGCCGCGTTCGATCGCCTGTGTCACCTGGGCCATCAACCAGTCGATCGCACCGGTGGCCGCGTCGCCGTCCAGGCCCCACACCGCGACCAGGCGCTCGTAGGTGGGCGGGCTCCACAGCACGTCGAGCAGGCCTGCGATCGCGCGCCGCTGTTCGTCGGGGAGCTGCGGTGAGGCCTCGGTCACCGCTCGCAACAGCGCATCGCGGCGGCGGACGTCGGAGCTGACGAACGCGGGATCGACCGGCGACGGTGTGCTGTGCTTGACCGAGAAGCGTTGCAGCGACGCGAAAACCCGCCCTGTCACCTCACTCAGGTTCGCCAGCGTGACGTCCTCATAGGACACCCCGGCTTCGGTCTCGAGCCGTTGCATCACCGCGTCGTGCAGATGGCGTTCGGTCGGGAAATACCGGTACACCGTCCGCTCGCCGACCCCGGCCCGCGCGGCGACGGCCTTGAACGTCAGCTCGCGCCAGTCCCACGTCTCGAACTCATGCACCAGCGCACTGCCCGCGGCGACGATGCGCTCGCGGGTGTGTGCTGCCTTGCGCCTGCGGACGCTGTTGTCGTACGAGCGCGTTGACGAGCCGGCCATAGTAGTGGCAGTGTACTGTCACCAATTCGGTGGGAGGTGCAGTGTGGCATCCGTCGAGGATCTGATGGCCGCGGCCGTCGAGCGCACCGGACTCGAGGACTTCGGCGAGGACTCGTTCCGCGAGGGCCTCGAGATCCTCGTCCGTGCGCTGAGCGAAGAAGCCCGGCTCAACGCGCGCGGCGAGGACTTCGTCTACAACCGCATCGGGCTGCACCTGTCGCAGCGGCTCCAGGTAGAGGATTGGTACCGCCGCCACCCCGACATCGACGACGAGCAGATCGCCGCGCCGCTGTTCGGGTTGGGCCTGCCGCGGACGGGATCGACCGCGCTGTCGTTCCTGCTCGCGCAGGATCCCGACGTCCGTTACGTGCGCAGCTGGGAGTCCGCTCAGCCGTGCCCGCCACCGTCGACCGTGCGCGGCGACGACCCGCGCATCCCGCCGGATCAGCGGCCCGTCCTCGTGGGCACCCGCCACCACGTGCCCACCGACATCCGCGGACCGATGGAATGCCTGGACCTGATGGCGCTCGACTTCAAGTCCCAGATCTTCCAGGCCTACGCACAGATTCCGACCTACTCGCAATGGCTCTGCGACCGAGCCGATTTCACGTCGACGTACCGCTATGAACGACGGGTCCTCAGATTGCTGCAGTGGGGGGAACCGACGCGCCCATGGCGGCTCAAGTCGCCGGCACATGTGCTTTCGCTGGACTGCCTCGACCGCGTGTTCCCCGATGCCCGCTTCGTCATGACGCACCGCGATCCGACCGACGTGCTGCTGTCGGTCGTCGACGTCTACGCCGACATCGTCGGCGGTTTCACCGATCACCTCGACCGGCGCTATCTCGGTGAACTGAACGTCACCCAGTGGTCGACGGGGATCACGCGGGCGATGGCGTTCCGCGATAAGGCTGCAGAGCGGTTCTACGACATCGACTTTCGGGTCATGCAGAACGATCCGATCGGCGAAGTCAAGCGGTTGTACAGCTGGCTCGGCGAGACGGTGACCGAACGGTTCGAGGCCGGTATGCGGGCGTGGTGGACCGAGAACGCCGAGAAGCGCGAGCCGCACCCCAAGGCCGACCCGGTGGCATTCGGATTGGACGACAGCGTAATTCGGCCGTTGTTCGCGGCCTACGTGGACGCCTACGCCGGCGGCTCTGGGCGTTACGGCCAGCAGGAGGAAAGCACCGCATGACCGTCGACGTAACGGGCGGCATCGACCCGGCCCGCGAGCACATGTTCGTCGAGCGACCGCACGACCCCGAGATGCGGGATTCGGTGAGCTTCTGGGTGTTCGACGACCGCGGCGAGGTCGGCCTGCCCAGGATCGGCATCGAGGCGGTCGCGTCCAACTGGGACGCTCACGGACTGCAGGTCAACCTGGCGTTCGCCGACGGACGCGTCTACCGCTTGCGCGCCGACGGGCAGAGCGCGCCGGTCGAGGGCCGCAACGGCGAGCCGACAGTGCTCGGCGCGGGGCCGCTGACGTTCGAGTGCGTGGCGCCGTTCGACACGTGGACGGTGACGTTCGACGGTCAGGCCGTCCAGACGTCCTCGGAGGCGCTCATAACCGGCGACAAGAGCGGCCCGCTTGTCGACGTGCGATTCGAGGTCGAGGCGAGAATGGCGGTGCCACCGTGGATTCAGGGGGCGATGCGCGATGACGCCGCCGACCAACTGAAGACGACGGTGGTCGGGGAGTTGATGGGCGGCGCCCGTTACGAACAGTTGTTCCGCGCCGACGGGATCGTGGAGGTGGCCGGACGTCGGCACCCGTTGTCGGGAGGCGGGCTGCGCATCCGTCGCCAAGGCGTGCGCCGACTGGAGGGGTTCTGGGGGCACTGCTGGCAGTCCGCGCTGTTCGGAAGCGGACGAGCGTTCGGCTACATCGCCTACCCGCCGCGGCCCGACGGCCAGCCGAACTACAACGAGGGTTACCTGTACCTCGGAGACCCGGCCGGCCTGATCCCCGCCCGCGTCGTCGAGGCCCCGTGGCTGCGCCGGTTGCGGCCGCGCGGCGAGGATGTGTCACTGGTGCTCGAAACGGCCCGCGGAACCGTGCACATCGAGGGGGAGACGGTGCTGTCCACCCACGACATCACCGATCCCGCTGAGCTCCCCGCCGAACAACTGGAGAAGATGGCCAATTGGACGTTCCCGGCCCTGCAGCAGGCCGGTGTGCGCTACCGCTGGGACGGCGAGGAGACGATCGGGATGTTAGAGCGGTCCAGCCCGATGGACCGCATCGAACACGACAGCTGAACGCGCGGGCCGATCAGAAGACTCAGAACACGTAGTGCGGAATCAGCTCGTGCGCGCGCTGCAGGTTGGTCTGCATGCAGTCGGGGTCGGGCTCGGAGTAGATCGGCGAGTAGAACAGCGACTGCTGCAGCACGCCGTAGCTGGTGTCGAAGGCGATCATGCAGGTGATCCACCAGCGGTTGTTCCAGTCCGTCGGCTTCATGACCCAGTACTGCGCCGCGCGGTGTCCGTCGATGTCGAGTTGGACCGCATCGGCGGGCAGCGTCTGCTCGTAGGTGCGCCAGACGATGGCCTCCACGGCCATTTGATAGTTGCCCGCGTCGTACCTGCACCGCAGCTGATCCTCCGGTGTCGGCGGGGTGAACGTCAGACCGATCGCCTGCACCGCCTCGAGCGGAATCTGCTTGCACGGGTTGAACGGCGACGGGTCGGTGGTCTCGATGACGGGCCACTTGATCGACGTCGTGACATTCGTCATCGGAATGTCGACGGCGTCCACCCGCGGGGCGCCGGCCGGGTTGGCCTGCCACACCACCATCACCGCAGCGATCAGTGCGCACAGTGCCGAGACCAAGCGCAGCTTGGCGAGCATGTCACCCCTTTGTTCGTCGGTCCGACCCTGCGGGGAGTGTAGCGGGCCGCTGCCAGCACCCGAAGAGAAACAAGAACCTGTTCTAGTTGCCGGACGAGCCGCGCGCATCCGGTTAAGTACCCTGGTCAGTTGTGACACGCGACGGCCGACGACCCACGCTCTGGGCGATCAGCGACTTGCACACGGGTCACACAGGCAACAAACCCGTGACCGAGTCGCTGCATCCGGCCTCGCTCGACGACTGGCTCATCGTCGCCGGCGACGTCGCCGAACGCACCGACGAGATCCGCTGGGCCCTGGACCTGTTGCGCAAACGGTTCGCCAAGGTGATCTGGATTCCGGGCAACCACGAGCTGTGGACCACCAACCGCGACCCGATGCAGATCTTCGGCAAGGCCCGCTACGACTACCTGGTCAACATGTGCGACGAGATGGGCATCATCACCCCCGAGCACCCGTTCCCGGTGTGGACCGAGGAGGGCGGTCCGGCCACGATCGTGCCAATGTTCCTGCTGTACGACTACACCTTCCTGCCCGAAGGCGCCGCCACCAAGGCCGAGGGACTGGCCATTGCGCGCGAGCGCAACGTCGTCGGCACCGACGAGTTCCTGCTGTCCGCCGAGCCCTACGCCACCCGCGACGCGTGGTGCCGCGACCGGGTGTCCTACACCCGCAAGCGACTCGAGGACCTCGACTGGATGACGCCGACGGTGCTCGTCAACCACTTCCCAATGGTTCGCGAACCCTGCGACGCGATGTTCTACCCCGAGTTCTCGCTGTGGTGCGGCACCACCGCCACCGCCGACTGGCACACCCGCTACAACGCGGTGTGCTCCGTCTACGGACACCTGCACATTCCGCGCACGACGTGGTACGACGGTGTGCGGTTCGAGGAGGTGTCTGTCGGATATCCGCGAGAGTGGCGCCGCCGCAAGCCATATCGCTGGATGCGCCAGATCCTGCCCGACCCGCAGTATCCGCCCGGGTACCTCAACGAGTTCGGCGGCCACTTCCAGATCACCCAGGAGATGCGGGAGAACGCGCAGAAGGTGCAGCAGCGGATCCGCGACAGGCAGGTTTCGCGATGACGGTCGCCGCGTCGCTGCTGTCCGGTGTGCTGCCGGCGACGACGCCGGGCCTGGCAGCTGCCGAGGTCTACCGCGACCCGCCGGGCCTGGCGCCGCTGCCCGAGGAGGAGCCTCTGGTCGCGCGGTCGGTCGCCAAGCGGCGCAACGAGTTCGTCACGGTGCGGTACTGCGCGCGACGGGCACTCTCCGAGATCGGTGTCGGACCGGTGCCGATTCTGAAGGGGGAGAAGGGTGAACCCCGGTGGCCCGACGGCATCGTCGGCTCGCTGACGCACTGTGATGGCTATCGCGGGGCTGTGGTCGGCCGGCAGGCCGAGGTGCGGTCGGTGGGCATCGACGCAGAACCGCACGGTGTGCTGCCCGACGGTGTGCTCGACGCGATCAGCCTGCCCGCCGAGCGAATCGAACTGAAACAGCTGCCGGGCGAACTGCACTGGGACCGAATCCTGTTCTGCGCCAAAGAGGCGACCTACAAGGCGTGGTTCCCGGTGACCCGCCGGTGGCTGGGTTTCGAGGACGCGCACATTGTCTTCGACGTCGACGACAGCGGCACCTCCGGCAGTTTCGTCTCGCGAATCCTGATCGACCCGGCGGCGATGCACGGAACCCCGCTGGAATCCCTGGCCGGTCGGTGGTCGGTCCGCGACGGTCTGGCGCTGACCGCGATCGTGCTATGACACAGGCGGGTCTGGTCATCGTCGACAAACCCGTGGGCATGACGAGCCATGACGTCGTCGGCCGCTGCCGTCGCTTCTTCGGCACCCGCAAGGTCGGCCACGCCGGGACCCTTGACCCGATGGCCACCGGCGTTCTCGTCGTCGGGATCGAGCGCGCCACCAAGATACTTGGACTGCTGACGGCGACGGACAAGGCGTACTCCGCGACCATCCGGCTCGGGCAAACCACCTCGACCGACGACGCCGAAGGCGAGGTGCTGCAGCAGGTTTCGGCCGACGTCGTTACCGACGAGTGCATCGAGCGCGCGGTCGCGGACCTTCGCGGCGAGATCGACCAGGTCCCGTCGGCGGTGAGCGCGATCAAAGTCGGCGGACAGCGCGCCTACAAACTCGCGCGCGAAGGGCAGGCCGTCGAGTTGGCACCCCGCCGGGTGTGTATCGAGCGGTTCACGGTGCTAGACGTCCGCCGCGAACCCGGCGTCGTCGACGTCGACGTCGAGGTGGAGTGCTCCAGCGGCACCTACATTCGTGCACTGGCCCGCGACGTCGGCGCCGCGCTGGGAGTCGGTGGGCATCTCACCGCGTTGCGTCGCACCAGAGTCGGCGGATTCGGGTTGAGTGAGGCGCGCACGCTCGACGAGCTCGCCGAAACCCCACGACTGTCGTACAGCCTCGACACCGCATGTCTTTTGGCCTTCCCGCGGCGGGAACTGACCTCAGACGAGGCCGAGGACGTGCGGCACGGCCGACCGCTCGAACCGGCGAGCATCGACGGGATTTACGCCGCGACGGCTCAGGACGGTCAGGTCATCGCGCTGCTGGAAGACCGGTCGGAACGCACGAAGTCGGTCGTCGTGCTGCGTCCGGCGACCTTGTAGGCCGGCGCATCCGGGCGCATACTGACGCCGTCCTAGAGATGGGAGCCGAAAATGGCGTCTCCGTACAAAGCTCTTCAGGTCGCATTGGGCGTGTTCGGCGTGGTTGCCCTCTGCCTGTATCCGCTTGCCGCGGTGTGGCCGTCAGGTTGGGCGTGGCATCCGGGACCGCCGCATCACTCCGACTACTTCATGATGATCGTCGGGCTGTATGCGACCCTCGGGGTCTTTCTGGTGTGGGCGGCGCGTAATCCGCGCGCTCATCTGAGCCTGATCTGGTTCACGGTGTGGTCCAGCGTCGTGCACGCCGTCATCATGGCGGTGCAGTCGGTGCGCGGTGAGCACCAGACCGGGCATCTGGTGGGCGATGTGCCCGCACTGCTGTTGGTCGCGATCGTGTTGGCGGTGCTCGTGCGGGCTTCCGGCCTCACGATGTCCGAGGAACAGCCGGCCGCCGTCGAACGAAGCTGAGGGGACACCCCGCGGATGTGGAGCCATGGCGAAAATCCGGCGGCCGGTTATCGCCGCCGACCATTCGGGAAGGCGCCCGCCTTGCAGCGAAAAATTCGCTGGCAGCGAATAATTCGCTGATAGGCGGGCACTCGTCGCAGTGGCCGGCGGCCCGCCACAGCCACCATCGCGCTAGCTCGCGACCACCCAGATCGCTTCTGCGGCAGGGCTTCCCAGCTCGACGGTGGTGTCGTCGCCGTCTGTCGACTCGATGGCCACCGAGATCATGCCGGCGAAGTCGCGCCGGGCCACCACACGAAGGCGCGAGTCCAGGCTGATGCCGACACTGTCGAAGTACCGCAGCATCTCAGGATCGGCGTCCGAGATGCGCGCTATCGTGCCGCGGTCGCCGTCGTTGCAGGCCGACAACTGGCGCGCGTCCGGGGCGGGCACGCGTCCGTCGGCGGCCGGAATCGGATCGCCGTGTGGATCGCGCGTCGGATGCCCGAGCTTGGCGTCGATGCGGTCGAGCATCCGGTCCGACACCGCGTGCTCGAGGACCTCGGCTTCGTCGTGCACCTCGTCCCAGCTGTAACCCAACTCGCGCACGAGGAACGTCTCCATCAGCCGGTGCCTGCGCACCATCGCCAGGGCGGCGGCCCGGCCGGCCTCCGTCAGCGTCACCGCGCCGTACTTCTCGTGGTCGACCAGGCCCTGGTCGGCGAGCTTGCGGATCGACTCCGAGGCGGTGCTGGCCGACACGCCGAGACGCTCGGCCAGCAACTTGGTGCTCACCTTCTCCTGCGACCACTCCTGAACGGTCCAGATGACTTTCAGGTAGTCCTGGGCAACCGTCGTCAGGTCACGCGCATCGCCGGCAGGATTCACAATGACAAAGTTTAGGCAATACTCACCTGATCTGGGGGATCCGGCGACGCGGAGGACCCCTGTCGCGCCGTAGGCTTGCCCTCGTGCAGCGCTGGCGGGGACAAGACGAGATCCCGACGGACTGGGGCCGATGCGTGGTCACCATCGGGGTTTTCGACGGTGTGCATCGCGGACACCAGGAGCTGATCAACCACGCGGTCAAGGCCGGCCGGTCCCGCGGCGTGCCCACGGTGCTGATGACCTTCGACCCGCACCCGATGGAGGTTGTCTTCCCGGGCAGCCATCCCGCCCAGCTGACCACGCTGACCCGGCGCGCCGAACTGGTCGAGGAACTCGGCGTCGACGTCTTCCTGGTAATGCCGTTCACCGCCGACTTCATGAAGCTGACCCCGGAGCGCTACATCCACGAACTCCTGGTCGAACACCTGCACGTGGTCGAGGTCGTTGTGGGGGAGAACTTCACGTTTGGCAAGAAGGCGGCGGGCAACGTCGAGTTGCTGCGCCAGGCCGGCGAGCGGTTCGGCTTCGCCGTGGAGAGCATGACCCTGGTCTCCGAAGTGGCCGACACCGACCGGGCCGTCACGTTCTCCTCGACTTACATCCGGTCCTGCGTCGACGCGGGCGACGTCGTCGCCGCGGCCGAGGCGTTGGGGCGCCCGCACCGCGTCGAGGGGGTCGTGGTGCGCGGCGACGGACGGGGCAAGGTGCTGGGCTTTCCGACCGCCAACGTGGCGCCGCCCATGTACTCGGCGATTCCCGCCGACGGCGTCTACGCGGCGTGGTTCACCGTGCTCGGCCACGGTCCGGTCGCGGGCAGCGTCATCCCCGGCGAGCGGTACCAGGCCGCGGTCTCGGTGGGGACCAATCCGACGTTCTCCGGACGCACCCGCACCGTCGAGGCATTCGTGCTCGACACCACCGCCGACCTGTACGGTCAGCACGTCGCCGTCGATTTCGTGGCCCGGTTGCGCGGCCAGGAGAAGTTCGCCAACGTCGACGACCTGGTCGAGCAGATGGGGCGCGACACCGAACACGCCCGCACAGTCCTGGCTCGGTGACACCGGCACCGTTGAGCTGCGATTTCGCCGCTCACCTCGGCCGCTGCTAGACTGCCTGCCGACCGGGCGTGCGCTGCAGTTCGCGGCGGCCGCGCCTTCCCGGGGCCCACCCCTCCCCTTCCCGCGGACTGAAAAAGATGGAGTTGTTTCGTGGCGCTTACCGCCGAAGAGAAAAAGTCGATCCTGAGCGACTACGGCCTGCATGACACCGATACCGGCTCGCCGGAGGCGCAGGTCGCCCTGCTGACCAAGCGGATCATCGACCTCACCGAGCACCTGAAGGTGCACAAGCACGATCACCACTCTCGGCGTGGTCTGCTGCTGCTCGTCGGCCGCAGGCGCCGGCTGCTCAAGTACGTGGCCCAGGTCGACGTCCAGCGGTACCGCACGCTGATCGAACGACTCGGCCTGCGTCGCTGACCTCGTACCGGCGCGCGAACGCGCGACGGGATTCGGCCGGGTACTCCTCGCAGAGTACGATGGCCTCGTTCGACTGCCATTGAGGCGCGAACGACCTGGGTGCGGTTTTCGCAGCTCCGCGAGCACCGTTCCCGCGTGTCATAACCAGGACCTGCTCGATCGCGCGGTCTTCGGTAGTGGCTGCCGGAAGAACTGCCGGCAGCTTCGATCGATGGCCGTAGCCGCATCGAGGCCGGTGGTTCAAGCGCTGTGACGACGCGAAAACAGCTAAACAGTGGAGACACTGAACCAGAGAGGCCATACGGACACCTATGTCTGTAGTTGAAATTGAAGACGGCGTGTACGAAGCGACCGCCGTGATCGACAACGGGAGCTTCGGCACCCGCACCATCCGTTTCGAGACCGGCCGGCTGGCCCAGCAGGCCGCCGGCGCCGTCGTCGCCTACCTCGACGACGAGACGATGTTGCTCTCGGCGACATCGGCCAGCAAGACCCCCAAAGATCATTTCGACTTCTTCCCGTTGACCATCGACGTCGAAGAGCGCATGTATGCCGCGGGTCGCATCCCCGGTTCGTTCTTCCGCCGCGAGGGCCGCCCGTCGACCGACGCGATCCTGACCTGCCGGCTGATCGACCGCCCGCTGCGGCCGACGTTCGTCGCCGGCCTGCGCAACGAGATCCAGGTCGTGGTCACCGTCATGAGCCTGGATCCCAAGGATCTGTACGACGTGGTCGCGATCAACGCGGCGTCGGCGTCCACGCAGATCGCGGGCCTGCCGTTCTCCGGGCCGGTCGGCGGCGTGCGTGTCGCGCTGATCGACGGGACCTGGGTCGCCTTCCCGACCGTCGAGCAGCTCGAGCGGGCGGTGTTCGACATGGTCGTCGCCGGTCGTGCCATCGAGGGCGGCGACGTGGCGATCATGATGGTCGAGGCCGAGGCCACCGACAACGTCGTCGAGTTGATCGCCGGCGGTGCGCAGGCGCCCACCGAGAGCGTCGTGGCCGAGGGCCTGGAGGCCGCCAAACCGTTCATCGCGAGCCTGTGCGCAGCGCAGCAGGAGTTGGCCGAGCGCGCCGCCAAGCCGACCGCCGACTACCCGGTGTTCCCTGAGTACGGCGAAGACGTCTACTACGCCGTCGCCTCGGTGGCCACCGACGCATTGTCGGAGGCGCTGACCATCGCCGGTAAGGCCGAGCGCAACGACCGCACCGACGAGATCAAGGCCGAGGTGCTCGAGCGGCTGGCCGAGCAGTACGCGGGCCGCGAGAAGGAGGTCGGCGCCGCGTTCCGCTCGCTGACTAAAAAGCTTGTGCGCCAACGCATCCTGACCGATCACTTCCGCATCGACGGCCGCGGTATCACCGACATTCGCGCGCTGAGTGCCGAGGTCGCCGTCGTCCCGCGGGCGCACGGCAGCGCGCTGTTCGAGCGTGGCGAGACCCAGATTCTGGGCGTCACCACCCTCGACATGATGAAGCTGGCCCAGCAGATCGACTCGCTGGGGCCTGAAACCTCCAAGCGCTACATGCATCACTACAACTTCCCGCCCTACTCGACCGGTGAGACCGGCCGTGTCGGTTCGCCGAAGCGCCGCGAGATCGGCCACGGTGCGCTGGCGGAGCGGGCGCTGATGCCGGTGCTGCCCAGCGTCGAGGAGTTCCCGTACGCGATCCGCCAGGTGTCGGAGGCGTTGAGCTCCAACGGTTCGACGTCGATGGGCTCGGTATGCGCATCGACGCTCGCGCTGCTCAACGCCGGTGTGCCGCTCAAGGCTCCGGTCGCGGGCATCGCGATGGGCCTGGTGTCCGACGACATCGAGGTTGATGGCAAGACTGAGCGCCGGTTCGTCGCGCTCACCGACATCCTCGGTGCCGAGGATGCGTTCGGCGACATGGACTTCAAGGTCGCGGGCACCAAGGAGTTCGTCACCGCGCTGCAGTTGGACACCAAGCTCGACGGCATTCCGTCGCAGGTGCTCGCCGGTGCGCTGTCGCAGGCCAAGGACGCCCGGCTGACGATCCTCGAGGTGATGGCCGAGGCCATCGACGGGCCCGACGAGATGAGCCCGTACGCCCCGCGGATCACCACCATCAAGGTGCCCGTCGACAAGATCGGCGAGGTGATCGGGCCCAAAGGCAAGATCATCAACCAGATCACCGAGGAGACCGGCGCGTCGATCTCCATCGAGGACGACGGCACGGTGTTCGTCGGCGCGACCGACGGACCGTCGGCGCAGGCGGCGATCGACAAGATCAACGCGATCGCCAATCCGCAGCTGCCCAAGGTCGGCGAGCGGTTCCTCGGAACCGTCGTCAAGACAACGGATTTCGGCGCCTTCGTGTCGCTGCTTCCGGGTCGCGACGGGCTTGTCCACATCTCGAAGCTGGGACGTGGCAAACGGATCGCCAAGGTCGAGGACGTCGTCAAGGTCGGCGACAAGCTGCGTGTGGAGATCGCCGACATCGACAACCGCGGGAAGATCTCGCTGATCCTCGTCGACGAACAGGAAGATGGAGCCGCGTCCAATTCCGACGCCGCGCCGGCAGATGCCGCAGCGGCCAGCAGTTAGGGCGTTGCGCCACACCGAACGTGGCGACAGATCAGCGGAGGCAGTGCGTCGCACGGTGTTACCCGGTGGCCTGCGTGTGGTCACCGAGTACCTCCCGTCGGTGCATTCGGCGTCGGTAGGGCTATGGGTCAACGTCGGTTCGCGCGACGAGGGCCCGAGTGTCGCGGGTGCGGCGCACTTCCTCGAGCACTTGCTGTTCAAGTCGACGCCGACCCGGTCGGCGGTGAGCATCGCGCAGGCCGTCGACGCGGTCGGCGGCGAGCTGAACGCCTTCACCGCCCGCGAGCACACCTGCTACTACGCGCACGTGCTCGACTCCGATCTGGAGTTGGCCGTCGACCTCGTCGCCGACGTCGTCTTGCGCGGACAGTGCGCGGCCGAGGACGTCGAGGTCGAACGCGACGTGGTGCTGGAGGAGATCGCGATGCGCGACGACGATCCCGAGGACACCCTCGGCGACGAGTTCCTCGCCGCGATGTTCGGCTCGCATCCGGTTGGACGCCCGGTGATCGGCAGCGTGGACTCGATCTCCTCGATGACCCGCGCCCAACTGCACTCCTTCCACGTCCGCCGCTACACCCCCGAGCGGATGGTGCTCGCGGTGGCGGGCAACGTCGATCACGACGACGTGGTGTCGCTGGCGCGCGAGTACTTCGGCGCGCGTCTGATGCGTGGCCGCACACCGGTGCCGCCCCGCAAAGGTGCCGGCCGGGTGGGTGGACGCCCGAGCCTGGAACTGGTCAACCGGGACTCCGAACAGACGCACCTTTCGCTGGGTGTGCGCACACCGGGACGGCACTGGGAGCACCGCTGGGCGCTGTCGGTGCTGAACACCGCGCTCGGCGGGGGCCTGAGTTCGCGGCTGTTCCAGGAGATTCGGGAGGCTCGTGGGTTGGCGTACTCGGTGTACTCGACGATCGACACCTTCTCCGACAGCGGCGCGCTGTCGGTGTACGCGGGTTGCCTGCCGGACCGCTTCGACGAGGTTGCCCGCGTGACCACCGATGTGCTCGAGGCCGTCGCAAGCGACGGGATCACCGAAGACGAGTGCCGGATCGCGAAGGGTTCCCTGCGCGGCGGACTGGTGCTCGGCCTGGAGGATTCGGGATCGCGAATGAACCGCATCGGCCGCAGCGAACTGCATTTCGGTGAGCACCGCACCATCGACGAGACGTTGGCGAAGATCGACGCGGTCACGCTCGACGAGGTCAACGCCGTCGCGCGCCGGCTTCTGCGGCGGCCCTACGGCGGCGCTGTGTTGGGTCCGCTTCAATCGAAACGGTCACTGCCTCAGCCGCTTCGGGCCATCGCCGGCTAATCACCTACGCTGGGGCCCCATGACTGGGTTACCGCGTCGTCACGTTCTGATTGGTGGATTGACACTCGCGGCGCTCGCCGCTTCACCGCACAAGGCCGCCATGGCCGACCCCAACCGTCCCTTACAGCCGATCGAGGACCGGCTCGGCGAGATGGAGCGTCGGCAGAACGCGTTGATCGGGGTGTTCGCAACCAATCTCGGCACCGGGCGCACCATCGCGCATCGCGCTCAGGACCCGTTCGCGATGTGCTCGACGTTCAAGACCTACGCCGCCGCGCGGGTGCTGCAGAAGGCCGAGCGCGGTGAGCTCGCGCTCACCGATCGCATCACCATCGAGCCGGGCGATATCGTGCCCAACTCGCCGGTGACCGAGGCGCACGTCGGGCAGACGATGACGCTGGCGCAGCTGTGTCAGGCCGCCCTGCAGCGAAGCGACAACGCCGCGGGCAACTGGCTGCTACGGGTGATCGGTGGTCCGTCCGGCGTGACCGACTTCGCCCGCAGCATCGGCGACGAACGGTCCCGACTCGACCGCTGGGAGATCGAGCTGAACGCGGCGGTCCCCGGAGATCCGCGCGACACCACCACACCCGAGGCCGTCGGAAACGGTTACCGGGCGATACTCACAGGCAACGCGCTCGCCGAGCCGCAACGCCGGCAGCTCGAGGACTGGATGCGGGCCAATCAGACATCGAGCGTGCGACCGGTGCTGCCGCCGGGCTGGGCAACGGCCGACAAGACCGGCAGCGGTGACTTCGCGAGCACGAACGATGTCGGTATCGCGTTCGGCCCGGCCGGTGAGCGATTGCTGCTGGCGATCATGACCAGGACCGCGGCAAACGACCCCGACGTCCCGAACGACCGGCAGCTGGTCGGTGAAGTGGCGTCTGTGCTGGTCGCCGGCCTTCTGACCTGATATTGAACGAAGGCGCCAGCTTTGCCCGGTCACCCCTCGGGACCGGGTCAAGCTGGCTTGTCAGCGGCTGTCCCCCCACGCTCTTCGCCTCCCTGCACCGAGCGCCAGCCGCTGGACTAAACGGTATGGCATGGAGCGCGACGGAGGAATCGGGCGAATCCCTATCTTTTTGCACCGGCAGGTTTAAGGGTGCCCGGCAAACACGCTGAGCGTGGGCTCAGAGCAGCATCGACGGATCCGTGTACGGCAGGTCGAGGTCGGCGGCGACCTGTGCGGACAGCAGGGCGCCTTCGTGGGAGGACAGACCCCTCGCGAGCGAGGCATCGGCCCGGCACGCCGCCCGCCAGCCCTGGTCGGCCAGCTCGAGCACGTACGGCATGGTCGCGTTGGTCAGGGCGAAGGTCGAGCTGCGGGGCACCGCGCCGGGCATATTGGCGACGCAGTAGAAGAGCGTGTCGTGCACGGCATACGTCGGGTCGTCGTGCGTGGTCGGATGCGAATCCCCGAAGCACCCGCCCTGGTCGATGGCGATGTCGACCAGCACCGCGCCCGGCCTCATGTGGGCGACAGTCGAATTCGTCACCAATTTCGGCGCTTTGGCGCCCGGCACCAGGACCGCGCCGACGACGAGGTCGGCGTCCTTCACCGCGTCCTCGAGCTCCAGGACCGACGAGTACCGGGTTCCGACGCGCCCGCCGAACTCCGCATCCACGTCGCGCAGCTTGTCGAGGCTGACGTCGAACACGGTGACGTTCGCGCCCATGCCCGCGGCCACCCGCGCGGCATTGCGGCCGGCGGTTCCGCCGCCGATCACGACGACGTCGGCGGGAGCCACGCCCGGCACGCCGCCCATCAGGACGCCGCGGCCACCGTGGCTGCGCATCAAGTGGTAGGCCCCGACCTGGGCCGCCAACCGTCCGGCAACCTCGCTCATCGGGGCCAGCAGCGGAAGGGCCCCGTCGGCGGTCTGGACGGTTTCGTAGGCGATCGACGTCGTTCCCGAGGCCAGCAGCGCTTCGGTGCACGTCCGCGACGCGGCGAGGTGCAGGTAGGTGAACAGCGTCTGGCCCCGACGCATCCGGTGGTATTCGGCTTCGATCGGCTCCTTGACCTTGAGCAGGAGTTCGGCCTCGGCCCACACCTGGTCGGCGCTGGTGATGAGCTGAGCGCCTGCGCGTTTGAAATCGGCGTCCGAGATTGCCGAACCGTCGCCGGCACCGGCTTCGATGATCACCTCGTGGCCGCGGTGCACCAACTCGGCGACTCCGGCCGGGGTGATCGCGACCCGGTATTCGTTGTTCTTGATCTCGGTCGGGATGCCGACACGCATGATCGCTCCTCTGCTGGTTTCTGCCTCCAGTGTGAAGAAGCTTCATTTGATCAGCAATTACTGCGCTTGAAATTCTGTAGGGTCGCGGTATGAGCGAAACATCTTCATTCTCGCGGGTCTCGGGGGGCGTCGGCCCGAAGGATGTTCGCCCGGTTCCCCTCGACGACGTCGACCGCCGGATTCTCACCGCGCTGCACCGTGACGCGCGAATCTCGAACAACGCACTGGCCGAGGCGGTCGGGATTGCGCCGTCGACATGCCACGGCCGGGTCCGCCGACTGCAGGAGTCGGGGGTGATACGCGGTTTCTACACCGACATCGATCCAGCCGCGATCGGTCTGCCGCTACAGGCGATGATCTCGGTGAGCCTGCAGTCCAGCGCTCGCGGGCGGATCCACAGCTTCATCCAGCAGATCCGGCGCAGGCCGCAGGTGATGGACGTGTATTTCCTCGCGGGTGCCGACGACTTCATCCTCCACGTCGCCGCGCGTGACACCGACGACCTACGGTCGTTCGTGGTGGAGAACCTCAACGCCGACGCCGACGTGGCCGGTACGCAGACGTCGCTGATCTTCGAACACCTGCGAGGGGCGTCGCCGCTCTAGCGGCGGGAAGCTTTGCCGCTCAGGGTATTTGGGTGTAACGCGCCGCGTCGGCGGCGTACTGCGGCGGCACGCACACCTCGTAGCGCCGGGCTTCGAGTGTCTCGACGCTGGAGAAGTCCCGCTCGCCTCTGGTCGCCACATGCGCGACGAACCCGAACACCGCGCCCCAGAACGCGCCGATCGCCAGCGCGATCAGCATGGTCACGATCCACACCGGACCCACCGTGAAAATCGCGAACAGCAGCCCGATGAACAACCCGAACCAGGCGCCGCTCGCTGCGCCGGCGAACGCCGCCCGCCCCTTGGTCATACGTCCGGTGACGCGTTCGACCGTGCGCAGATCGTCGCCGATGATTCGCACGTGCTCGACGGGGAAGCCGCCGTCGGACATGCGGTCCACCAGCCGTTGCGCGTCGGGATAGTTGTCGAACGTCGCGATGACCTGGCGTGCGGGCCGCTGATCGCCCACCTGATGCTCGGGCCGGCCACTCATATCCGTCACTTCGAACTCCATCTGCTGTCGTTCCGGTGTCGTCATGCATGGTTACCCGCTTTCAGGGAGTGCCGCCACCGAATGCGCCGATCCGGTCGCGTCGATCAAGCTGGGCCCCGGGTGGATAAGGTGACGCCATGCGAGTCGGAGTGCTGGGGGCAAAGGGCAAGGTCGGCGCGACGATGGTGGAGGCCGTGCAAGCCGCCGAAGACCTGACCTTCACCGCGGGAGTCGACGCGGGCGACCCATTGAGCCTGCTGACCGACGGCCAGACCGAGGTCGTCATCGACTTCACCCACCCCGACGTCGTGATGGACAACCTCGAGTTCCTCATCGGCAACGGGATACACGCCGTCGTCGGCACCACCGGGTTCACCGACGAGCGGTTGGCCACCGTCCGGGATTGGCTGGGCGCCAAACCGGAGGCAGCGGTCCTGATCGCGCCGAACTTCGCGATCGGCGCGGTGCTGTCCATGCATTTCGCGCAGCAGGCCGCGCGGCACTTCGAATCGGTCGAAGTCATCGAGCTGCATCATCCGCACAAGGCCGACGCCCCGTCCGGCACCGCGGCGCGCACCGCGCGACTCATCGCCGAGGCGCGAAAAGACATGCCGCCCAACCCCGATGCCACGAGCACCGGTCTTGACGGTGCGCGGGGTGCTGACGTCGACGGGGTTCCGGTGCATTCGGTGCGCCTGGCGGGGCTGGTCGCTCATCAGGAGGTGCTGTTCGGCACGCAGGGGGAGACGCTGACCATCCGGCACGACAGCCTGGACCGGACCTCCTTTGTGCCCGGAGTCCTGCTCGCGGTGCGGCGGGTGGCCGAACGGCCGGGGCTCACCGTGGGTATCGAGCCGCTCCTCGACCTCTGATGGCCGAAGGCGGGCGCGTCCTGCGCATCCAACTGCTGATCGGCTTCATGTGTGTGGCACTGGTCGTGTACTTCGTGCTGCTCGGCCGCCTGGCGATGGCATTCGTCACGACCGGGGAGCCCGCCGCAGTCGGGTTGGGGCTGGCGCTGATGGTGCTTCCGCTGATCGGGCTGTGGGCCATGCTCAGCACGCTGCGCGCCGGCCTGGCCCATCAGCGGCTCGCGCGGATCTGCCACGACGAGGGGATGGAACTCGACGTCAGCGCGCTGCCGCGGATGCCGTCCGGGCGAATCCAGCGCGACGCCGCAGACGCGTTGTTCGTCACCGTGCGTGCGGAACTGGACAACGACCCGCAGAACTGGCGACGGTGGTATCGCCTGGCGCGTGCCTACGACTACGCCGGTGACCGCAGCCGGGCGCGCGAAGCGATGAAGAGGGCTGTCGAGATGGAGGAGCGGGACCGATGAGTAAGACTCTGTTGGTCGTGCACCACACCCCGTCGCCGGGAACCCGCGAATTGCTCGAGGCCGTCCTCGCCGGCGCCGGGGACCCCGACATCGAGGGCGTCGAGACCGTGGTTCGTCCCGCGCTGGCCGCCACCCTGCCCGACATGCTCGACGCGGACGGCTACCTGTTCGGGACCACGGCCAACTTCGGGTACATGAGCGGCGCGCTCAAGCACTTCTTCGACACCGTCTACTACCCGAGCCTCGATCACGTCGGCGGCCGGCCGTACGGCGTGTGGGTGCACGGCAACAACGACACCGTCGGCGCGGTCAACGCGGTGGACAAGCTCGCGACCGGGCTCGCCCTGACCAAGGCCGCCGATGCGCTCGAGGTCGTCGGCGGTGTCGACGCGGGCGTGCGGGAACGCGCCTACGAACTCGGTGGCACACTGGCCGCGACGCTGATGGAGGACTAGCCATGCCGGGAATCGCCGAACTCGCCTTGGGCGCCGCGCCACTCGCCGGCGGGGCACTACTCGGGATCGCCGCGGGCAACCTCCGCGGACCTGACTTCCGCGGAATGATCGCCAAAGACATGGACCTGCTCGAGCGCATACCCGACGACCAACCCGAACTCAAGGCGCGGCTGAAAGCCAGCATCGACCATCGCATCGAAGACATGATCAGCGCCGCTGAGCGCAGCCGCGACCTGCGGCTGGCGGCGATGTCCTATCGCGGTAGCTGGCGCGATATCGTGGTGTTTCTCTGCGCGATCCTGTTCACCATCGTCTGGTGGAACGTCGACCACGACCGGACGAACTGGCTGCTGATGTTCATCGTGATGATCCTCGCGACGATTGTCGCCGGGATCTACGCCGCACGCGGTCTGCTGCGGTCGCTGCAGATGGTGCTGCGCGGACGTCGTAGATCTCAGTAGTGGTAGGTGTCCGAGGGAGCCGGGATGTGCGCCGGATCGTCGACGTCGTCGAACTCCGAGACCTCGATGCCGTACGCGCGGGCCAGATCGAGGATCTTGTTTGCCCTGGCGATACGGGGCAGATCGGACCCGTTGCGGATCTCACCGCCGTCGCGTTCGAACTCGACGAAAAACTCTTTGGCCCAGGCGATTTCCTCGGGCGACGGGGAAAGCCCCTCGTTGATCGTGGTGCACTGCTCGGGTGTCAGGCAGATCTTGCCCGTCATACCGAATTCGACCGACACCGCCGTGGCCTCGCTGAGCTTGAGCGCACTCGAACCGACCGTCGGGCCGTCGATCGCGCTCGGGAGGTGGGCGGCCTTGGCCGCGATCGTGAACCGCGACCGCGCGTAAGCGAGGGTGGTCGGACTCTCGCCGAAGCCGGTGTCGCGCCGGAAGTCGCCGATGCCGAAGGCCAGCCGGAACGTGCCCTTGGCCGCGGCGATCGCAGTGATGCGTTCGAGCCCCCGGGCCGTCTCGACCAGCGCGACGATCGGCACCCCCGGTAGCCGATTGGCCGTTTCGGTGACGTGGTCGACGGATTCGACCATCGCCAGCATCACCCCACCGACCGATGTTCTCGCGAGCGCGTCGAGGTCATCGGCCCACCACGGCGTTCCGAAGCCGTTGACGCGCACCCAGTCGGTGTTGCCCTCGGTCAGCCAGCGGATGACGTTGTCGCGGGCGACGGTCTTGTCCTTCGGCGCGACCGCGTCCTCGATGTCCAGCACGACGATGTCGGCTCGGGACCGCACGGCAGGGGCGAACCGGTCGTACTGTGCGCCATTCACCAGCAGCCAACTGCGGGCCAGCACCGGGTCGATACGCGAACCGACGTCCTCGTGGTCCGCGTGAGCGCCGTGATCCTGAACGTCCATCGGATTATCGTCGCGTATCGCCCCGGAAGGCTGTGATCGGACCCGGTGAAATGCGCCTCAATTGGGCAGAGCGGATTCGAACAGCTCCTGCAGAGCGATCCAGTGCCGTTGGGCGGCCTCTTCGTCGTACGGGGCGTTGTCGGGCACCGCGAAGCCGTGGCCGGCCGGATAGAACTCCACCGTGTGGGCGACGTTCGCTGCGGTCAGAGCCTTGTCGAGGGTCTCGGCGTGCGCGTTCGTAAAGCCCTGGTCCTTCTTTGCGCCTGCGACATAGACGGTGGCCTTCATCCGGTCGGCGAGCAGGTGCGGGCTGGTGGGTTCGTCGGTGACCAGGCCACTGGCGTGGAACGATCCCGCCGCCGCGACCCGGTCGGGCACACGACCGGCCACGATGACCGAGGTCCGCCCGCCCATGCAGTAGCCGCAGACGCCGAATGCGTCGCCCTTGACCTCCGGCCGTGACTGCAGGAAGTCGAAGAACGCCGCGGCGTCGGAGGCCATCATGTCCGGGGTGATCGAGGAGATCATTCCGAACAGGCGTTTGCGCTGCTTCGGGTCGGTGAACGCGGTTTGCATGTCGAACGGCTCCCAGTTGCCGTGGCGGTAGTACACGTCGGGGAGCAGCACGGCGTGGCCGAAGCCCGCCAGCCGCGCGGCCATCTCCTGAAAGGTGTCGCGGACCCCGCCGGCGTCGACGTACATCACCACACCGGTCCACGGTCCGGGGCCGTTCGGGGTGTGCAGGGTCACGGGGCAGGTGCCGTCAGGAGTCGTGACGGTCGCGGAGATGCTCGGCATGGCCTCCGTTCTACTCGCCGGGTCTGGAAGTAAGCTGACCGACGTGCCGATTGCCACCCCGTACGAGGATCTTCTGCGGCTGGTGATGGAGCGCGGGACCCCCAAGTCGGACCGCACCGGTACCGGCACCCGCAGCGTGTTCGGCCACCAGATGCGTTACGACCTCGCGGCCGGCTTTCCGCTCATCACCACCAAGAAGGTGCACACCAAGTCGATCGTGTACGAGCTGCTGTGGTTCCTGCGCGGCGACTCGAACGTACGCTGGCTGCAGGAGCGCGGCGTCACCATCTGGGACGAATGGGCCTCTCCGACAGGGGATCTGGGCCCCGTGTACGGGGTGCAGTGGCGATCGTGGCCGACGCCGTCGGGCGAGCACATCGACCAGATCAGCGCCGCGCTGGAGCTGCTGAAGTCCGATCCCGACTCGCGCCGCAACATCGTCTCGGCGTGGAACGTCGGGGAGATTCCGCAGATGGCGTTGCCGCCGTGCCACGCGTTCTTCCAGTTCTACGTCGCCGACGGCAAACTGTCGTGCCAGCTGTATCAGCGCAGCGCCGATCTGTTCCTCGGGGTGCCGTTCAACATCGCCAGCTACGCGCTGCTGACCCACATGATGGCGGCGCAGACCGGGTTGGAGGTCGGCGAGTTCATCTGGACGGGCGGCGACTGCCACATCTACGACAATCACGTCGAGCAGGTGCAGTTGCAGCTCAGCCGCGATCCCCGGCCGTACCCCGAACTCGTTCTCGCGCCGCGCGATTCGATCTTCGACTACACCTACGAAGACGTGGCCATCCTCAATTACGACCCGCATCCGGCGATCAAGGCCCCGGTTGCGGTCTAACGTCGGGCTCATCTGGGCACAATCGAGCTCTGGTGTCATCGGCCGCGGCGGCGGTATCCCGTGGCGCCTGCCCGAGGACCAGGCCCGATTCAAGGAACTGACGATGGGCCACACGGTCGTGATGGGCAGGTTGACGTGGGAGTCGCTGCCCGCCAAGGTCCGTCCGTTGCCCGGGCGTCGCAACGTGGTGCTCACCCACCGGCGCGACTATGCGGCCGAGGGGGCAGACGTGGTGGCGTCGCTGGACGAGGCGTTGACCGATGACCCGGTCTGGGTGATCGGCGGCGCGCAGATCTACCTGGCTGCCCTGCAGGTCGCCACCCGCTGCGAGGTGACCGAGGTCGAGATCGAGCTGCCGCGTCAGGACTCCGACGTGATGGCCCCGGTGCTCGACGAGTCCTGGGTAGGTGCGGCGGGGGATTGGCTGACCAGCACCTCGGGATTGCGCTACCGGTTCTACAGCTACCGGCGGCGCTGACGCACTGTCGGTGGCGTCCGGCACGATGAAGACGTGCCGACCAGACTCACGGCCGATCAGGCCCGCCGTGTCGCCGTCGCCGCGCAGGGCTTCGCCGAGCCGCGTCCGCGGGGCCCCGTCACGCGTGCACACCTGCGCAGGCTGATCTCTCGGATACAGGTCCTGCAGCTGGACTCGGTGTCGGTGTCGGTGCGCGCGCACTACGCGCCGGTGTTCAGCCGGCTCGGCCCGTACGACCGCGATGTGCTCGATCGGGCGGCGTGGAGTCATTCGGCGCGCGCTCCTCGGATACTGGTCGAGTACTGGGCGCACGAAGCAGCGCTGATGGCCGTCGACGACTGGCCGCTGATGCGGTGGCGGATGCGCGAGTACACGCACGGCCGGTGGGGCAAGGAGATCGTCAAGAAGAACGCCAAGCTGGTTGACGACGTGGTGAGCGCCGTGACGGAGTTGGGCCCGTCGACCGCAGGCGAGATCGAGGCGTATCTGGGCGCCGAACAACGCGGCCGGAAGGGTCCGTGGTGGGACCGCAGCGACACGAAGTGGGTGACCGAGGCGTTGTTTGCCTCGGGGGTGCTGACGACGGCCACTCGGGTCGGATTCGCCCGGCACTACGACCTGTCGGAGCGGGTGCTGCCGCCGGAGGTGTTCGCTCGTGAGGTCGATGAGGCGGATGCCGTCAGGGAGTTGGTGCTGAGGGCGTCGGGCGCTCTCGGGGTGGGCACCGAGCAGGACATCCGCGACTATTTCCGGTTGTCGCCGGCGCAGGTGAAGCCTGCGATCGCGAAACTGGTCGCCGACGGCGAGCTGGAACCGGTGGAGGTCGACGGTTGGAAGGGACCGGCGTATCTGCGGGCGGGACAGATCATTCCGCGACGCGACCGCGGAACGGCGCTGCTGTGCCCCTTCGACCCGTTGATCTTCTTCCGGCCGCGGGTGGAGCGCTTGTTCGGCGGCTTCAGGTACCGCATCGAGATCTACACCCCGGCGCCGAAGCGGCAGTACGGCTACTACGTGTGGCCGTTTCTGCTCGACGGTGAACTGGTCGGAAGGGTGGACTTGAAGGCCGATCGGGCCGCGGGCGTCCTGCACGTTGTGGGTGCGTTCGCGGAGGAGGGCGCAGAGCGGTCGCGGGTAGCTCCGGTGTTGGCGGACGAACTGCGGACCATGGCGTCGTGGCTCGGGTTGTCAGTCGTCACGGTCGGCGCGAACGGGGACCTGGTCGACGACTTGCGCCGAGAGTCGGGTTGACACAACCCGACACCCGGCCGGAAACGACGCTCAGACGCAGTCCGCGCAGATCGTGCGGTCGCCGGATTGCAGTGCCAGCCGGCTGTGGTGCTGCACCAGGAAGCAACTCGAGCAGGTGAACTCGTCGGCCTGCTTCGGGATCACCCGGACCGTGAGCTCCTCACCGGACAGGTCCATATCGGGCAGGATGATCGGGTCGACCGCGTCACCGTCATCGACGTCGAGAACTGCGATGTCAGCCTGACCGCGCCGGGCGGCGATCGCCTCGAGTGACTCATCGACCGCTTCGTCGGTTTCCTTCACCCGCGGTGCGTCGTAATCGGTGGCCATTGGTCACCCTCCCTCTCTAGATCGGCGTTTGGGTAACACGGATTGAGAACGGATTTGTTCCCGGCCCGCGCGCGGTCGAAACCTGGATTCTTCGCTTGGTTCGCCGCCGAATGTGCGATCTGATCCGCTGCGACCGGCGAGTCGCGGATGAAACCGCACACCCGGCGTTCGGCTCGGCGCAATCTCGGCGCTCACGGGCATCGCCGACGGCCCGCGTTAGGGTGAGCCGTGGCCGAGACCTCGCCGCTGCGCGTCCAGCTGATCGCCAAGACGGAGTTCACCGCGCCGCCGGAAGTGCCATGGGAAACCGACGCCGACGGCGGACCCGCGCTCGTCGAGTTCGCCGGCCGCGCGTGCTATCAGAGCTGGTCGAAGCCCAATCCGCGCACCGCCACCAACGCGGCCTACATTCGGCACATCATCGACGTCGGGCATTTCTCGGTGCTCGAGCACGCCTCGGTGTCGTTCTACATCACCGGCATTTCGCGGTCGTGCACACACGAGCTGATCCGTCACCGCCACTTCTCGTATTCGCAGCTCTCGCAGCGGTACGTTCCCGAGCACGACGCGCAGGTGGTGGTGCCGCCGAGTATCGAGGACGACCCCGAGTTGACCGAGATGTTCGCCGCCGCCGCCGACGCCAGCCGCACCGCCTACACCGAGCTGCTCGAACGCCTCGAAGCCAAGTTCAGGGGCGGCGAGCCCGGGGAGCAACTCGGTGTGCTGCGACGCAAGCAGGCGCGACAGGCCGCCCGTGCGGTGCTGCCCAACGCCACCGAGACCCGCATCGTCGTGACCGGCAACTACCGCGCGTGGCGGCATTTCATCGCGATGCGGGCCAGCGAGCACGCCGACGTCGAGATTCGTCGGCTGGCCATCGAGTGCCTGCGCCACCTGGTCGACGTCGCACCCCAGGTGTTCAGCGACTTCGAGATCTCCACGCTGTCCGACGGCACGGAGGTCGCCACATCCCCTCTGGCCACGGAAGCGTGACCATCAACGAGTAATCTGAGCCCCGTGAGCACCAGCGGAATCGATGTGAGGGCCCGGTTGGGCACCGTGCTGACCGCGATGGTGACTCCGTTCAAGCCCGACGGCATGCTCGACACCCAAGCCGCGGCCCAGCTGGCGACACGACTCGTCGACGCCGGCTGTGACGGCCTGGTGCTGTCCGGGACCACCGGCGAGTCGCCTACCACGACCGATGCAGAGAAGATCGCACTGCTGCGGGCGGTACTCGACGCCGTGGGTGACCGGGCACGCATCATCGCCGGTGCGGGCACCTATGACACCGCGCACAGCGTGCATCTGGCCAAAGCGTGTGCGGCCGAGGGCGCACACGGGCTCCTGGTGGTGACGCCGTACTACTCGCGCCCGCCGCAGGCTGGGTTGCTGGCCCACTTCACCGCGGTGGCCGATGCGACGCCGCTTCCGGTGGTGCTCTACGACATCCCGCCGCGGTCGGTGGTGCCGATCCAGTGGGAGACGCTGCGCATGCTCGCCGAGCACCCCAACATCGTGGCCGTCAAGGACGCCAAGGGCGATCTGCACGGTGGCGGGCAGATCATCGCCGAGACCGGGCTGGCGTACTACTCCGGGGATGACGCGCTCAACCTGCCCTGGTTGGCCATGGGCGCCGTCGGATTCGTCAGCGTCTGGGGCCACCTCGCCGCCAGCCAGCTGCGAGATATGTTCTCGGCCTTCCAATCCGGCGATATCGCGACGGCCCGCAAGATCAACGTCACGCTGGGCCCGCTGGTCGACGCGCAGGCCCGGCTCGGTGGCGTGACGCTGTCGAAGGCCGGGCTGCGACTTCAGGGCTTCGACGCCGGTGACCCCAGGCTGCCGCAAGTACCGGCCACCCCTGCACAACTCGACGCGCTGGCCGCAGATATGCGGGCGGCCGCGGTGCTGCGGTAGTGAACGAAGAACTGAACCCACCGGGGCCACTGGCCCCAGGCGGACTTCGGGTCACTGCGCTGGGCGGGATCAGCGAAATCGGCCGCAACATGACCATATTCGAGCATCTGGGCCGGTTGCTGATCGTGGACTGCGGGGTCTTGTTCCCCACCCACGACGAGCCCGGCGTCGACCTGATCCTTCCCGACCTGCGCCTGATCGAGAACCGCCTCGACGAGGTGGAGGCGCTGGTACTGACCCACGCGCACGAGGACCACATCGGCGCGATCCCGTTCCTGCTCAAGCTTCGCCGCGACATCCCGGTGGTCGGTTCGAAGTTCACGCTCGCCTTGGTGGCCGAGAAGTGCCGCGAACACCGGATCAAACCCGTGTTCGTCGAAGTCGACGAGGGCCAGAGTTCCAGACACGGCGTGTTCGAGTGCGAATACTTCGGGGTCAACCACTCGATACCCGGCTGCCTGGCCATCGCGATCCACACCGGCGCCGGCACGGTGCTGCATACCGGCGACATCAAGCTCGATCAGTCTCCGCCCGACGGGAAACCCACCGACCTGCCCGGTATGTCGCGGCTCGGTGATGCCGGGGTGGACCTGTTCCTGTGCGATTCGACCAATGCCGAGATTCCCGGTGTGGGGCCGTCGGAGAGCGAGATCGGCCCGAACATGCACCGGCTGATCCGCAGCGCGCAGGGCCGCGTCATCGTGGCCTGCTTCGCCTCCAATGTCGGTCGCGTGCAGCAGATCATCGACGCGTCGGTGGCGCTGGGCCGCAAGGTGGCGTTCGTCGGGCGGTCGATGGTCCGCAACATGGGGATCGCCAAGGAACTCGGATACCTCACGCTGGAGAACGATGACGACATCATCGACATCGGCGCCGCGGAGATGATGGCACCTGAACGCGTCGTGCTCGTCACCACCGGAACGCAGGGGGAGCCGATGGCGGCGCTGTCGCGGATGTCGCGCGGTGAGCACCGCAGCATCACCTTGACCCCGGGCGACCTCATCATCATGTCGTCGTCGCAGATACCGGGCAACGAGGAAGCGATCTTCGGGGTGTTGGACGCGCTGGCGAAGATCGGCGCGCGTGTCGTCACGAATGCGCAAGTGCGGGTGCATGTTACCGGGCACGCCTACGCTGGTGAACTGCTGTTTCTCTACAACGGCGTGCGTCCGCGCAACGTGATGCCCGTGCACGGCACCTGGCGGATGTTGCGTGCCAACGCCGGTTTGGCCGCCCGCACAGGGGTTCCCGAGGACAACATCGTGCTGGCCGAGAACGGCGTGAGCGTCGACCTGGTGGCCGGACGGGCGTCGATCGCGGGCGCGGTGCCCACCGGCAAGATGTTCGTCGACGGGCTGGTCACCGGCGATGTGGGGGACGCCGTGGTCGGTCAACGGCTCACGCTCTCTTCAGGGTTCATCGGCATCACGGTCGTCGTCCAGCGCGGCACCGGTAAGCCCGCGGCGGCGCCGCACCTGCACTCCCGCGGCTTCTCCGAGGACCCGAAGGCTCTCGAGCCGGCCACCCGCAAAGTCGAAGAGGCACTCGAAGCGCTTGTGGCCGAACGGGTCACCGATATCAACCGCATCGCCCAGGCGTCGCGGCGCGCCGTCGGTAAATGGGTAGGGGAGGCCTATCGGCGCCAGCCGATGATCGTGCCGACGGTCATCGAGATCTGACTCTTAGGTTTGGCTAGGTCCCGTCGCGGTGCCGGTCGCCGGTATGTCCAGCCTCACCAGTCTTCGCGGGACCCAGTTGTGGGGCTGCCCGCCTCTGAGCGAATTATTCGCTACTGACGAATATTTCGCTCGTAGCTGGGCAGTCCGAGAGGGATCGCCGACACAAAGAGACGGCTGCGAGTGCCGAGTGCCGAGCCACATGGAAACCGTTCGACCGCGACGACGCCGGCGAAGCATCGACCGAGGGTCCGGCACATCTCGCAGCACCGAGGTGCGGCACTTCTCCCGGGCAAGAGCTCAGCGCTTGTTGATCGACCCCGCGTCGACGGGAAGCGCGACACCGGTGACGTAACGCGCCGCGTCGGAGACCAGCCACGCCACCGCGTTGGCGATGTCTTCGGGTTGCAACACCTGCACCGGAAGTGCGTTGCCCATGTCCTGCGGGCTCTTCTCCGCGATGCTGCCCAGCCACTGCCGCGTCGCTTCGTTGTTGATCATCGGGGTGTCCACGCCGGCAGGGTGCACCGAGTTGACGCGGATACTGTGGCGTGCAAGCAGATTGGCATACAGCCGCATCAGCCCGACGATGCCGTGTTTGGCGGCGACGTAGCCGATCGCGCCGGGATCGTCGCTGCCCATCCCGACCAGACCGACCACCGAACTGGTGAGCACGATCGAGCCGCCCTCGCCGGTGGCGATCAGTGCAGCCTTGGAGACCTCGACCGTGTGATGGACGCCGGTGAGGTTCACGTCGATCACATCGCGCCACCCGTCGGCGCCCGACTGCATCGGCGCGATACCGGCGTTGGCGACGACGATGTCGAGACGGCCGAACTCGTCGACGCCGGTCTGCACTGCCGAGGCCAACGCATTCTGGTCGCGAACATCGGCCTGGCGCGCCACTATCCGCGCGCCCGTGTCCTCGACGAGCTTCACGGTCTCGGCCAGATCGTCGGCCGTCGCCAACGGGTAAGGCACCGAGGCGATCTGGTCACAGAGGTCGACGGCGATGATGTTGGCGCCCTCGGAGGCCAACTTCACCGCCTCCGCGCGGCCCTGCCCGCGCGCCGCACCCGTGATGAACGCGACTTTGCCTGCGAGCCCGGGCATCAGGACCGCAGCGCGCCCTTGCTCGGGTCGCCGGCGACAACCGGCTGCAGCATCTTGATGTCCGGGGCCCCGTCAAGGTGCTCGCCCACCGCACCGAACAGCTCACCGATGGCCGGAGCGGTGCTGTGCGTCTTGAGGGCATCCTCGTCGGCCCACTGCTCGACGAACACGAAGGTGCCGTTGGCCTCGTGCAGCGCGTAGAGCTCGCAACCGGGCTCCTGGTGCACCGCCTCGATGGCCTTCTTGCACGCGTCCCGTACGGTGTCAACGGATTCGGGTTTGGCGGTCATGGTGGCGACGACTACGACAGGCATTTGCGGCTTGACTCCTCGGTGAGTGCTGCTGGACGAGTGAAAAGCCTACTCACCGACACCCGCGACGCTCAGACCACGTCGACCCAGATCGTGAAGGCCGCCGTGAGGATCGCGATGACGACGAGACCGACGGCGTCCGGTGCTCCGATCCGCGTGGCCTCGGTGCGATGTATGCGCAATTCGCGCGCGAGAAGGAACAACGGGAACGTCACGCTGACTGCGATGAGGAACGAGGCGACGACGTAGATCCAGACGAATCGGATGCCGTGTTTGCGCGCCTCGAACACCATGAAGATCACCGCGGCGAGCAGGAACAGGGCGATGTCGGCGGTGATGGATCGCGACGCCGGGTTGACCTTGGTTTCTTCCCAGAACACGCGGAGGAAGTCCGCCCCGCGGTCGAGGTAGGCCAGGTTCTGGCTCCAGGTGGCGATCAGCGCGACGACCGCGATGCTGCCGTATGCAGCGCACAGCACTTTGGTCGTGGTCGGCAGGCCCGCCGACGTGTTGGTTTCGGTCATTTCCGCACGGTAAGTCGCAAAAGCGGGTCAATCGATACGAATCTGTTACCCGTGTGGCAGATGGTGATTCTGGGGCTGAAGCGACTAGGCTTACAGGCATGCCTAGTAAGACCGCCGCGCGCTCGGGAAGTCGTTCGACCAGGTCGAAACAGAGTGTGCGCTCCGGTGGCCGGGCCGCGCCGCGCCGCAAGCCGGCGCCGCGCAAGACCACGTCACCGCGCCGGACGTCGTCACCCATTTCGTCGGCCGGTGCCGCGGTGGGCCGCGGTGTGCGGGCGGGTTGGCTGATGGTGGCCAAAGGCGCGGGCACCACCGCGCGTTCGGTCGGTCGGGCCCGCGACCTGGAAGCCGGTCATCGGCGTGACGGCATCGCCCTGGCGCTGCTGGGCCTGGCGGTGATCATCGCGGCGAGTTCGTGGTTCGGCGCCGCCGGTCCGGTGGGGGACTGGCTCGACACGTTCTGGCGGACGCTGATCGGCGCGGCCGTCGTACTCGTTCCCATCGCCCTGGCCGCAGTCGGTGTGACGCTGATGCGCACTGAACCGGATCCGGACGCCAGGCCGAGGCTGATCCTAGGTTCGGTGATGATCGCGCTACCCGCGCTCGGGCTGTGGCATCTGTGGGCCGGTTCGCCGCAGGATCCGGCGGCACGTCGACATGCCTCGGGCTTCTTCGGGTTCGCGATCGGCGGTCCGCTCTCCGAGGGGTTAACTGCCTGGATCGCCGCCCCGCTGTTGTTCATCGGTGTGTTGTTCGGGGTATTGCTGGTGACCGGCACGACGATTCGCGAAGTGCCCTCGACCGTGCGCTCCATGTTCTCCGCCCGCGGTTACGACGAATACGACTACGACGAGTACGACGACGAGGACACCGCCGTCATATCCGAGTCCGACGATTTCTCCGACGGCTACTACGACGATTCATTCCCACCCGGCGACCCGAACGCCTACGACGCCGAACAGGCTTGGCCGACCGGCACGCCGATGGAGAACTATCCGCTCTCCGACGAAGCGCCGACGATTCCCGAACCGACCGCCAAGACGCGTAAGAAGAAGCAAAAGCAGTCGACGATGACGCTGGACCGCGTGGTCGACGGACCGTACGCGCTACCGTCGCTCGAACTTCTGATCGCCGGCGATCCTCCGAAACGGCGGAGCGCGGGCAATGATCGGATGATCGAGGCGATCACCGAGGTGCTCGACCAGTTCAAGGTCAACGCATCGGTCACCGGATGCACTCGCGGCCCGACCGTCACCCGGTACGAGGTCGAACTCGGTCCGGGCGTCAAGGTCGAGAAGATCACTGCGCTGCAACGCAATATCGCCTATGCGGTCGCGACCGAGAGTGTTCGGATGCTGGCGCCGATCCCGGGCAAGAGTGCGGTCGGTATCGAGGTTCCCAACGTGGACCGCGAGATGGTCCGCCTGGCTGACGTGCTCACCGATCCAAGTACCCGGGGTGACCACCACCCGCTCGTCATCGGTTTGGGCAAAGACATTGAGGGCGAGTACATCTCGGCGAACCTCGCCAAGATGCCGCATCTGCTGGTCGCCGGCTCGACCGGTTCCGGTAAGTCGAGCTTCGTGAACTCGATGCTGGTGTCGCTGCTGGTGCGGGCCACGCCGGAAGAGGTCAGGATGATCCTGATCGACCCGAAGATGGTGGAACTGACCCCCTACGAGGGCATCCCGCACCTCATTACGCCGATCATCACCCAACCGAAGAAGGCCGCCGCCGCGCTGGCGTGGCTGGTGGAGGAGATGGAGCAGCGCTATCAGGACATGCAGGCCTCACGCGTGCGCCATATCGACGACTTCAACAAGAAGGTGCGCTCCGGCGAGATCACCACGCCGCTCGGCAGTCAGCGTGAGTACAAGCCCTACCCTTACATCGTCGCGATCGTCGACGAGTTGGCCGACCTCATGATGACCGCCCCGCGCGATGTCGAGGATGCGATCGTGCGCATCACCCAGAAGGCTCGCGCGGCAGGCATTCACCTGGTGCTGGCCACGCAGCGGCCGTCGGTGGACGTCGTCACCGGCCTGATCAAGACCAACGTGCCGTCACGGTTGGCGTTCGCCACGTCGTCGTTGACCGACAGCCGCGTCATCCTCGACCAGCAGGGCGCCGAGAAGCTGATCGGCATGGGCGACGGACTGTTCCTGCCGATGGGGGCCAACAAGCCGATCCGTCTGCAGGGCGCGTTCATCACCGACGACGAGATCCACGCCGTCGTGGAAGCGACCAAGTCGCAGGCCGAACCGGAGTACACCGAGGGCGTCACCAACGCCAAGACCAACAGCGAGCGCACCGACGTCGACCCCGACATCGGCGACGACATGGACGTCTTCCTGCAGGCGGTCGAGTTGGTGGTGTCGAGCCAGTTCGGGTCGACGTCGATGTTGCAGCGCAAACTGCGCGTCGGCTTCGCCAAGGCGGGCCGGTTGATGGATCTGATGGAGACCCGCAACATCGTCGGGCCGAGCGAGGGTTCCAAGGCCCGCGAGGTTCTCGTCAAACCCGACGAACTGGCCGCGACGCTGGCGTCGATCCGCGGCGCCGACACCCCAGAAGACGACGAGTGATTTGTGCACCGCCAGGAGCGCTCAGCGCAACAAAGTGTGCACAAATCGCTAAAGGGTCAACAGCATTCGGGTGTTGCCGAGGATGTTCGGCTTGACGTAGGACAGGTCGAGGAACTCGGCGACACCGGTGTCGTACGAGCGGCACATCTCTTCGAAGACCTCGGCGGTGACGGGTGTGCCGTCGATCTCGCGAAACCCGTGCCTGCTGAAGAACTCGACTTCGAAGGTGAGCACGAAGATCCGCTCGAGGCGCAACTCACGCGCGACGTCGAGCAGTTTGTCGACGATCGCGTGCCCGACGCCTTGGCCCCTGACCTTGGGATGCACGGCGACGGTGCGCACCTCTCCAAGGTCGGACCACAACACGTGTAGCGCGCCGCAGCCGAGCAGCTCGCCGCCCAGTTCGGCGACCCAGAACTCCTGAACGGCCTCATAGAGCGTCACCAGATTCTTCTCCAGCAGGATCTTGCCGGAGTAGATGTCGACCAAGGTTTTGATGGCGGGGACATCCGAAGTTCGCGCACGCCGCACGACGACCTCGCCGGATTCTGCGCTCACAGGTGGAGAGTATCGGTTCGAGCAACCGATATTCTGTTGCGGTGTCGGGCCAACCCCATACTGATCCGCTGGTCCCGCGCGCCCGTGTAGCGAACATCGCGAATGTGCTCACCGGCGTGCGGATGGCGTTGGTTCCGGTTTTCCTGGTGGTGCTGTTCGTCGGCGACGGGCATGAAACATTCTGGCGGATAGCCGCATTCGTCGTGTTCACCGTCGCGGTGATCACCGACCGGTTCGACGGGGCGCTCGCGCGCAACTACGGCATGGTGACCGAGTTCGGCACACTGGCCGACCCCATCGCGGACAAAGCCCTCATCGGCGCTGCACTGATCGGGCTTTCGCTACTGGGCGACCTGCCCTGGTGGATCACGGTGGTGATCCTGACCCGGGAGATCGGCATCACGGTATTGCGGTTCGCGGTGTTGCGTCACGGCGTGATCCCGGCCAGCCGCGGCGGCAAGCTCAAGACCCTCGTACAAGGGGTGGCGATCGGGCTGTTCGTGCTGCCGTTGTCGGGTGCGTGGCTGGCCGCGGCGTGGGTGGTCATGTGTGCGGCGGTCATCCTGACGGTCGTCACAGGGGTCGATTACGTGGTGACGGCCATCAAGGACTCCCGTGGACGACCCGCTGGTCAGTGACGACGCCCGCGCGCTTGTCGCCGACCTCACCGTGCGCGGGCAGACGGTCGCGACCGCCGAATCGCTGACCGCGGGCCTGCTGGCGGCCACACTGGCCGGCGTGCCGGGGGCGAGCGCGGTGCTACGCGGCGGCCACGGTATTCCTCGGCATCGCCGGGCCTATCAAGACCGACGTCGTCGAGTTGCGGCTGGACGGATCGCGCTGGGAGATCCGCCTCGCCGCGGTCGGGGAGGCCGTCGTGCACCTGCGGTCGGCCCTCACTCGACAGTGATCTGCGCCATCCGGGAACCCACAGGCCCACGCTCAGCGTTGCCCTATTGGATCCCCAGATACTGACTCCGAAGGGAGAGCACGATGACGGCATTGCTGCGCGAGGTGATCGGCGACGTGCTGCGTCGTGCCCGCGTCGACCAGGGACGCACCCTGCGCGAAGTGTCCGACACCGCCCGGGTCAGTCTGGGCTACCTCTCCGAGGTCGAACGCGGCCGCAAGGAAGCTTCGAGCGAATTGCTCAGCGCGATCTGCGGCGCCCTCGACGTTCCGCTGTCTCAGGTGCTCTTCGACGCCGGTCAGGAGATGGAGCGTGAGGAGAGCGCCGCCTTCGCCGGTGCCGCCAACATCGACGCCACCACCAAGGTGGTCATCCCGCAGGTCGTGTCGATGGCGGTCGCCTGACGCGCTGAGCCGACCACGACCGACTGTGGTGATACGCGCTGACCCGATAGATTGGGCAGCACGGGAAGCCGGGCCGGCGAGTCCGACACAACGACACGAAGGCGGAGTGAACTGACATGGCCAATCCGTTCGTCAAGGCGTGGAAGTACCTCATGGCGCTGTTCAGCTCCAAGGTGGACGAATACGCCGACCCGAAAGTGCAGATTCAGCAGGCCATCGAAGAAGCCCAGCGCCAGCACCAGGCCCTGACCCAGCAGGCCGCCCAGGTGATCGGCAACCAGCGCCAGCTGGAGATGCGTCTGAACCGCCAGCTCGCCGACATCGAGAAGTTACAGGTCAACGTGCGGCAGGCGTTGACGCTGGCCGATCAGGCCGTCGCAAACGGCGACGCCGCCAAGGCCACCGAGTACAACAACGCCGCCGAAGCGTTCGCGGCGCAGCTGGTAACCGCCGAGCAGAGCGTCGAGGATCTCAAGACCCTGCACGACCAGGCGCTCAACGCGGCCGGCCAGGCCAAGAAGGCCGTCGAGCAGAACGCGATGATGCTGCAGCAGAAAATCTCCGAGCGCACCAAGCTGCTGTCCCAGCTCGAACAGGCCAAGATGCAGGAGCAGGTCAGCTCGTCGCTGCGCTCGATGAGCGAGTTGGCCGCCCCGGGCACCACGCCCAGCCTCGACGAGGTGCGCCAGAAGATCGAGCGCCGGTACGCCAACGCGATGGGCGAGGCCGAGTTGGCGCAGAACTCGGTGCAGGGCCGAATGTTGGAGGTCCAGCAGGCGAGCGTGCAGATGGCCGGGCATTCCCGGCTGGAGCAGATCCGCGCCTCGATGCGCGGTGAGCAGTTGCCCGCGGGCGGCAACGCCGCGCCGCAGCCCGCGACCCCGGCGACCAATCCGCAGCAGGCGACACCGGAAAATCCGCTGTCTCAATAGTTCGTGAGGACACCAGTGAGTTCGCAGAGCCCTCGACCCGAGTCGTTGCGCTCGCTGGTGCAACGGGGTGTCCAGAACGGCATCGACACGGCCGCCGAGTGGTCCGAGGTCCTGGCCGACAAGCTGAACGCCGCCGCTGACCCGCGCGCCAAGCTGCTCCGCAAGCGCCGCTGGGCGCTGCGGCTCACCGTGTTCTTCACGATTTCCTGCGTGTTCTGGATCGGCGTGACCGGCGTGGTGGCCGCATGGGATGTTCCCGCATGGGCGCTGCTCATCCCGTCGCCGATCGCCGTCGGCGCCGCTTTCTTGGCCACGTTGACGTTCCTGCGGTACCGCTGGCTGCGACGCGAGCCGCTGCCCCCTCCGCGGTCCCGCGCCACCCGCAGGCTTCCACCGTGGGGATCGGCCGCACGCCCGCCGATGGCGGCGTTGGCCACCTCCGAGCGTGGATTCTTCTCCCTGCTCGGGGTCCTGGAGCGGGGGCGGATGCTGCCGCCGGACGAACTCCGCGAGCTGGCCGCCGCGGCGAACCAGACCGCGACGACCATGGCAGCCACCGCGAACGAAGTGATGTCCATGGAACGGGCAGTCCGCGCGACGCCGCAATCGCGCGCCCACCTGATGCCCACTATTCAGGCGTTCACGGCGCAACTCGATCACGGGGCGCGCCAGTACGGCGAAATGGTCAACGCCGCAGCACAACTGGTGTCGGCGGCGAACGCCGGTCCGACGTCGACCTCACCGATGTGGCAACAGCGTTACCGCGACGAGCTGTCCAATGCCACCGATCGGCTGGTCGGCTGGGCCGAGGCGTTCAACGAACTGGGCCACGTCCGCGGGGCGTAGTCACATCGTGGGGCGCAGCGCCGGGAACACCGCCGCGACCAGACCGCGCACCGTGGCCTTGAGGAAGTCCAGAGTGTCGAAGTAGTCGCGCCACAACGTGATTCGGCCGGCGTGCACCTCGAACGTTCCGCACACCCAGAACTGCAGGCGCACCGGCCCGAACACCAGCGCGTCGGTGCGTTCGGTGAGCACGGAGCTGCCGTCGGCGGCGATGCGGTGAATTTTCACCTCGAAGCCGAACCGGCCCTGACCGCGACGCATCAGGCCGATGATGCGCTGGCGGCCGCGGATCGTGGGGTAGCCGACGTTGTGCCATTCGGCGTGATCGGCGAGCAGGCCGTCGGCGGTGTCGAAATCCTCGTCCTGCAAGGCGTAGAGGAACGTTTCCACCGCCCGGATGTTGTCGACGTCGGTTTTCAGTTCAGGAGCCTGGTCGGTCATGGGCGCAAGCCTAGTGCCGCGCGGCTGTGGCAGGGTAGCCCAATGCGCGTGGCGGTGGTTGCTGGACCGGATCCGGGACATGCTTTTCCGGCACTCGCGTTGTGCCTTCGTTTCCTGGCCAACGGGGATACGCCGACGCTGCTGACCGGGACGGAATGGCTGGACACGGCCCGCGACGCCGGGGTGGCCGCCGTCGAACTCCTCGGCTTGGATCCGGTGGACACCGACGACGACGCCGACGCCGGCGCGAAGGTCCACCAGCGTGGCGCCCGGATGGCCGTGCTCAACGCGCCGCAGATGCGTCAGCTCGCGCCGGAGCTCGTGGTCTCCGACGCCATCACCACGGCGGGCGGGTTCTGCGCCGAACTGCTCGGGCTGCCCTGGGTCGAGTTGAATCCGCACCCGCTGTACCGGCCGTCGAAGGGCCTCCCGCCGATCGGCAGCGGGCTGGCGCCCGGCGTCGGCGTCCGCGGCCGGTTGCGCGACGCGATCCTACGCGCCCTCTCCGCCCGGTCGTGGCGGCAGGGCATTCGCCAGCGCTCGGCGGCGCGTGTGCAAATCGATTTGCCCGCAGACGATCCCGGCCCGCACCGACGGTTGATCGCCACGTTGCCGGCGCTGGAGGTGCCGCGGCCGGACTGGCCCGCCGAAGCCGTGGTGGTGGGTCCGCTGCACTTCGAGCCGACGTCGGCGACGCTCGACATCCCACCGGGCGACGGACCCGTCGTGGTCGTCGCACCGTCGACCGCCACCACCGGGGAACGCGGCCTCGCCGATGTCGCGTTGGAGACCTTGACGCCAGGGGAGGCGTTGCCACCGGGATCGCGCGTCGTGGTGTCGCGACTGGGCGGCACGAAGGTCGCGGTGCCGCCGTGGGCGGTGGTCGGGCTGGGACGACAGGACGAACTGTTGACGCACGCCGACCTGGTGATCTGCGGAGGCGGTCACGGCATGGTGGCCAAGACGCTGCTGGCCGGAGTCCCGATGGTGGTGGTCCCCGGCGGGGGTGACCAATGGGAGATCGCCAATCGTGTTGTGCGGCAGGGGAGTGCGCAGCTGGTGCGTCCTCTCGCCCCGGATGCGCTCGCGCAGGCGGTGCGCGAGGTGTTGGATACGCACAGCTACCGGGAGGCTGCGCGACGCGCAGGCGCGACGGTCGCCGACGTCGAAGATCCGGTACGGGTGTGCCATGAAGCGCTGGCCGCGTCGGCGTAGTTTGGGCTCGTGCGGTTGACGGAATTTCACCAGCTCGTCGAGGAACAGTTCGGTCCGGTGCGAGGCTCGTCGCTGCTCGTCGACCACGTCCTGAGCGGATTGGACGGGCGCACCGCCGAACAGGCCATCGAGGACGGCGTCGATCCGCGCGACGTCTGGCGCGCGCTGTGCTCGGACTTCGACGTCCCGCGCGATCAGTGGTGAATCGCTAGCGTTTGTCCTCGGCGCGACCGGTGCCCACGGTGTGTGACGGGCCCACCCGATCGTCGCCGCGGTCGGACTCCGGCATCTGTGACGCCGGTTGCTCGTCGGCGGGAGAGGCCGTCGCACCGCCCTCGGTCTCGCTCGGCGACGGCGCCTTGCTCGCTGCATCCGTCGCCGGTTTCACAGCGCCCGCGGTTCGTTCGCCGCCGTCGTCTCCCCGGCCTTCCGGCTTGGCCGACGTCTGCCGACCCGCGTACGGGGGAACCTCGGGTTTGACGTCCTTGGGCGGCTCGTTGGTAAATCCCGTCTCGAAGTCCGGCTTTCCACCGTCGTCGTGTTCGGGGACGGATTCGTCACCTTGATATGTGTCCGACGGGCGGTCCACCGGCCCGCCCGATGGTTCATCGGATCCGGTTCCGCGCTTTCCCCGTTCCTCCGGCTCTGTCATGACAATCACTCCTCACTTGTCGCCACTGGATCTGCGGCGACGAATCGACGGCCTCAGGGGCGCTGACCCAGGACCAACGCCGTCTCACGGTGCAACCGACCGAAGTTGTAGTACGCCGCGCAGGCACCTTCTGGGGACACCATGCACGTCCCGATCGGTGTCTCCGGTGTGCACGCCGTACCGAAAACCTTGCACTCCCACGGTTTGATGACGCCTTTCAGCACCTCGCCGCACTGGCACGCCTTCGGATCGGCCACCCGCACACCCGGCATGGCGAAGGTGCGTTCGGCGTCGAAGTCGGCATAGTCGGGGTGGAGCCGCAGCGCGCTCTGCGAGATGAATCCCAGCCCCCGCCACTCGAAATGCGGTCGCAGCTCGAACGTCTGCGCCATCAGCTTGAGTGCCTGGGTGTTGCCTTCGGGTCGCACCACCCGCGTGTACTGGTTTTCGACCTCGCAGCGGCCGCCCCGAATCTGCTGCAGCAGCATGTGCACCGACGCGAGGATGTCGAGGGGTTCGAATCCCGCAACCACCATGGGTTTTCCGTACACATCGGGGACGAACCGGTAGGGGCGCAGCCCCACCACCGTCGAGACGTGTCCGGGCCCGAGGAATCCGGACAACCGCAAGTCGGGAGACTCCAGGATCGCCTTGATCGGCGGAACGATCGTGACGTGATTACAGAACACGCTGAAGTTACCCACGCCCAAAGCTTTCGCGCGCACCAGCGTCACGGCGGTGGACGGCGCGGTTGTCTCGAAGCCCACTGCGAAGAACACGACCCGCTTGTCGGGGTTGTCGAGCGCTATCTTGAGGGCGTCCAGCGGCGAGTACACGAAGCGCACGTCGGCGCCGCGGGCCTTCGCCTCGATGAGGTTGCCCCGCGATCCTGGCACCCGCATCATGTCGCCGAACGTCGTGAAGATGACGTCCGGTTGTTCGGCCAGCCACATCGCGTCGTCGACGCGTCCCATCGGGATGACGCACACCGGGCATCCGGGCCCGTGTACCAGACCGACCGTCTCCGGCAGCAGATGCTCGATGCCGTGGCGGTAGATGGTGTGGGTGTGGCCGCCGCACACCTCCATGAATTTGAACTCGTCGTCGCCGGCCAGAGCGGTGATGGATCTGACCAGCGCGCGTGCGGCGGCTGGGTCGCGGAATTCGTCGACGAATCTCATGGCTTGCCTCTCAAGCGATTTCGGACGAGTTGAACGCTTCGATCTCGGCGGCGTAGTCGGCGCCCATCTTCTGCACCTGGTCGAGGGTGAGGGTGGCCTCGCGTTCGTCGATCTTGGCCATCGCGAACCCGACGTGGACCAGGACCCAGTCGCCGACCTGCAGGTTGTCGTCGGCCAGCAGGCGCACGCTGATGGTTCTGCGGACGCCATTGACGTCGACCTTGGCCAGCGATTGTTCGGCGTCGACGATGTCGACCACCTGACCGGGGATGCCGAGGCACATGTCGGTCTCCTCTCAACAGATCCGCGGCAGCGGGTCGCCGACGAGCATGTCGACGATCCGGCTGCCGCCGAACGACGTTCGCAGCGCGACGATTCCGTGGGGTTGGGGGACGATCTCGCCGACCACCGCGGCCTGCGCGCCCTGCGGGTGGCCGCGCAACGCGGACACCGCCGCATCGGCTTCGTCGGCGGGCACGATGGCGACGAACTTGCCTTCGTTCGCCACGTAGAGCGGGTCGATGCCGAGCATGTCGCACGCCCCGAGCACCTGCGGCAGGACGGGCAGCCTCTCCTCGTCGAGGATCATCGCGAACGGCGCGTCTTTGACGAGTTCGTTGGCCACCGTACCCACACCGCCGCGGGTCGCATCGCGCATCCACCGGGTCGACGGCGCCGCGGTCAGCAGGAGCTCGACGAGTTCGTGCACCGGCGCGGTGTCCGAGGCGATGTCGGCGTCGATGGCCAGATCGCCGCGCGCCAGCATGACGGCCATCCCGTGCTCGCCGATCGTGCCTGACAGCACGACCTTGTCGCCGGGATCCACGCTGTCGCGGGACAGTCGGCGGCCCTCGGGAACCAAACCCATGCCCGCGGTGCAGATGTAGACGCCGTCGGCGGCACCCTTGCCGACGACCTTCGTGTCGCCGGTGACGATCTGCACACCGGCGTTGGACGCCGCTTCGCCCATATCCGCGACGATTTCGCGCAGTTCGGCTATGGGAAAGCCTTCCTCGATGACGAATGCGGCCGAAAGCCATTGCGGACGAGCACCGGAGACCGCGAGGTCGTTGATGGTGCCGTGCACCGCGACATGGCCGATGGAGCCGCCGGGAAAACGCCTCGGGGAGACAACGTAGGAGTCGGTCGAGAACGCGAGCCGTTCGCCCGACGGAATCCGGACGGCCGCGGCGTCACCGAGTTGTTCGAGTTCGTCGTTGCGGAAGGCCTCGAGGAACACCGCGTCGACGAGCGCGGCCGACGACTTTCCGCCCGCCCCGTGCGCGAGCGTCACTACGTCGTCGAGTAGACGCGGTCGACGCTGACGGAATTTGTCGATCCGTTCCAGGACGCGGTTTTCGCGCTCGGCCGCGCTCGTAGCGTGGGTCATGAGGTGTGTGCTCCATTCAGTGCGCGCGCCGTGTCGGTCTGTAGATGTTTCTGCACCACCGACCAGAGCTGGTAGCCGAGCATCGCGTGGCTCTCCTGGATGCGGTGGATGCTCTGCGAGTGGACGGTGAAACAGAAGTCGAGGTCGTCGGTGGCCGCCATCCGGCCACCGTCGTGCCCGGAGAAGCCCAGGGTCAGCAAGCCCCGTCGCTTGGCTTCCGTGATCGCCGTCATCAGGTCGTCGGAGTTGCCTGACGTCGACAGCGCGATCGCGACGTCGCGGTCTCGGGCGTGGGCGATGATCTGACGCTTGAAGATCAGCTCGAACCCTACGTCGTTGCCGAGCGCGGTCACCACGGCGTTGTCGGCGGCGAGGGACCACGCGGCGACCGGCCGACCGCGCGCCGGCCGGCTGAACAGGGACGCCAACGTCGCGGCGTCGGTGGAGCTTCCGCCGTTGCCGAATGTGTACAGCCGCCCGCCGCGGCGGAACCGTTCGGCCATCTGCATTCCGGCCGTGGTCAACGGATCACGGTACTCGGCAAGCGATTCGCGTTGCAGCCGGGCGCTTTCCGCGGCCTTTCCGCGGGCCGAGGCCGCGAGATCGTCGAGCAGGCTTGCCGCGTCGGTCTCCTCGGAGTCGATGAATGGATACAGGAAGCCGGTGGCATCGGAGTCTGTCATCGGGGGACCTCCTCGGGCTCGACGCGCGAAATGGCCGTTCCGGCGTGAAGCAGTACGAGCTCATTCGGGGCGACGTTCCCGATCAGCGTGACGTCGACCCATTCCTCGCCTTCGGCGGTCCGGACCAGGGCCGGGCTCGTCGCATCGACCGGCTCCAGGACCACCTCGCCGAGTCGGCCTTCGTCGCTGCAGGTCACGCATGCGGTGGCGGACTCCGCCGTCTTGAGCAGACCCGGATGCTCGAAGCAGACGTGGGTGAGCTCCCACAGCAGGTGATACAGCAGCACGAACGCTCCGGTGGCGGGCACCATCGGGTCGTCGGTGTCGATCCAGAGGATGTGGTTCGCCGCTCCCGCAGGCGGACGCCGTCCGGAGCCGATCCACAACGTCAGGACGCCCCACGCGCGGGCGCGCTGCACGGCGTCGATGACAGACGGTTCGTCCGCTGATGCCACCGCGACCAGCAGATCACCGGGCCGGCTGGCCACCCGCGCCTGCGCGACCGGATCCGGTTCGACGAGGGCGACCGACGGAAGCGCCCGCTTGCCCATGATCACCGGGTGCACGAACTCGACGGCGATGTGGTGGGCGTGCGGTTCCCATTGCGGTGAGATCACCCACAGGGTTGCGCCGTCGTTGAACCTGCGGGCCAGATCCAGCGCGGCGGCGGCCAGGTCGGCGGATAACTCGTCGCCGACATACGGTCGTTCAACGGTCGTCATCGCGATACTTCCTGTCCGATAACGGAGTTCACCAATTTCAGCGTGGTCTGCGTCGCCGCCTCGAGCTCGGCGCCTTCCTCGTCGGTCAGTGTTGCGCAGACCCAGTCCCAGTGGGCGGAGACCACTGCTCCGGGTTGCGGGGCCGGCGCCAGTGAGACGTCACCCCTCATCCATGAGATGTGCTCGGGCCGCGGGTCGCCCAGCGTCAACCGTCCGTCCGTGTGGTGCAGTGGCCGTGAGGCGATTTCCGCATGCTCGCCCGTGACTGTGAGGACGGTTCCCCAACGGATGCGGCAGGATTGCATGACGTCCAACGCGGTCCGGGCGTCACGGCGAAGAAACCTCACCCAGGGGTAGACGACGAAGACGTGGAAGCTGTGGTGGGCCAGGACATCGGCGGTGGCGGGCACCGCGTCGAGCAGTCCGGTGACTTGGCCGGTGAATGAGGCACGTAGCCGGGCGAGCAGGTGCTCGGGGTCCACCTTGCTCAGCGCGCGACCGCCGATCCAGTAAGCGCGAACGACCTCTTCGTCGAGTGCGTCCGAGGCGCCGACCGCCTCGGCGATGGCGCACAGGTACGGCCAGGCTCCATCGAATTCGCGTGCATGCGAGGCGAGCCCGGAGGTGGCGTCGACCTCGGCGGGTCCACAGTAACCGAGCTCGTTCGGCGGGTACGCGTAGCGGCCGAACTCCGTACGACCGTCCTTGCCGTTCATGACGCGTTCCCCACCAGGAGCTGGCCGAGCGCGATACCGCCGTCGTTGGGCGGCACCATGCGATGGGTCATCGCGTCGATGCCCCTGTCGTGTAGCCCGTTCAGCGTCAACTCGAGGAGCAGCGCGTTCTGGAAGACCCCCCCGGACAGGGCCACGGGACGCGACGAGTCGGCGTGTGTGCAAGCGAGGTCGACGACCAGGTCGGCGACCGCGCGATGGAACCGGGCGCCGATGCCGGACGGGGGGACGCCCCCACGGAGGTCAGCGACGATAGCGTCAAGTACGGGCGCGGGATCGATCACCGCCGCGGAGTCGGATGTGTCGACGCTGAATGCGTAAGGCTCTGTGCCGCAATCGACGCCGCGGGACATGCCCTCCAGCTCGATGGCGGCCTGAGCTTCGTAGTGGACGATCTGCCGCACCCCGGCCAGCGAGGACACCGCGTCGAACAATCGGCCCATGCTGGAGGTCGGCGCGCATCCGAGACCGGTCTCGAGTTGTCGGTCGAGTGCGTCACGCTCGTCAGGCGGGCAGGCCGACACCGGGGGCAGTCCGGGATCCCAGGCGATTCCCGCCGACCGCAGATGAGCCAGGGCCATCCGGTAGGGGCGCAGGACGCTGACGTCACCGCCGGCGAGGGGAACGTACTTCAGGTGGGCGAGCCGTTGGAAGCCTTTGTAGTTCGCTAGTAACACCTCACCGCCCCATACCGCCCCGTCGGGTCCGTAACCGGTGCCGTCGAACGCGAATCCGAGCACCTGGGTGGATCCGTCGAGACCGTGTTCGGCCATCACCGCGGCGATGTGCGCGTGATGATGTTGGACGGTCCTGACGGGCCGCCCGGCCGCGTTGCGCCGGGCCCACTGGGTCGAGCGGTACAGCGGATGCGCGTCGGCGACCAACGCCTGCGGGGTCACCGACGTCAGCTCCTGCAGATGCCGGTGGGCGCAATCGAACGCGGACAGCGTTGCCAGGTCGTCCATGTCGCCGATGTGCTGGCTCAGCCACGCGTACCTGCCGTCCGCGACCGCCATGGTGTTCTTCAGGTCGGCGCCGACTGCGAGCGAGGGTGGTACCGGAACCGGTAACGCCACAGGCAGTGGCGCATACCCCCGCGATCGCCGGATCGGCACCTCCACCACGCCCCGGCGTTCGTCACCGAGGGGAACCACCCGCATGACGGAGTCGTCGCACGGAACGAGGATCTCGCGGTCATGCATGAGCCAGCCGTCGACGAGATGTGAAAGCCGTTGCAGTGCCGCGTCGTCGGTGAAGCATATCGGCTCACCGGAGAGGTTCGCCGACGTCATCACCAGCGCTTGCGGTCCAGGTTCGTCGCCCGGCAGGCCGAACAGCAGCGTGTGCAGCGGGGTATAGGCCAGCAGGACACCAAGGTTCCGATTGTGCGGCGCCACCGCGTCGGCGACCGGGGCGCCCGTCCGCCGCGGCATCAGCACGATGGGGCGTTGCGGTCCGGTCAGCAACCGCGCCGACGGTTCGTCGATCTCGACAAGGGCGTGGGCGGTAGCGAGGTCGGGTGTCATCACCGCGAACGGCTTGTCGCCGCGGCGCTTTCTGGCACGCAACTCGGCGACCGCGCGTTCGTCGGCGGCGTCGCAGGCCAGGTGGTAGCCACCGATGCCCTTGACCGCGAGGATGCCTCCCTCGATGAGCAACCGGCGCGCCCGCGTCAGTGCGGGTTCGCCCGTCGCGGTGACGTCCGCGTGGTCGCGGTACGTCAACGTGGGGCCGCAGTCGGGGCAGCAGACGGGCTGGGCGTGAAATCTTCGGTCGGCGGGATCGTGGTATTCACGCGCGCAGGACTCGCACATGTCGAAGGCCGCCATGGTCGTGGCCTGCCGGTCGTAGGGCAGCGAGGCGATGATGGTGAAGCGCGGCCCGCAGTTGGTGCAGTTGATGAACGCATGACGAAAGCGTCGGTTGTGCGGGTTGCGTTGTTCGGCGGCACAGTCGGCGCACATCGCGACGTCGGGGGAGGTCAGCGTGCGGCCACCGTCGGTTCGCGTGGTGTCGGCGATGACGAAACCGGTCCCGCCCGCGGCCGCAAGCTGTTCGGTCTCGATGCTTTCGATCACCGCCAGCGGCGGTGGATGGTCACGAAGCCGGATCAGGAAGGCCTCGACATCGGCCGTTTCGCCCTCGACGTCGATGAGCGCGCCCGAGCCGTCGTTGCGGACACTTCCGGTCAGCCCGAGCGCGGCTGCCGTCGTGTACACGAAGGGGCGGAAGCCGACTCCCTGGACCACTCCGCGGACCCGGATGCGAAGCCGGTGGCGCGTAATCACGGCGAATCCTCGATGCCCGGCGTCGGTTCGCCTCGGCCCATCAACTGCAGGCCCGCGAGCGCGGCGTCGGCCCCTTCTTTGTCGGTCTTCTCCACGACGAACCCCATGTGGATGATGACCCAGTCGCCCGGTGCGAAGGTCTCCTCGGGCAGCATGCCGACGTTGACCTTGCGGTGCTCGCCCGCGACGTCGACGAGGGCCAACTGATCGCCGTAGCCGTCCAGCATCGTCACGACCTGCCCCGGTATCCCCAGACACATCGTTCAGCCCTCCGCCACCGGGGCGCGAGCCAGCAGCCCGGCAACCACCTCGCCGATCACCTGCACCGCCTCCGGTACGGCCGCCGCGACGGCGTCCGACAGTCCGATACCCTCGTCGACGTTGTCGACCTCGCACCCGATCACCACGGTGTAGGGCGGAGTACCGCCGAGGGCATCGAGGCTGGCGAACACTGCCGCGGGATCCATTGCGTGCGCGTCGAGACCCGTTGCCCCGGGGGTGTTTCCGAGATCGGCCTCGAAGACGTGGAGTGTGCCCGGTGCCCCGCGGTCGGGGATGGCGTCGACGAGTACGAGGGCGTCACAGCCGTCGAGCAGGTCGTAGGCGAGGTGCATGCCGCCGATCCCGTAATCCCTCACCACAACGTGCGCTCCGGCGAGACCCGCAGGCACGCAGCGCATGACCTCGGGGCCGAAGCCGTCGTCCCCGAGGAAGATGTTGCCGAGCCCGGCTACCAGGATGCGGGAGATAGGTTGGGAGATAAGGACACCTCGTTTTCGGTCACATGCGGCGCATCTTCATGTAGCGCCGCGCATCCGGTACGGAGCGGATGCCGATCAACGCCGCCGCCACGGCCACGACCGCCACGGCTCCGACCGCGATCCAGCCAATCACTTCCATTGCGGACTCCCTTCAACCAGAGGTTCGACCTCGTCAGGTGCGAAGTACAGGTAGCGGCCGTACCAGTCGTGCAGGTCGGCTGCGGGATCGTCCTCGATGACGACGCCGATGTGGTGCTCACCGTCGACGTCCTCGTGGACCGAGGTGACCCGCGCGATCTTGTCGGCGTAGAACACGTCCTGAGCGTCGGCCCGCCGGGAAGGGCGCAGCCTGACTCGGGTGCCGCGGGCGACGCGAGTGTCATTGACCAGCACGGCATCCGAATCCGGCCGCACAGCCATATCGGCCATGGGATCCCACCATTCGACGCCGGCCGGGACTTCCGGGATCAGGTCCGGTTCACCGCTCGGCGCGTGCGGGTTCCGCAGCACGCCGTGCAGATCGAGCATCGCCTCGGGCGACATCGAGTCGCAGCGGTCGATGATCGCCGCGGCACGTTGATCGGTCGCGCGTGCCTGCGCCTTCTCGTCGTCGGTCATCGTCATGATCCGCAATGTCAGGATCTCGTCTATCTCGGTCGAGTCGTAGAGGGCACCCTTGCTCTGCGCGGCGATCTCGGGGTGGTCGTAGAGGATGATCGGCGACGCGAGCACGAGATCCCGATGTGGCGCCGGGCCGGCGAGCACCGGAAAGCAGCGGTACTGGCGACACCGCGCCACGGCGTCGGCGGCCCACGCCGGCGGTTCGAGCAGGGAGATGAACTCACCGTCGGCGACCTCCAGCAAGAGGTGGGTCCCGATCAGTGACACGGCGATCGCCTCGTCCTTGTCGCCGGCCGGTGCTGCGGTGTTGCGCACATCGAACGTGAGCCGCAGCAAGTCGCCGTCCTGCTCGGCGGAGACGTCGAGTCGGCCGCTCAGATCCCGGCGCGTCCGCACCAGCCTGCCGCCCGCGACGGGCTCGATCTCTCTCGCCGACGGAACCGAGATGTCCAATGTCCGAGGCAGGCTCATGACCGGGAACGGGTCGATCGGGATCTCGCACTCGACGGCCTCGTCCCAGCTGACCCATGCATCGGTCCCCGAACGCAGCTCACCGACCGGTTCGAACCATCCACCCCCGGCGTCGCGTTCGACGCTGCGGCGCTGCAATTGCAGGAAGCGGATCACACCGGTAACCATCGGGATGCCGTGCGGGTCCAGCAGCACCTGGGTGGACAGCGAGGCGTCTTCTCCGATGGCGGCCTCCGCGGCGCCGTTCGGTCCCAGAACGCCGAACTGCCAACGGGACTGGTTCTTGCTCGAGCTCGCTCGGTAGGGATACAGCAGGTACCCCTCGTAGAGCACCGCGTCCGCGACGGCCCGGGCGTGATCCCAGTCTGCGGTCATCGAATCTCCTCTGCGGTGTGAGCGGCCAGTAGCGAGACGATCGCGTCGTCGTAGTTCAGGAGGCCGCGGGCTGATTTGAACTCGGACAGCGCGTCGATGGTGTCGTGACTCAGCCGCAACCAACCGGTGTTGGGAAAGTGCAGGCGCATCAGGTCGTGCCACGTCGACACGGGCAGGTCGTAGTGGTCCTCGCGATCCCAGGGGACCTGCTGAACGCTGAAGTTCTTTTCACCGCGGGTAAAAACCGTTCCGCTGAAGAGGAACTGTAGTGGGATGGCACCGTCGCGCACGGCGCGGAAGTACTTGGTCGCGGTCACCTCGAGGTCATAGGTGCACTCGAGCGGCAGTTCGACCTGTGTGGTGCCGGTGAACCCCGGCACCATGGTGCTGGTGTGCTGCCAGAGGAAGTTGTGTTGTGTGGTGTCCCAGCGTTCCCGTGGCCCGAACAGGTCGAGCAGCCCGAGCGCCTCACGATCGGTGTAACCCCGGCGCAGCGGCTCGATGCGGACTTGGCACCGCAGCGCGATGGCGTGCACGGTTTCGTCACCGTCGGCGGCGATACCGATCCGGGCAGTTAGCACCGGTGCCACCGCGTACGGTTCGGCGCAGATGTCGAGCACTGCGAAGGTCAGCTCTGGCACGGCGCCACCACCTTGGCTCGGGCACGAACCTGTTCGAAGAAGCCGTTCACGTAGTCTCGGACCTGCTGGCCGCCGTCGAATCCGCGCCACAGCCGACGGAGCGTGCCGACAAGCTCGTAGCAGGCGTCAATAGGCACTAAAAAGCATGCTGGGCCGCGGTTTTCGTCATCCGGTACCCGGACCAGCAGCGCCTCGGTGTCGTCGGCGAGCAGGTCGACTCGCCGGTCCGCCGCGCGGACTTCGTCCCACACGGACAGGTCCAGTTCGGATTCGGTCGCGCCCGCCGGGCCGGGGTAGAAGGCCACCACGCGGTTCAACGTCGAGTTGCGGAAGAAGAAGGCCAGCCCGACCGGGATCTGGAGGAGCAGCCACTCGCGGCGTCCGAGCCCGAAGTCGGGAAAGGCCAACCAGCGGTCGGGCACGGCGCGGTAGCGGAGCTCCGCGCTGACGTCGGTGAAGAGCAGATAACAGCCGCGGCATACGCACATCAGCTGCCGCGCCTCGACATTGACGACATGCTGGTGCTCGCCAGGGATCTGCTCGGCGCACATCTCACAGCGCTCACCCGCGGGCTTGGGAGCACCGCGGCTGGCCCGGATCTTCGCGAGCACGTCGTAGGCGCTGCTCATGCCACACCCGCCGCGGTCGGTTCGGCCATCGCGATCGACAGCACGCCGTCGCGCGCCAGCAGCGGGACGGGTTGCAGGTGAGCGAACGGGTCAGCGTGTTCGTCGACGCAGGCTCCGGCGTGCACGACATCGAAATGGGCATGGCAGCGCGGGCAGCGCAGCACCGCGTCACCCGCGGGTGACCCGATGCGGCGGTGCAGCGCGGCGCCGGCCAGCGATTTGTGGCAGGCGCCGCAGCGGTCGCGATAGGCGAACACCTCATCGTCGATCCGGCATGCCAACACGGTGGTTCCCGCAACGGTGAACCCGCCGACCTCACCGGGCGCCAGGTCGGCGAATTCGGGCACGGGGTACCACGTGGCCTGCGCCGGTGCACGTTGCTGGACACGGCTGAACAGCGTCGCCGGTGGTATCACGGTGGCACCGGAGTCGGGCTGCACCACCTCGATCGCGGTTACCTCGGGGGCCGCCGCCCGGATGGCGTCCTCAACGGTCAACTCCAGGGTGACCGCCGACGAGGGGCAGCTCTTGCAGCTGCCGGCGAACTGCAGGCGGACCGTGAATCCGTGTGAGTCGTCGTCGATTCCGAGGAGCGTGACATCGCCGCCGTGTGAGCCGAGGTAGGGCCGTACCCTGTCCAACGCGTTCTCGACGCGGCGGTGGACGTCATGCGGATGCAAACCGTGCACCAGCAGCAGGCTGGCGACGAGATCGTCGCGGGCCAGCCGCTCCGCGGTCCGGGCGTCGGCGCTCACCGCGATCCGCAGCATCCGCTCGAGTGCGGCGCCGTAGAGATCGGTGACCTCACCGAGGAGTTGGACCGCCCGCTCGTGTGCGGCGGGGCCGCCTGCGGCCGACGCATCGAGCAGGGCCTGTATCCGGTCACCCGCCGTACGCCATTGCGCGTCGTTCTCGATCGGCGGGGCCATTCCCTATTCCCCGGTGACGGACTGGGTGGGGGAGTGCAGCAGCTCCAAGGTCTTCCCCTTACCCAGGTACATGTGCACGCCGCATGGCAGGCACGGGTCGAAACTTCGAACGGTGCGCATGATGTCGATGCCCTTGAAGTGCTCCCTGTCGTTCTCCTCGAAGATCGGCTGGCCCTGGACCGCGTCCTCGTAGGGTCCCGGTGTGCCGTAGCTGTCGCGGGGATTCGCATTCCACGGTGTCGGTGGATACGGGTGATAGTTGGCGATCTTGCCGTCGCGAATCACCATGTGGTGACTCAGGACTCCACGTACCGCCTCGGTGAACCCGCATCCGATGCCCTCGTCGGGTACGTCGAATTTCTCCCAGGTCTTGGTGCGGCCGGCGCGGATCTCCGTCAACGCCTTCTCCGCGAAGTGCAGCGCGCAGGCGGCCGCATAGGCCTGGAAGTACGTTCGGGCGCGATTGCGCTCGAGTGTGTTGCTGCCGTATTGCGGGATCTTCCACTCGAGCTCGACCGGGCCCTTCAAGGCGGTCTTGGGCAGGTTGATCTGCACACTTTGGCCGGTCGCCTTGACATAGCCGATGTCGACCAGCCCGGCGAGCGCGGTGGACCACAGCCGTGCCAACGGCCCGCCGCCGGTGTCCAGCGCCAGGTGGTCCGTGCCGTCGAACCAGCGCGGAGCCATCACCCAGCTGTAGTTACCGTCGAAGTCGCGCTTCTGTGGTCGCGGGTTGGTGTGCTGGTTCCAGGGGTGCCGTCGGTCGATGGGATTGCCCAGCGGATCGGTCTTGACGAACATCTCCTGATCGGTCCAGTCGTCATAGTACGAGTGGCCCAACAGGATTCGGATACCAAGGTTGATGTCGACAAGCGAGTGGGTGTGCAGCTTGCCGTCGATCACGATTCCGGGTGTGACGAACATGGCGTCGCCCCAGCGCTCCATGTCCTTGTACTCGAAGTTGCACACCTCGGGATCCTGGAATGATCCCCAGCAGCCGAGCAGCGTGCGCCGCAGGCCCACCTGGTCGTAGCCGGGGAGGGCCTCATAGAAGAAGTCGAAGAGATCGTCGTGCATCGGCACGACCTTCTTCATGAACTCGACGTAGCGCATCAGCCTCGTCATGTAGTCGGTCATCAACTGGACCGTCGCGGTGGTGCCGATGCCACCGGGGTAAAGCGTCGACGGATGAACGTGCCGACCTTCCATCAGGCAGAACATCTCTCGCGTCCAACGACTGACCTGCAACGCCTCCCGGTAGAACTCACCGGTGAATGGGTTGAGCGAGCGCATGATGTCGGCGATCGTGCGGTGGCCGTGCATGTCGGCGTGCGGCGCCTGGGTGTTCTCGGCCTTGGCCAGCACGCTGGGATTGGTCTCGGCGACCATCTTCTCGCAATAATCCACACCGACCAGGTTCTCCTGGAAGATGTTGTGGTCGAACATGTACTCGGCGGCCTCGCCGAGGTTGATCAGCCATTCGCCGAGATGCGGCGGTTTGACGCCGTAGGCCATGTTCTGGCAGTAGCACGAGCACGTCGCGTGGTTGTCGCCGCAGATGCCGCAGATGCGGCTCGTGATGAAGTGGGCGTCGCGCGGGTCCTTGCCCTTCATGAAGATCGAATAGCCGCGGAAGATCGACGAGGTGCTGTGACACTCCACGACCTCGCGGTTGTCGAAGTCGACCTTGGTGTAGATGCCGAGGCTGCCGACAATCCGGGTGATGGGGTCCCACGCCATCTCCACGAGTTGGCCCGGATCGCGCTTCACGTGTGACGGCTCGGGGATGATGGTTGTCATCGAACTCTTCTCTTTCTTCTGCTGAGAAGCGTCACAGGCCGTTTCGATACCCGAAAGCACGCCTGCGCGCCCCGGGACGAACCACACCTACCAGGTGCGGGTCGCTCCGGTCGTGAGTTGCGTGCCGGGATGGCGCCACTTGGGTTCTTTGTCGACGGTGCGGCCCGTGACATTGCGCAGGCTGCGGATCACCGATCCGTACAGACCTGACGCCGCGGTGGACACTTTGCCGCCGGGTGGTTCGTCCATGAACGGCATGAACTTGTCCGGGAATCCCGGCATGGTGCAGCCGATGCATATGCCACCCACGTTCGGGCAACCGCCGATACCGTTGATCCAGCCGCGCTTCGGCACGTTGCACTTGACGACCGGACCCCAACAGCCCAACTTGACAATGCATTTCGGCGAACCGTACTCGGTTGCGAAATCGCCTTGTTCGTAATAGCCGGCCCGGTCACATCCCTCGTGCACGGTGGCGCCGAACAGCCACTGCGGGCGTAACGCGTCGTCAAGGGGGATCATCGGAGCCTGATCCGTGGCCATGTACAACAGGTAGGTCAAGGTTTCGGCGAGGTTGTCGGGCTGGATCGGACATCCGGGGACGCAGACGATCGGAATGCCTGCCTTGCTCTTCCACTCCCAACCGAGGTAGTCGGGCACGCCCATGGCGCCGGTCGGATTGCCGGCCATCGCATGGATGCCGCCGTAGGTGGCACAGGTCCCGACCGCGACGATGGCAGTGGCTTTGGGCGCCAGCCGATCCAGCCATTCGCTCGTCGTCATCGGTTGGCCGGTCGCGGGGTCGTTGCCGAAACCGCACCAGTAGCCTTCGGCTTTGATCTTCTCGTTCGGGATCGACCCCTCGACAACCAGAACGAACGGCTCCAACTCTCCTCGGTCGGCCTTGAAGAACCACTCGAGAAAATCGTCGGCGCCCCCGTTCGGTCCGCATTCGAAATCGATCAGGGGCCAATGGACGGCGATTTTCGGCAGCCCGGGGAGCGCGCCAAGGGCGATCTCCTCGATGCTGGGCTGGGTGGCGGCAGTCAACGCCACCGAATCGCCGTCACAACTCAAACCGGCATTGATCCACAGAACGTGGATCAAGGCCTCTTCTGCTTTGACTGCTGCCTCCGTTGGCATAGGTCACAGCTTCCTGGGGGCCGGGCTGGGGCCCTCACGACCGGGAGCCGGGCTGGGGCTCCCACATCACGTGGTGTCGTGGCGCCGATTTCCGACGCTGAACTTGGGTTTACTCCGGGGGCTATGGCTTGTCAACGGGTGCGGACGAAGTAGCCGACTTTGCGCAATCGGCGATCCAGTCGTACCACTGCGAGCTACCATCGCCCGTGACCGCCGACATTGGGAGAATCTGCGCCTCGCGGTTCAGCGATCGCACGTAGCTGCAACACTTTTCAAGATCAAAGGCGACGTACGGCAGCAAGTCGATTTTGTTGACGATCACGAGTCGGGCCGCCGCGAACATGTGCGGATACTTCAACGGTTTGTCGTCGCCCTCCGTCACCGAGATGACGACGACCTTGCTTTGCTCGCCCAGATCGAACATCGCGGGGCAGACGAGGTTTCCGACGTTCTCGATGAACAGGATCGAGCCCGGTTCCGGGTCCAACGCCCGTAGCGCGCGATGCACCATCTCGGCGTCGAGGTGGCAACCCGCACCGGTGTTGATCTGTACCGCGCGCGCTCCGGTGGCCTTGATGCGCTCGGCGTCCAGCAGCGTCTCCTGATCGCCCTCGATGACCGCCACCGGGCGATCCGGCTTGAGCTCGCGGATCGTACGCTCGAGCAGCGTGGTCTTGCCGGCTCCCGGGGAGCTGGTCAGATTGAATGCCACGATGTCATGCGCGGCCAGCCAGGCGCGGTTGCGATCGGCCAGCTCGTCGTTCTTGGCGAGCACCCTCTGCTCGAGCGTGACGGTCTCGGTGTGGGGATGATCGTGGGTGTGGCCAGGCCCGTGGTGATGGTCGTGCCCGTGGTGTTGGTCGCTTTCGTGGGGGTGGTCGTGTCCCGGCATGGTGACGGTCGCGCCGTGGTCGCCGCAGCCGCAGGTTGCGCACATGCTCAACTCACTTCCATCGAGAGAATCTTCAGGTCCCGCCCGGCGGTCACCTCGACATCCGCACTGCCGCAGGGGCACAAGAGGATCAGATCGGGCAGTTCGAAGCTCTGCCCGCAGGTGTGGCAGCGCGCGGCGCCGGGTTGCACATCGAGATCCAGGCGCGCGCCGTCGGCGACTGTGCCCGCGGTGGCGAGTTCGAAGCAGAAGCGCATCGAGTCGGGTACCACGGCGCACAGCGCGCCGACCTCCAGCTTGACGCAGTGCACCCGGCGTCCCGCGGCGTGCTCGCACACCGCATCGACCACACTTTGCGTTATCGCCATCTCGTGCACGCGGACCCCGTTTCGGCCGGGATGTCTTCACCATAGGCCGCGCGGCGGGCGGCGGGGAGTGGACGGGAGAACCATTGGACACTCGGTGCCGACGGCACGGCGTGTCTCCCTAGAGTCGAACAGGTGTTCGTCTACTGTGGGCGGTGTTCGACGGCTAGATGCTGCTGGTCAGGCCGACCTGTCCCGACTTGTCGGTGGCTGCCTCTAGCGTCACGGCCAACTGATCGAAACCGATCACCGAACAGCTAGACATCCGAAGGACGGAGACCACCATGGCGCAGGCACCCGACCGCGAGAAAGCCCTCGAGCTGGCCCTCGCACAGATCGACAAGAACTTCGGCAAGGGCTCGGTGATGCGGCTCGGCGAAGAGGTCCGCCAGCCGATCTCGGTCATCCCGACCGGTTCGATCGCCCTGGACGTGGCGCTCGGCATCGGCGGCCTGCCGCGCGGCCGGGTCGTCGAGATCTACGGTCCTGAGTCCTCGGGTAAGACCACCGTGGCGCTGCACGCGGTCGCCAACGCGCAGGCCGCCGGCGGAATCGCGGCGTTCATCGACGCCGAGCACGCGCTGGACCCCGAGTACGCCAAGAAGCTCGGGGTGGACACCGACGCGTTGCTGGTCAGCCAGCCCGACACCGGTGAGCAGGCGCTGGAGATCGCCGACATGCTGATCCGCTCCGGCGCGCTGGACATCCTGGTCATCGACTCGGTGGCCGCACTGGTGCCGCGCGCGGAGATCGAGGGCGAGATGGGTGACAGCCACGTCGGTCTGCAGGCCCGGCTGATGAGCCAGGCGTTGCGCAAGATGACCGGCGCACTGAGTAATTCGGGCACCACCGCGATCTTCATCAACCAGCTTCGCGAAAAGATCGGTGTGATGTTCGGGTGCGGATCCTGGTACACCAATGTCACGCTGGCCGACGGCTCGACGGAGAAGCTCGGCAAGATCGTGAACCAGAAGATGGATGTCGAGGTACTGTCCTACGACTTCGAATCCGGGCAGATCGTGCCTCGCAAAGTGACCAATTGGTTCAACAATGGGAAGACCGAAGAGTTCCTGCACTTCAAGGTCGATAGAGCGGGAGGCGGGACAGGACGCGGTCACGCAAGTTTGGCAATGACTCGCAATCACCTCATTCGCACCCCAGGCGGCTGGCGCGAGGCCGAAGACATCTGTGTGGGTGACCGTGTGATGTTGGCGCAACCGAGCTTGCTCAGTGATCAACAGTGGGAAGTCATCCTCGGCTCCTTAATGGGTGATGGATGTTTAGCATCGCCAGTACGGCGTGGATCTGAGTCGGCTCGATTCCGTATGGGACACGGTGCGAGGCAAGCGGAGTACCTCGACTGGAAGGTTTCTCTGCTTGAGAACATTCCGCATTGCCGGTCGACCAATGAGAAGGGGACAGTATTTGCCGACTTCACGCCCCTTGCTGAGCTCCACGAGTTGCGCTCAGCGGTGTACCTCGGCGATGGCAAGAAATTCCTGTCGGAGGAATATCTTAAGGCCCTTACGCCGCTAGCTCTCGCGGTTTGGTACATGGACGACGGCTCATTTACCTTGCGTTCCAAGGGGTTGCAGCAACGTACACAGGGCGGTAGCGGTCGAATCGAAATCTGCGTGGAAGCGATGAGCAAGGGCTCGCAAGAGCGACTTCGTGATTATCTGCGGGACACTCACGGACTCGATGTGCGACTGCGGAACGCTGGTACGGCTGGAAAGGCAGTGCTGGTCTTCTCTGCGCAGGCTACCGTGATGTTCCAGGAGCTAGTCGCACCGTTCGTGCATCCCTCGTTGGCATACAAGCTGCTTCCGCGCTTCCGTGGACAATTCAAAGTCGAACCACAGTTTGTAGATCCGACGATGCAGTTGATGCCGGCATGCGTCATGGAAATCGAGTCGAAGACGGACTATCCGATTATGAGCCGCTATGACATCGAGGTCGAAGGATCCCACAACTACTTCGCCGACGGCGTCATGGTGCACAACTCACCTGAGACAACAACGGGCGGAAAGGCTTTGAAGTTCTACGCCTCGGTCCGGATGGATGTCAGGCGGATCGAGACCCTCAAGGACGGCACCGACGCGGTCGGTAACCGCACCCGGGTCAAGGTCGTCAAGAACAAGGTTTCGCCGCCGTTCAAGCAGGCCGAGTTCGACATCCTCTACGGCAAGGGCATCAGCAAGGAAGGCTCGCTCATCGACATGGGTGTCGAGCAGGGCTTCATCCGCAAGTCCGGCTCGTGGTTCACCTACGAAGGTGAGCAGTTGGGCCAGGGCAAGGAAAACGCTCGCAGCTTCCTGCTCGAGAACGTCGAGGTGGCCAACGAGATCGAGAAGAAGATCAAAGAGAAGCTCGGCATTGGCGCAGTGGTGACCGATGACGAAGTCCTGCCCGCCCCGGTCGACTTCTGAGGCCTCGCGCGAGGAGCAGGCGCGGAACGTGTGTCTGCGCCTGCTCACTGCGCGAGCGCGTACCCGCGCCGAACTGGCCGGCCATCTGGCCAAGCGCGGCTATCCCGAGGACGTCAGCGACAAGGTGCTCGACCGGCTCGAACAAGTCGGCCTGGTCGATGACGCCGACTTCGCCGAACAATGGGTCCGATCCCGGCGAGCGAACGCAGGCAAGGGGCGACGGGCGTTGATCGCGGAGTTACGGACCAAGGGCGTCGACAACGACGTCATCGATGCCGTGCTGGCCGAGGACGACCCTGCGGCTGAACGCAACCGCGCCGAACGTCTGGTGGCCGACAAGCTGCGCCGCGAGAAGTTGGCCGACGGTGACGATGCCAAGCTGGCGCGCCGCCTGGTCGGGATGCTCGCCCGCCGCGGATACAGCCAGACGATGGCGTTCGATGTCGTGAAGATCGCGTTGGCCAACGAACGCGAGCGCCGTCAGGTCTAGCACCGGAAAGTCAGAGCGAGGGCTCGAGGCGTCGGTGCACAGCGTGGCCGGTTGCAATGAAATGGCCGACCGCGTAGGCACATTGCATGCAGGTATCCGTCAAGCTGGCTCCGACCTTCGACTATCCGGTCCTCGAGCGGTTCTGGCGGGCGGCCGACGATCTCGGTTTCCCGGCGGTGTGGAACTACGACCATTTCTACGGTCTGGTCGATCATGCGGCACCGACCCACGAGGGCTGGACGAGTCTGGCCGCGATGGCCGTCGTCGTGCGCCGCGCCCGGGTGGGCTGCCTGGTCACCGGTGTCACGTACCGCAACCCCGCGGTGCTGGCAAAGATGGCCGTCACCGTCGACCACATCTCCGGTGGGCGACTGGATTTCGGGCTCGGGGCCGGCTGGCACGAGGGTGAGCACCGCGGCTTCGGCATCGACTTCCCACCGCCGGGACAGCGGGTCGCGATGGTCGATGAGGCGCTCACGGTGATCCGCAGGCTCTGGACCGAAGAGGCCGTCGACTTCACCGGCCGCTTCTTCACGCTGCAGCAGGCGCGCTGCGACCCCAAACCGCTCCAGCGTCCGCATCCACCGATCGTGGTCGGCGCGTCACAGCCGAAGATGTTGCGTGTCGCGGCAAAGCACGCCGACGAATGGAATATGCCGAGTACCTCGCCCCAGGAGTGGGCGGCGGCCAGCAGCGGGCTCGACGACGCGTGCGCGGCGGAAAGCCGTGACCCATCGTCGATCCGACGGGGCGTGCAGTTGTTCCTGTATCCGGACCGACCCGATCAGGTCGACGCCCAGCTGGACTCGCTGACCGAGTACGACCGACTCGGCTGCCCGCACGTCGTGTTGTCCTTCTATCAGCCGCCCGACGATGAATTGCTGGCCAGATGCGCCGAACTGGCCTGATCACACGGCTTTTGCGCCCGGTGCGCCTTCCTGTTCGACGGCTTCGGTCTCGAGCGGCGTGGGGCCGCGACGCGAACGTCGCATCCGCGCCTCCACCCGGGTCGCCACCCAAGACAGGGTGAAGTTCACGGTGATGATCAGCAACGCGACCACGATCAGCGCGGGCAGCAGATTGCCGTATGCGGTACCCATCTGCACGCCCTGGCGCACGAGTTCGAGGAAGGTGATGATGTAGCCGATCGCGGTGTCCTTGAGGACCACGACGAGCTGCGAGATCAACACCGGCAGCATCGACGTGATCGCCTGCGGCAGAAGGATCGAGCGCATCGTCTGGCCCCAGGTCATGCCGAGGGCGTAGGCCGCTTCGGACTGTCCGCGGGGCAGGGCGTGGACTCCGGCCCGCACAATCTCGGCGATGACAGCGCCGTTGTAGAGCGTCAGCCCGGTGATGACCGCTGCCAGCGCCAGATACTTGGACGGAAACATGTCGTAGGCCGCGTACAACGCGAACGCGAACAGCATCATGATCAGAACCGGCACGGCACGGAAGAATTCGACGATCACCGCGCACGGCCAGCGCAGCAGGCCATGCGTCGAGAGTCGACCCACGCCGAGCAGCAGACCGAGGATCAGCGCCAGCACGATCGAAACCCCGGCGGCTGTCAACGTGCCTTGCACGCCGGGCAGAACGTACGTCCGCCACAGATCGGCCGTCAGGAACGGCTCCCATTTGGCCGCCGTGAGCTGATCTTTGGCCGCCATCTGCACGAGGACCGCGACCAGGACGAGCGCGGTGACCACGATGACGATCGCCGACACCACCCAGTTACGGACGCGCGCCCGCGGTCCCGGCGCGTCGAAGAGGACAGAAGCGGTACTCATCTGTTGACCGCCATCCGTTTGCCGAGCCAACCGAAGAACAGCCCGGTCGGCAGTGTGAGGACGACGAAGCCGGCAGCGAAAATCGTTCCGATGGTGAGGATCGCCGCGGTGTTCTCGATCATCTCCTTCATCAGCAGCGCGGCTTCGGCCACGCCGATCGCCGAGGCGATCGTGGTGTTCTTGGTCAAGGCGATCAACACCGACCCGAGCGGAATGATCACGGCTCGAAAAGCCTGTGGCATCAGGATGAGTCGCAAATTCTGTCCGAACGTCAACCCCAGCGACCGGGCCGCCTCGGCCTGGCCCAGCGGCACGGTGTTCACCCCGGAGCGCACCGTCTCACATACGAACGCCGCGGTGTACAACGCCAGGCCGAGCACTGCCAGACGAAAGTTGCTGTCCTCGATGGACGTTGGCGAGTTCGGGTCGACCAGCGTGATCCCCATGGTCCCCGCCAACCCGAACGAACAGAACAGGATGATCAGCGTCAACGGCGTATTGCGCACCACGTTGACGTATGACGTCCCGAGCCAGCGAAGCACCGGCACCGGTGCCAGCCGCATCGCGGCCAGCACCGTACCGAGCACCAGCGCACCGATGCCCGAGTAGACCGTCAGCTGGATCGTCGTCCAGAACGCCTCGACGATCTGGCCGACGGTGTAACCGGGGAGAACCTCCACATGACCTCCTAGCGCGGGGGAGGTCCGTCAGCTCTGGTTGATCTGCGGCGGCTTCGGCGCGGGGATGCCCGCGGCCCCGAGGTTGTTGTCCCAGGCCTTCTTCCAGGCGCCGTCCTGCTCCATCTTGGCCAGCGCGTCGTTGATCTGCGTCAGCAGCTCGGAATCGCCCTTCTTCAAACCGATCCCGTACCGCTCCTCGGAGAAGGTGCCGCCGACGACCTTGAACGCGCCCGGGCTTTGGGCCGCATAGCCCGCCAGGATCACCTCGTCTGTCGTCACCGCATCGATCGCGCCGTTCTTCAACGCCTCGACGCACGCCGAGTATGTGTCGTACTGCTGCAGCTGTACACCGGAGTACTTGTCTTTGATGCGTTGCGCCGGTGTCGAACCCGACACCGAACACAGCTTCTTGTTGTTCTCCAGCGACGCCTCACCGGTGATGTCGGTGTTGTCGGCGCGCACCAGCAGGCTCTGCCCCGTGATCAGATACGGCCCGGCGAAGTCGACCTTCTGCTGGCGTGCGTCGGTGATCGAGTACGTCGCGACGATGTACTTCACCTGACCGTTCTGGATCAGCGTCTCGCGCTGACCCGAGGGGGCTTCCTTCCACTCGATCTTGTCCTCGGGATAACCGAGTTGTTGGGCGACGTACTTGGCCACGTCGACGTCGAAGCCGCTCATGGTGCCGTCGGGATTCTTCAGTCCCAGCCCGGGCTGGTCGAACTTGGTGCCGATGACGATCGTGTCCTCGTCGCCCCCGCCGCATGCGGTCACAGACAGAGGCAGCGCGACGGCGAGCGCGAGCGCTCCCAGAACGCGCTTGGAAACGCGCTCGAATTTCAGAGGCATTGGAGATTCCTTTCGACTAGTGGTGAAGGATCTTGCCGAGAAAGTCCTTGGCACGGTCGCTTTGCGGGTTGGTGAAGAACTGCTGGGGTTCGGCCGCTTCGACGATCGCGCCGTCGGCCATGAACACCACCCGGTTGGCCGCGCCGCGGGCGAAACCCATTTCGTGCGTCACGACCAACATCGTCATCCCGTCTTTTGCCAGCGACGTCATCACGTTGAGCACTTCGTTGATCATCTCGGGGTCCAGCGCGCTGGTCGGTTCGTCGAACAGCATCACCTTCGGGTTCATCGCCAGAGACCGTGCGATCGCCACCCGCTGCTGCTGCCCGCCGGACAGCTGCGCGGGGTACTTGTCGGCCTGGTTGGCGATACCCACGCGCTCGAGCAGCTGCATCGCCTTCTCTCGGGCCTCGTTCTTGGACTTCTTGCGCACCTTCATCGGAGCCAGCGTGACGTTCTCGAGGATTGTCTTGTGGGCGAACAGGTTGAAGGACTGGAACACCATACCCACGTCGGACCGCAACTCGGCGAGCTTGCGCCCCTCCTCGGGCAGCACCTCGCCGTCAATCGTGATGGTGCCCGAGTCGATGGGCTCGAGCCGATTGATGGTGCGGCACAACGTCGACTTGCCCGAGCCCGACGGACCGAGCACCACGATCACCTCACCGCGCTCCACCTCGAGGTTGATGTCTTTGAGCACATGCAGGTCGCCGAAGTGTTTGTTGACAGCCGAGATCGAGATCATGGGCACGCTTGCCTGAGTCGGATCGACCTCTTTTCCGTCCGACTCGCTGATCTTCATGGGTGCAGACCTTACCGAGGGAAGGGCATGCCTGCCCGGAACTCGACAATCCGCCCGGGTCCGCGCACCGCCCGGTCCGTACGATGGGGCCGTGACTTCGATGGTGACGCGAGAGGGAGCGGCCGAGCGGGCCGTTCGCCCGCACGCGACCGACGAGTCCTCGCATGCGCCGGCGACAACCCGCACATACCAGGTCCGCACCTACGGCTGCCAGATGAACGTGCACGACTCCGAGCGACTCTCGGGGTTGCTGGAGGGCGCCGGATACCAACGCGCCGCCGAGGGCGAGGACGCCGACGTCGTCGTGTTCAACACCTGCGCCGTCCGTGAGAACGCCGACAACAAGCTCTACGGCAACATCAGCCACCTGGCGCCACGCAAGCAGGCCAACCCGGATATGCAGATCGCCGTCGGCGGCTGCCTGGCGCAGAAGGACCGGGCCGCCGTGCTGGACCGGGCGCCTTGGGTCGACGTGGTGTTCGGCACCCACAACATCGGCTCGTTACCCACGCTGCTCGAGCGCGCCAGGCACAACAACGCGGCCCAGATCGAGATCGTCGAGGCGCTACAGGAGTTCCCGTCGGCGCTGCCCCCCGCGCGCGAATCCGCATATGCCGCTTGGGTGTCGGTGTCGGTGGGCTGCAACAACACCTGCACGTTCTGCATCGTGCCCGCCCTGCGCGGCAAGGAAGTCGACCGACGGCCCGGCGACGTGCTCGCCGAGGTGCGGACCCTCGTCGAACAAGGCGTGCTCGAGATCACGCTGCTCGGCCAGAACGTCAACGCCTACGGCGTGTCCTTCGCCGACCCCGAAGAACCGCGGGACCGCGGCGCGTTCGCCAAGTTGCTGCGCGCCTGCGGTGGCATCGACGGGCTCGAACGGGTGCGGTTCACCTCACCGCACCCCGCGGAGTTCACCGACGACGTGATCGCCGCGATGGCCGAGACACCGAACGTGTGCCCGACGCTGCACATGCCACTGCAATCCGGATCCGACCGCATCCTGCGGGCGATGCGGCGGTCCTACCGCGCCGAGCGCTACCTCGGCATCATCGACCGAGTCCGCGTCGCGATACCGCACGCGGCGATCACCACCGACCTCATCGTCGGTTTTCCGGGTGAGACCGAAGAGGACTTCCAGGCCACGCTCGACGTCGTCGAGCAGGCGCGGTTCGCCAGCGCGTTCACCTTCCAGTACTCCAAGCGGCCCGGCACCCCCGCCGCCGAGTTACCCGATCAGGTTCCCAAAGCCGTTGTGAGCGAACGCTATCAGCGTTTGATCGACCTTCAGGAGCGGATCTCCCTCGAGGAGAACCGCGCTCTGGTCGGCCACACCGTCGAAGTCCTGGTGGCTGCCGGTGAGGGCCGCAAGGACGCCACGACGGCCAGGATGTCGGGTCGGGCCCGCGACGGTCGCCTCGTGCACTTCAACCCGCAGCGACTCGACATCCGCCCCGGCGACGTCGTGACCACGACCGTGACCGGTGCCGCTCCGCACCACCTGATCGCCGATTCGGCCGTGCACACCCATCGGCGCACCCGGGCCGGCGACGCCCACGCCGAAGGCCGGCGCCCGCGCACCGGCGTCGGCCTGGGCATGCCGGGCATCGGCGCGCCTACGACACCCGCTACCGCGACGGGATGCACACGGTGACGGCTCCCGACGACAACGGTTTTGACGAGTTCAAGGGCGACATCGAGGCCGTCGAGCGGCGCGTCGCGGGCGAGATCGACCCCGGCGCACGAGCTCTGGTGATCGCCATCGGGGTGTTCGTGCTTCTGGTGTCGTTCATCCTGCCGCACACCGGCGACGCGCGCGGTCTGGATGTGCTCCTCGGCGGCGAAACGGCGCTGCGCGAGGGGATCACCCTGCCGTTACGCGTATTCGCTTGGCTGGTACTGGTGTTCGGCGTCGGCTTCTCGATGCTCGCCCTGCTCACCCGGCGCTGGGCGCTGGCTTGGATCGCGCTGGCGGGTTCCACGGTGGCGACGCTTCTCGGTTTGTTGGCGGTGTGGTCGCGCCAAACCGCCCCCGACCGCTACCCGGGACCGGGCATCGGGCTGATCATCGCGTGGATCGCGGTCGCGGTCGTGACGTTCCACTGGGCCAGGGCGGTGTGGGCGCGCACCGCGCTGCAGTCGGCCGCCGAGGAGGAACGGCGCAGGGCCGCCGCGGAGCAACAGAAGAAGGGTCTGCTCGAGAACCTCGACGACGACAACGGCTCGACCGACGGCTCGACCGACGGCTGACCTACCCCACGGCGGCCACACCGAATGGCCTACTTCTGAGTGGGACAGGCCTCGATCGGAACCTTCATCACGAGGTCGCCCTGCTTGTCGAAGTGAAACGTCATGTCCACCGACTTGCCCGGCGTCGCCGATTCCCGAAGCCCCTCGACTCTGGCCGTGAAGGGGTAGTCTGCGGCGCCGTCGGTGACGTCTTCGATCGGTTGGCCGGCGGCGATCGACGTCTCGGGCGGAATCTGCAGCGTCGCATCGGGAGAGAGCCGAATCGCCTCGGCGGCGGGCGTCTCGATGCCGAGCAGGCGTTCGGGCTCGGTGATCCGGTTGTTAGTCACCGTGAACGTGAGCGCCGCCGCATCGCCGACCTGGATGGCGCACGACCCCGGTATGAAGCGCGGCACGATGAAGGCATTCTCGACCGACGTCGTCTCGGTCTCCGAACCCGCGCCCCGGTTCGACGAGTCCATGTTCGGATCGCCGCCGCAACCGGCGACCAACACGCTCGTCACCAAACCGGCCGCCGCAACGCGACGCCGTGAAACGGTAAGTGTCTTCATCTGAGTTGCCTATCTTGCGGCAAAGCATGCCGGCGAGTCGAAGTGCGGCAGGCACAGCCAGTCGACCCGGAAGTGGGATCGGCGAGGTCTTCCACTCGCGGAGACTGGGCTTTGGTCGGGTCAACGGTGAGAGCTTGCATGGTGAGAAGAGTTGCCCGCGAACCGCGTCCCTATACGTTCGGCGGCCGACCGGCGCACTGGGCCCACTGCGCCTACTTCTGTTTGCTGAATTTGCGAGTCCGGGTTCACGGGTTCTTATCAGATTCCTTTCAGGTTGCGTTATTCCTGCGCCGATAGTCTGCACTTACAGGTCGGTCGACAGCACCCAGTCGAACGGTGGACGGGCCGGCCCGACGTCAATACCGAGAGGGGAGGCCGTCATGGTATCGGCCCTGCTGGAGGCTGCCAATCGCGTCGATTCCGTGGAACCGACGGGCGACACGGGCGCGGCGGGGACTCACGAAGACGACTACGACGACGTGCACCCGCAGTGCTGCGAGCTGCGCCGCACGCCGGAGGGGGCGCGACGGGACTCGCTTCGTTGCAAGATCATCACCAGATGTTTGCCGCTGGCCGACCATATCGCGGGCCGCTTCGCCGGCCGCGGCGAATCGGCCGACGACCTGAGGCAGGTGGCCCGGCTGGGCCTGATCAAGGCGATCGACCGCTACGACCCAAGTAAGGGGCCGTTTCTCGGCTACGCCGTACCGACGATCATGGGCGAGGTTCGCCGCCACTTCCGCGACCACACGTGGGTCATACACGTGCCCCGCAGGATCAAGGACACCCGCCAGCGCGTGCGCGCCGCGATCGGTCCGATGTCACAGCGTCTCGGCCGAGCGCCGACGGCCACCGAACTGGCCGCCGAGCTCGGTGTCGACCGAGACGAGGTGGTGCAGTCGGTCGACGCGGCTGTCGCGTACCGACCGTCGTCACTCGACGCGGCGGCACCCGGTGATGGGAAATCCGAACCGGCCGCCGCACGGCAGGGCCTCGACGACCCGCGCTACAGCAGCGTCGAGGACGCGCTGACCGTCGCCGGACTGGTGAGCACGCTCACCGAGCGTGAACGGCTGATCCTGCGGCTGCGGTTCTGTGAGAACCTGCCGCAGAGCCAAATCGGCCGGCGCCTCGGTGTTTCGCAGGTACAGGTATCGCGGCTGCTCGGCGCGACGCTGGAGCGGCTGCGGCAATCTTGCCGCGAGGAATCCGCGGCAATGGGTATGTCAGGTGCATGATTGTGCTACGGATAGTGCTTTTCGTTGGTGTCGTCGCGGCGATCGTCGGCGTCGCGGGCTTGTTCACTCCGGTTTCGGCATCACCCGAGAATCTGACGATCGAGTGCGGCAGCGCCGTGGCGCCCGACTTGTCCGCCGCCCGCGCGCACGACGACGGCAGCGCAGCCAACATCCCGGTTCCCGGTGGGGTGGTCGCCGACACCGACTTCACGCGGCTGTGTCAGATGAATCTCGAAGACCGGCGGATATGGACGATCACGCTGGCGGTCGCCGGTGTCGTTGCTGCCGCCGGCGCGCTCGTGCTGGGTGCTCGCTGGAAGCGAGCCAAGCGGTCCCCCTAGCCGGCCCGTGCACCGCCTCGGCAGTCCGAGCCGCTGCTATCGCCGGCGGCCGGTCCGTGCCGTGTGCATACTGAAATCAGGAGGTAAACCTTTGCAGACCAGGCATTTTCGTGTCGGAGCGGCCGCCGCGGCAGCTCTCGTCGCGGTCGCCGGATGCACGCTGCAGTCCAGTCCACAGGACGCGTCGACATCGGCTCCGGCGTCGACACCGACTCCGGCGGCGACGCCGTTGACCGAGGCTTCTCCACCTTCGGCGCTGGACCGCACCGGCTACGCCGATCTGGTGGAACGCGTCAGTCCGAGCGTGGTGACGGTCGAGCGCGACGGCGGTGTCGGCAGCGGCGTGGTGCTACGCCCCGACGTCGTGGTGACCAATGCCCATGTCGTCGGCGACGCCCGCGAAGTGACCGTCATAACCGCCGACGAGGAACGTTCGCCCGGCGTCGTGGTGGGCACGGACGAGGTGACCGACCTGGCCGTCGTGCGCACGCAAGGCCAGGACATGCCGGTGCCGCGGTTCCGCGAAGATCTGCCCCGGCCCGGCGAGGTCGCCGTCGCGATCGGGAGTCCGCTGGGGTTCCAGAACTCCGTGACCGTCGGCGTCATCTCGGGTCTGCACCGGGACATCCCCGGCTCGGCGGCGAAAACTCAGTCGTTGGTGGATTTGATCCAGACCGACGCGCCCATCTCGCCGGGTAACTCCGGCGGCGCCTTGCTCGACGCCGAGGGACGGGTCGTGGGGATCAACGAGGCGTACATTCCGCCGGCGGTGGGCGCGGTGTCGTTGGGGTTCGCGATTCCCGCGGCAACGGTGCTCGATGTGGCGAATCAACTCCTCGCCGACGGCGAAGTCACGCACCCGTACCTCGGTATCTCCCTGGGTCGGCTGACCCCGGCGATCCAGCAGCTGCGGGGTGTGCAGGTCGACGGCGGTGCGTTGGTGACCAGCGTCGATCCCGGCGCACCGGCTGCCCTCGCGGGGCTTCGGCCCGGCGACGTGATCGTCGAGTTCGCCGGCAAACCGGTGCATTCTGTCGAGGACCTACTGGGTGGCTTGCGCCAGACGCAGCCGGGGTCCGAGCAATCGATGATGTTCATGCGCGGGGGTGACCGTGAACAAACGACGGTGACGATCGGTTCGCGCACGGGCTCACTCTCGCGACCGGGCTAGCATCCGGCCGTTATGTCGAAGGCCGCTGTCGCTGGGCGGTGAGGGTCGTCGGCGAAGTACCCGTACCCGGTGCCGCTGATCGTGATTCGGCCGTTGTCGCGGGTTGCTCGCAGTTGACCGACGCCACCGGTCCATGCGGAACCGGTGAACCCGCCGAGGTCGCGGATCTTGACGACCTGCGCGTCGGGGCCGTCGTCCGTATCGACGATGGCCGTGAAACCCCTGTCGGTGTCCCCGCTTTCGATGGTCAGCAGCCACTTCACCTTGGCGCAGCTGACGTAGTACCGATCACCGGTGGGATGCGAGTTGATGGACATCGTCGCGGTGCCGCCCATGGGGTCGGGTGAAGCCGGCGGTGCGGAAGAGCAGCCGGAGAGCCCCGCGGTCAGCAACAGTGCTGCCGCGGTGCGCGCGACGCTGACATCTTCGACCATGACCGGACCTTCGGGAGTCGGGTCAAAGTGATACCCGCAATGGCTGCCGGCCATACGCCGGAGGTATACAGCAAATCTCCGTGGGGAATGCGAATGTCAACGCCCGGCGAAGACGAGTAGCCGGGAAGTCATCGAGGCGGCACCATGGACAAACGATTTGCCGTTGCAACAGCAGCCGTGCTGATGATCCCGACGGGATGCGCGTCGGGCCCGGAACTGCTGGCCAAGCACCTCGTCCATGTGAGCATCGACGGGAAGGATGCCGGCGGGCACCTCGTCGATTGCACCCAGGTGGGCTGGCTGTGGAATCTCGAGACGCTCGAGCAGACGCCCGGCCTGATCGCCCAGGTTCGCACCGGGGATCCGGTCGTCGCGCGCTCGGTGCAGATCAACAACCTGGGTGGGTTCACGGGCAGCTTTTGGGACGAGACCACCGGTGAGGCCGAAGCCAGCCTGGTGGACGGCAAGTTCACGATCACCGGCACGGCGGTCGGGTTCTTCCACGACGATCCGGGCGAACGCACCACCGCGCCGTTCGAGATCTCCACCGACTGCTGAGCGTTCAGCGGGTCTTGCCGAGCGCCTCGGCGGCCGCGTCCGCCCACTGCCGCCACTGCTCGGCGCTGGCGCGCGCCTCGGCGGCGTCCTTGTCCCGGCCGGCGGCGGCGGCCTTCTCCGCCTGACGCTCGTATTGCTCTGCGCGGACCCGGAATTGGTCGGCACGCGCCTGGGCTTCGGGATCGACACCGTGCGTCGGCGCCTCGCGGACCTTCTTCTCGATCGCGCGCAGACGCCGTTCCAACTCGGCGCCGCGTTCGCGGGGCACCTTGCCGATGGCGTCCCACTTGTCGCCGATCACCCGCAGCGCGGCGCGCGCCGCGTCGAGATCGGAGGTGTCGATCTTCTCCGCCTCGGCCAGCAGCGCCTCTTTGGCCTGCGCGTTGGCGCGAAACTCCGCGTCGCGCTCGGCGCTGGCCGCATTGCGCGCCCCGAAGAACTTGTCCTGGGCCGCCTTGAACCGCTGCCACAGCGCGTCGTCGACGTCCTTGGCCGCGCGCCCAGCCGCCTTCCATTCGTTCAGCAGTTCGCGGAACGCCGCGCTGGTGGGACCCCAGTCCGTCGAGTCGGCCAACTCCTCGGCGCGCTCGCACAGCGCCTCCTTGGCCTGCCGGGCGCCTGCGCGTTCGCGGTCGAGTTCGGCGAAATGCGAGCCGCGCCTGCGGTTGAACTGTTCGCGTGCCGCCGAATAGCGCTTCCACAGGGCGTCATCGGTTTTGCGGTCGAGCCCGGTGATCGTGCGCCACTCGTCGAGGATCTCCCGCAACCGGTCGCCTGCGGCCTTCCACTGGGTGGAGTTGGCGGCGATGTCCTCGGCCTCGGCGGCCAGTGCCTCCTTGCGGGCGGTCTGCGCGGCGCGCAACTCCTCGCGCCGAGCCTTTTCGGCCTGAGCGGTCTCGTCGGCGTGGTCGACGATGGCCTGCAGGCGCTCGGCGATCGCGTCGACGTCGCCGAGGACGTGCGCGGTCGGCAGGGTCTCGGCCAGCGACTGCGCGGCCGCTTTGATCTTGCGGGCGTCGCCGGTACCGGACTCAAGCCGGCTCTCCATCAGCACGACCTCGGTCTGCAGGTCGTCGAAGCGCCTGCCGAAGTGCGCGTAGGCGGCCTCGGTGTCGCCGGCCTGCCACGATCCGATGATCCGTTCACCCGAGCCGGTGATCAGCCACACCGTGCCGTCGGGGTCGACGCGGCCGAACCGGTGCGGATCGCTGGTCGGGGGCACGGCCACCGTCGGCCCCGGTCGGCCCGGCCGCGGCACGGGTCCGGGACGCGGCGGTCCGGGCCGGGGAGCGGGTTTCGGCGAGGAGGACTGGCCCCCTGGCTGGCTGGTCGTCATGTCGGTAATCCTCGTACCCTCCGCGGCGTACCGCGTACCTGCCGCGCAACGCGGCGCCTGATCGCTGTCCGAACGCTATTCAAACAGGTCGTCGGGGCGCGTGCGCACAGCTTTCCCCGATGACGTGCCTAGGCTCGTCGCGACAACCTACGGAAGGACTGCGATGGCCGGCATGAGCGCTGGAGTCGATCTGGCCGTCGTCCTGGCCCTGGGCGCCGCTGTGTTCGTGGCGATCGGCGACGTGATCCACCAGCGGCAGGCCCACGAGGTCGCCGACGAGCCGGTCGGTCATCTGGAGCTGTTCACCCGGCTGCTGCGCGACCGGCAGTGGTGGCTGGGCAGCTTCGTGGCCGCCGCCGGGTTCGCGTTGCAGGCCGCCGCGCTGGGCGTGGGGTCCGTGCTCCTCGTCCAGGCGATCCTGGTGACCTCGCTGCTGTTCGCACTGCCGATCCACGCCCGCCTCTCGCATCAGCGGGTGACGCCTTGGCAGTGGACGTGGGCGGCGCTGCTGGCGGCCTCGGTCGCCGTGATCGTGACGGTCGGAAACCCGACCGAGGGGGACTCTCGGGCCTCGTGGGAAACCTGGACCGCGGTGCTGGTGGTGCTCGTTCCGGCGTTGGCGTTGTGCGTCATCGGCGCCGGCATCTGGAAGGGACCCGTCAGCGCGGTGCTACTGGCGCTGGTGTCCGGAGCGTTGTGGGGGTTGTTCGCCGTGTTGACCAAGGGTGTGGTCGACCGTCTCGGGGACGGGCTCGAAGCCCTGCTGCGGACCCCCGAGCTGTACGTCTGGGTGGTCGTGGCGGTCGCGGGTACGGCGTGGCAGCAGGCGTCGTTTCGCGCCGGGTCGCTGACCGCGTCGCTGCCGACGATGACGGTGACCGAACCGGTGGTCGCCGCGGTGCTCGGCGTCGTCGTGCTGGGGGAGACGCTGCGGCCGGGCGAGGAGGGCTGGCTCGTGCTGATCGTCGCGGTGGTGGTGATGGTGGTTTCGACGGCCGCGCTCGCCCGCGGCGAAGCCGCCACCGCCGCCCAGCCCGCATCGCATTAGCGTGGACGGCGTGCTGAGCGCCATCGCGATCGTCCCGTCGGCACCGGTCATGGTGCCCGAACTCGCCGGAGGCGCCGCGCCGGATCTGGCCGACCTGCGCGAGGCGGTGTTCACCGCGGTGGCCGGCCTTCCGTCGCGCTGGGTAGCGGTCGGGGTTGGGCCCTGCGATCAGGTCGTCGGTCCCGATCAGGCCGGGACGTTCGCCGGTTACGGCGTCGACGTCAGGGTCGCGTTGTCTCCAGGCGCCGACGGCGACCCGGTCGCGATGCCGTTGTGCGCGCTGATCACCGGCTGGGTGCGCGGTGCGGCCCGCCCCGAGGCCTCCGCCGAGGTGCGGGTCTACAGCGACGGCCACGACATCGACGCCGCGCTGGCCCACGGCGAGCGACTGCGCGCCGAGATCGGCGAGGCGGGCGACCCAGTCGGCGTCCTCGTCGTCGCCGACGGAGCCAACACGCTGACGCCCTCCGCGCCGGGCGGCTTCGACCCGGACTCGGTCCCCGTACAAACCGCGCTCGACGATGCGCTGGCCGGCGGCGAGACCGCGCCGCTTGCCCGATTGCCCGCGTCGGTGGTGGGGCGGGTCGCCTTCGGGGTGCTGGCCGGGTTGGTCGGTCCCGGCCCGCGGTCGGCCAAGGAGCTGTACCGCGGTGCGCCGTACGGCGTCGGCTATTTCACGGGCCTGTGGCAGCCACGATGAGCGCTCGGACACGATGACGCGGCCGATCGCGATCATCGGACCGACGGGGACCGGTAAGTCGGCGCTGGCGCTGGACGTGGCCGAACGGCTCGACGGCGAGATCGTGAATGCCGATGCGATGCAGATGTACCGCGGCATGGACATCGGAACCGCGAAGTCGACGGTTCAGGAGCGGCGCGGGATACCGCACCATCAGCTCGACGTGCTCGAGGTGATCGAGACCGCGAGCGTGGCCCGCTATCAGCAGTCGGCCGCCGACGACATCGAGGCCATCCTCGATCGCGGTGCGGTGCCCGTCATCGTGGGCGGGTCGATGATGTATGTCCAATCGCTGCTCGACAACTGGACGTTCCCGGCCACCGACCCGGCGGTGCGCGCACGCTGGGAGCACCGGCTCGCGGAGATCGGGGCGGCCGCACTGCATCAGGAACTGGCCCGCGTGGACCCCGACGCCGCCACCTCCATCCAGCCCACCGACGGACGACGAATCGTGCGCGCGCTCGAGGTGGTCGAACTGACCGGTCGGCCGTTCGCCGCGTCGTTTCCCACCATCGGCGCACCGCGCTGGGACACCGCGATCATCGGACTCGACTGGCCCACAACGCTTCTGGACGAAAGACTAGCTCAGCGAACCGACAAGATGTTCGCTGACGGACTCGTCGACGAGGTTTGCGCGCTGCTGGAAGGCGGGCTGCGTGAGGGGGTCACCGCGTCGCGGGCGCTGGGTTATGCGCAGGTCCTCGCCGACCTCGACGCCGGTGGCGACGGCTCGGCGGCACGCGAGCCGACGTTCGTCGGCACCCGCCGCTATGTCCGCAGGCAACGGTCCTGGTTCCGCCGTGACCACCGCATCGCCTGGCTGGACGGCGCCGGCCGCGGCCTCGCGGAGGAGACGCTGCGGGTGTGGCGAGACGTACCCTGAACACGTGAGGTTCGCCAAGGGACACGGCACGCAGAACGATTTCGTGCTGCTGCCCGACCTCGACTTCGAGCTGACGCTGGCCCCGGCGGCGGTGACGGCGCTGTGCGACCGGCGCCGCGGGTTGGGCGCCGACGGTGTGCTGCGGGTGACCACCGCGCAGGCCGCGCAGCGTGCCGGTTTGTTCGAACAGTTCCCGGAGGGCGTCGCCGGCGAGGACTGGTACATGGACTACCGCAACGCCGACGGGTCGATCGCGCAGATGTGCGGCAACGGGGTCCGGGTGTTCGCGCACTATCTGCGCGCCAGCGGCCTGGAAAGCCGCGACGACTTCGTGGTCGGGTCGCTGGCAGGTCCCCGGCCGGTGGTGTTGCACCATTGCGACGCGACGAACGCCGACGTCACCGTCGAAATGGGCAAGGTGAACCAGTTGGGCACCGGGGAGGCGATCGTCGGCGGCAGGCCGTTCGCCGGCCTTGCTGTCGACGTCGGCAACCCGCACTTGGCCTGCGTCGACCCCGATCTGACGTTCGAGGAGCTGACCGCCCTCGACGTCGGTGCGCCGGTGTCCTTCGACGCCGCGCAGTTCCCGGAGGGCGTCAACATCGAGGTGTTGACCGCACCCGTGGACGGCGCGGTGACGATGCGGGTGCACGAACGTGGTGTCGGGGAGACCCGGTCGTGCGGAACGGGCACCGTCGCGGCCGCGGTCGCCGCGTTGGCGTACTCCGGCGCGGCAACCGGCAGCCTCGAGGTCCGCATTCCGGGCGGCGAAGTCTCGGTCACGGTCACCGAGGCCAGTAGTTTTCTGCGCGGCCCGTCGGTCCTGGTGGCCCACGGCGAGCTGTCCGAGGAATGGTGGCGCGTTGCGCAACGTTAATTGGGGTGCATGAAAAGTGATTTCCGTGCGAATCTCTATTCGCCTATGACGTATCCCGATCCTTCAACTCACAGCGCCCCGAGCGCGGGCGAGTTGGCTCTCGAAGACCGCACGGCGCTGCGCCGCGTGGCCGGTTTGTCGACCGAACTGACCGACGTTTCCGAGGTCGAGTACCGCCAGCTGCGCCTGGAACGTGTGGTGCTGGTCGGCGTCTGGACCGAAGGCAGTGCCGCCGACGCCGAGGCCAGCCTGGCCGAGCTGGCCGCACTTGCCGAAACCGCGGGCTCGGAAGTGCTCGAGGGTGTCATCCAGCGCCGCGACAAGCCCGACGCCTCCACCTACATCGGCTCGGGCAAGGCCGCCGAGCTTCGCGAGATCGTGCTCGCGACGGGTGCCGACACCGTCATCTGCGACGGTGAGCTCAGCCCCGCCCAGCTGACCGCCCTGGAGAAGGCGGTCAAGGTCAAGGTCATCGACCGCACCGCGCTCATCCTCGACATCTTCGCCCAGCACGCGACCAGTCGGGAGGGCAAGGCGCAGGTCACCTTGGCGCAGATGGAGTACATGCTGCCCAGGCTGCGCGGTTGGGGCGAGTCGATGTCCCGGCAGGCCGGCGGCCGCGCCGGCGGCGCGGGTGGCGGCGTGGGTCTGCGCGGTCCAGGTGAAACCAAGATCGAGACCGACCGCCGCCGTATCCGCGAGCGGATGGCCAAGCTGCGCCGCGACATCAAGGACATGAAGAAGATCCGCGACACCCAGCGCGGCGGCAGGCGGCGCAGCGAGGTGCCGTCGGTCGCGATCGTGGGCTACACCAACGCGGGTAAATCCAGCCTGCTCAACGCGCTCACCGGAGCGGGCGTGCTGGTGGAGAACGCATTGTTCGCAACACTCGAACCAACAACGCGCCGAGGCGAATTCGCCGACGGCAGGCCGTTCGTTCTGACCGACACCGTAGGGTTCGTCCGTCACCTGCCCACCCAGCTCGTGGAGGCCTTCCGTTCCACGCTGGAGGAGGTCGTCGACGCCGACCTGCTGGTGCACGTCGTCGACGGATCCGACGCGAATCCGCTCGCGCAGATCAACGCCGTGCGCACGGTGGTCAACGAGGTGATCACCGGAGCCACTCCGGGGGAGGCGTCCGATCCGGTCGACGCCCGCGCTCCGGCGCCGGAACTGTTGGTGGTCAACAAGATCGACGCGGCCGACGCTTTGACGTTGGCGCAGCTGCGCCGGGCCCTGCCCGATGCGGTGTTCGTCTCAGCGCGCACGGGTGACGGCCTGGAGCGTTTGCAGCAGCGGATGGCCGAGCTGATCACACCCACCGACACCGTGGTCGACGTGACGATCCCTTACGAGCGCGGCGATCTGGTCAACCGCGTGCACGCCGATGGCCGCGTCGATGCCACCGAACACACCGCCGAGGGGACGAGGATCAAGGCCCGGGTTCCGGTTCCACTGGCGGCCGCCTTGCGCGAGTACGCGACGTTCTGACCCGTTCCCGCGGGCTCTGAGCACGCAAAGAGGCGCAGAGGCTGTGCCTCTGCGCCCCTCGCTCGAAAAGATCTACCGGTCGTCCGTCGGCCGCTGCTCGGATTCCTGCCGCTTCTCGGCGGTCTTGGCCGCCGCACGGGCGCTCTCGGCTTCGGCTTCCTTCTGTGCGGCGTCACGCTGCGCATCCGCCTTGTCCTGCTGGGCCTTGCCCTCGCGGTACAGGTCGTCGCGACCCGCGACCGCGCCCAGCACCTCTTTGGCCTTGCCCTTGGCGCCTTCCACGACGCCCTTGATGGCCTCTTCGGGCCCGCTGTTCTTGTCGTCGGACACCTGGCTTCCTCCTTGCCGATCGGTCGGTGTGACCGTCCAATACCCGAAACACGGTTTCGCTAATCGGACAACTCTCGGTGAGAAGCGTCACAGCCCGTCGATCACGGGCGGCTCGTGTGCCCGCACCGGCGGCAGATCGCCGGTGTACTTCTCCACCTGCACCAGCACATGTGCGCCCGTGCAGCCGTGCGCAAGCGAAGACGTACCCACGTCGTCGGTCAGCACGTTCGGATTTCCATGCGCGCACATCGAATCCGGGTCGGCCGGATCGACGGGGTCGAACCAGGCCCCGGTCGACAACTGCACGACGTCGGGCCGCAGGCGATCGTCGATCACCAGGCCGGCCAGGCACGCCCCGCGGCCGTTGTACACCCGCACCACGTCGCCGTCGACGAGGCTGCGGGCGGCGGCGTCCCGCGGGTGCATCCGGATCGGCTCGCGCCCTTGAACTTTCGACTTCTGGCTGACCGCTCCGCCGTCCAGTTGACCGTGCAGCCGAGACGCCGGTTGGTTGGCCAGCAGGTGCAGAGGATAGTCGGCTGCTCGTGGGCCGCCCAGCCATTCGGCGGGTTCGAACCATTTCGGGTGTCCGGCACAGTCGGCGTAGCCGAAGCCGTCGACGTCGGCGGAGAAGATCTCGATCAAGCCACTCGGAGTGCCGAGTCGGTGGGTGACGGGATCGGCGCGGAAGTCGGCCAGCAGGGTGAGGCCCTCCTCGACAGGCAACCGCAGCCGCCCGCGCCTCCAGAAGTTCTCGAACGTCGGTACGGCGAAATCCAGCTCGGCCGCCCACTTCTCGTACAGATGCGCCAGCCACTGTCGCGGTGTACGGCTCTCGGTGAACTGGTCGCCGAAGCCCAGTCGATCCGCGAGCGCGGCGAAAGTCGCGTAGTCGTCCCGTGATTGGGCGAACGGTTCGGCGAGCTTGGGCATCGCCATCAGCATGGGATCGTTGCGCGATCCCGAATAATCGTCGCGTTCGAACGATGTCGTCGACGGCACGACGATATCGGCGTGTTTGGCCATGGCGGTCCAATAGGGTTCGTGCACAACGAGCGTGTCGACGCGGCCGAGCGCGCGCCGCAGTCGCGGGATGTTCTGGTGGTGGTGGAACGGGTTACCACCGGCCCAGTACACCAACCTGATGTCGGGGAAGACCAGCCGTTGGCCGTTGTAGTCGAACGGCTCACCGGGCCGCAACAGCAGATCGCTGATCGCGGCAACCGGAATGAACGTGCGCACGGGATTGATGCCCTGTGGAAGCCTTGGCAATCCGGTCCGCAGCGGCGGCAGGCCGGGCTCGTTCATCGAACCGTAGCCGTGCCCGAATCCGCCACCCGCAAGGCCGATCTGCCCCAGCATGGCGGCCAATGCCAGACCCATCCACGGCGTCTGTTCGCCGTGTCGTGTGCGTTGCAGTGACCAGCTGACCGTGACGATCGTGCGGTGCTGCGACATCCGCCGGGCCAAGCGGACCAGGTCGTCGGCGGGTATGCCGGAGATCACCGACGCCCACCGAGGGGTTTTCGGCACACCGTCGTCCGCTCCGAGGAGATAGCGCTCGAAGCGTTCATAACCGGTGCAATACGTGGCCAGGAACTCGCCGTCGGCCAGCCCCTCCGTGGCCAGCACGTAGGCGAGCGCGAGCATGATCGCCACGTCGGTGCCGGGCACCGGCGCGAACCATTCACACTCACCGTCGACGTCGTCGCGCAGAGGTGAGAACGACACGACCTGTCCGCCGCGAGCTCGATAGCGTCGCAGCGCATCGCGTGCCGGATGCGCGGTGGTCCCACCGTGGTTGATCGCCGTGTTCTTCAGCGCCAGCCCGCCGAAGCACACGAGAAGTTCGGTGTGCTCGACGATGACGTCCCACGCGGTGGACCGCTTGAATAGGTCGTCGTGCGTGCCGACGACGCGCGGCATGATCACACCTGTCGCGCCGAGGCTGTAGGAGTGACGGGAAAATGTGTAGCCGCCAAGGAGATTCAGGAAGCGGTGGACCTGGCTCTGGGCGTGGTGAAATCGGCCCGCGCTTGACCAGCCGTACGAACCGCCGAAGATCGCCTCGTTACCATGCGTTTCGACGACACGGCGCAGCTCGTCGGTGAGCAGGTCGGTCAGCTGGTCCCACGTGACGGCGACGAACTCGTCGTTACCGCGCCGAGTGCTCGGACCCGGCCCGTCGCGCAACCAGCCGCGGCGTACGGCGGGTGTGGCTATCCGTGAGCGGTGCCGAAGTGATCCCGGCAGATTGCCCAGCAACGGTGAGGGGTCCGCGTCGCCGTCGAACGGTCTGACCGCGTAGATGTCGCCGTCTCGCATGTGGGCGGCGAAGGCGCCCCAGTGCGTCAGGCTGACCGGGGCTTCCATGGTGTCAGTCTAGGTGCGGACACCGGCCGGCCCGGTCCGGCCGACGCACCGGTCGATTAACCATCGGCGCCCACGGATAGCGAATGGCAATTCGGCCGCAATCGCGTGCACAGGTCGTCGATCGCGCGAGACATTGCCTGGTAGCTACCAATATTTGTGCAAATAGTCGCGAATGTCCGCCATTCCCCACGCTCGCGTGCAAACTAATTGCTGCGCTGCCAACGAGACCGCGGTGCGAAATTGGGCGATGCGGTCGCGATTAATCGAGGCGGCACGGCGGGGTTATCCACAGCGAATGGAGTATCGGCAGGTATTTTCATCCGAAGATCGGCGTGTTCGTTGGTAATTGGCGTCTGACGACAGATAGAGGACGGGTGCGAAAATCCGAGCGAAATTTCGTACCGACCCGGGAGGTCGAATGATCGGGCAGAACAGCCGGGGCACCACGGTGTTGGGCCGGATGGCGATCGGTCTGCTCGTGGGCGCCGTGGCCCTACTGTTACCGCCGGTGGCGAGCGCCTCACCGGAATCCGATGCCGCCAACGCCGCGATCACCGCGGCCTGGGACGGCAGCGGCGGTGACGGCGGCCCATTGGGTCCCAGGCAGGGCGACGTGTACCCGGTGGGCGACGGGTTCGCGCAGAACTTCGCAGGCGGCAAGATCTTCTTCACACCCGATACCGGCGCTCACATCATGCGCGGCGCGATCCTGGAGAAGTACGAATCGCTCGGCGGCCCTGCCGACAGCGACCTGGGATTCCCGACCATGGACGACGGGCCAGGGCGGGCGCCCGGCAGCTTCAACGTCACGTTCAGCGCCAGCGACAACCCGGTGATCTTCTGGACCCAGGACACCGGCGCGCGTGTGGTCCGGGGACCGATCAACGCGGCATGGGACAACTTGGGCGGCTCCACCGGACGGCTCGGTGTGCCCGCCGACGACGAGACCTACCGCGGCGATCTGATCACCCAGAAGTTCACCGGCGGCGAGATCACCTACAACACCCGCGACAAGACGTTCACCACCGTGCCGCCCGACCTCGCCGCGCAATTGGCGGACCTGCAGATCCCCGGCGACGCGACGTCGGCGATCAACGCGGCACGCCGCGCGGCGGGAGGCCCGCTGGGTCCTCTCGGCGCCGCGGAGGGACCGCCGTACCCGATAGGCGATGACGGTCTGGGGCAGAACTTCGCCGGCGGCAAGATCTTCTACAGTCCCGCGACAGGTGCGCGAGTCGTCACCGGTCAGGTCCTGGCCAAGTACGAAAGCCTCGGCGGGCCCGAGGGGGATCTCGGATTCCCGATCGCCAGTGAGGCCGACGGCGGGCTGGCCACCGCGAGCCGGACGGCGCGCTTCGCCGCCGACGACAAACCGGTGATCTTCTGGACGCCGGACCACGGCGCTGTGCTGGTGCGCGGCGCGATGAGTGCGGCGTGGGACAAGCTCGACGGCGCCGAGGGGACGCTCGGCGCACCGATGGCCGACCAGTCCGAGAAGGGTGACGTCATCACGCAGCGGTTCACCGGCGGCGTGGTCAACTGGAATCGGTCAACCGGTGAGTTCAGCACCGAGCCGCCCAACCTCGCGACCGAGTTGGCCGGCCTGGAGGTCCCCGCCGAGCGGGGCTCCGATACGCCCGGCACGCCGCGCGCTTCGGACTCCGGTGGTGACGGGAACTGGTTCGCCTTCAGCTGGTGGTGGCTGCTGGCGATCGTGCCGGTGCTGATCCTTGTGGGCCTGGTGGCGTTTGCGAGCCTGCGCAACCGGCGTCGTAGCGACGTCGATCGACCCGGTCCCGTCGAGGACCACTACGACGACTCGTACGGCGCGGAGGCCGAACAGGCCTACAGCACACTGGGTTCGGGGGCAGCCGGGTCGAGCGGCGGGGATCCGTCCGCGGCGATGTTCGGCGATCGGTATGCCACTGAGGGTTTGGGCGCGTTGTCTGCGTCGGGGGAGTCGGGCTCGGCGTCATCGGCCAATCCCTGGGAGGCGCCGTCGCCGGACTTCGGTGATGCCTCGGACACGTCGGCATTCGCCGCGGGTGAGGAGAACCCGGACAACGTCGACACCGCGCCGACACGGATACCGAGTTCCGGAGAGGCCGGCATCGCCGCGGGGCGCCTGGCCGCCGGCGCGGCTGAGACCGCCGGCGAGCAGGACGGTGCGCCCGAGGACCGCGACGCGCTACCCGACGAGCGCGACGCGCTACCCGAAGAACGTGACGACGAGCTGTACGCGGCGTCTGACGAGCGATTCGAGGAGCCCGACCTGGGGTTCGAGGAACGCGATATACCCGCGTTGCCGGTGGAACACGAACCTCTGCGACGGGATCCGCTGACCGACACGGGCCGTCACGCCAGGATCGTCATCGACGAGCCGGAAGTACCCAGCCCGGCGTTTCGCCTTCCGTTCGGTGACTCCGGGCAGCCGCCCGAGGGTTACCCGATCAAGGCCGACACCCAGTCGGGGCTCTATTGGCTTCCCACCTCAGCCGATTACGACGAGGTACAAGCCGAAATCTGGTTCTCCAGCGAGGAATTCGCGCGCACGAACGGTTTCGTCCGAGCCGACTAGATCTTCCGTATGACGGTGACGACCTTGCCGAGCACCGCGGCGTCGTTACCTGGAATCGGATCGAAGGCCGGGTTGTGCGGCATCAACCACACCTGCCCGCGCGTACGTTTGAACGTTTTCACCGTGGCTTCGCCGTCGATCATCGCGGCCACGATGTCCCCGTTGTCGGCGACGTTCTGCTGACGCACCACAACCCAGTCGCCGTCGCAGATCGCGGCATCGACCATCGAGTCGCCGACGACCTTGAGCAGGAAGAGCGAGCCCTCGCCGACTAATTCGCGCGGCAGCGGGAAGACGTCTTCGACAGCCTCCTCGGCCAGGATCGGCCCGCCCGCGGCGATGCGCCCGAGCACGGGCACGAACGTCGGCTCCGGTAGGGCATCGGAGCCGGCGACGTCGGTGGCGACGATCGGACTCACGTGGTCGTCGGCGCCGCGCACGTCGACGGCGCGCGGCCGGTTGGGGTCGCGCCGCAGGTAGCCCTTGCGCTCCAGCGTGCGCAGTTGATGCGCGACCGAGGACGTGGAGGTCAAACCGACCGCATCGCCGATCTCCCTGATGCTGGGCGGGTAGCCACGGTTGGTGACCGATGCGCGGATGACGTCGAGGATGGTGCGCTGACGCTCGGTGAGTCCAGAGTCCACAGATCTGGCCCCGCCTGTGCCGTCCGGTTTATCGCTGCTGGAGTCCATGCCGCCGAATGTAACCCGCCGCACTCGATTAATCAAACATGTGTTCGAGGGCGTGTCGGAGTCGGGATGCGTCCGGAAGTCGCGAGAATCACGCATCGTTTTTCTGTCGGTGGCCTGCCCTATCGTTTCACAACAGTTCGATCACACGTTCTATCTTTCGAACATGTGATCGACTATCTTCGAACACAAGAGCGAAAACAGCGGATCGGAAGGCAGGCAGATGATCGTTCTCGACACCCACGAATTCCAGGCCCCGCGCGTGGTCAGGACCGGTATCCGGCCCGCGAGCGCCCGTCGTCGGCACGCCGCGGCCACCCGACCGAGCACAGCGGCGGTCCGCTACCGGGGAACCGGCGTGCTGATGTCGCGTGCATCGCACCGACGGCGACCGATCACCCCCGCCACCACGGTGCTCCTGTCCTTGGTCGCGGCGGGCATCACGATGTGGCTCGGCCTGGTCGCGCAGTTCGGCGGCGTCGTGGGCACCACCTCGACCGCGGTGCCGGAGCGCCTCGCGGTGGTGCAGGTCCAGACCGGCGAGAGCCTGCAGCACGTCGCCATGCGCGTGGCCCCCGACGCGCCCGTGAGCCAGGTGATGGAGCGGATCAGCGAGCTCAACCAGCTCGACTCGCCCGCACTGGACGCCGGCCAGACACTGATCGCGCCGGTCGGCTGACGGTCACCGGCCGGCCAAACAGCTTGCTGCGCAGACATGTTCACCGACAGATCGGCCGACTATGTGCCGTTCAGCCCGGTGCTGGGCTTTCGCAACCCGCCGCGGGTACGCTCGGAGAGGTTCGAGTTGGTCCTCTGTTGGCGCGGCGAAGGAGCGGTGATGCACTGTCCGTTCTGCCGTCACCCTGATTCGCGCGTGGTGGACTCGCGGGAAACCGACGAGGGCCAGGCCATCCGGCGGCGGCGTTCGTGCCCGGAGTGCGGACGCCGGTTCACCACGGTCGAGACCGCCATACTGGCCGTCGTCAAGCGCAGCGGTGTCACTGAGCCGTTCAGCCGCGAGAAGGTCATCAAGGGAGTGCGCCGGGCGTGCCAAGGCAGTCAGGTCGACGAGGATGCACTGAACCTGCTGGCACAGCAGGTCGAGGACACCGTGCGCGCCGCGGGATCGCCCGAGATCCCCAGCCACGAAGTGGGACTCGCCATCCTGGGGCCGCTTCGCGATCTCGATGAGGTGGCCTACCTGCGCTTCGCCTCGGTGTATCGCGGCTTCACCTCGGCCGAGGATTTCGAACGCGAAATCGAGGCGCTGCGAGCGCATCGGAATTCGCCGCAACCGACCGCCAGCTGACCGGCTGTCGTAGGTCCAATCAGTCGATCTGCTTGATGCCGTCGTTGACGACGCGGCCGGCGACACGCACCCAGCCCTCGGCACTCCACGTGGTGTAGATGTGCGAGCCCTTACCCTGCACGATCGTCAGGTCACGACTGAGGTAGTCGGTGATCCGAACGGCCGCGGCGCCGGTGGCCTCGTCTTCGGGCACACCAAGATCGGTCGCGAACATCCGTGACCGCAACTCACCCTTGTCCCGGTCGATCCACGTCCACAGGTAGTGATTGATGTCGTCGGGATAATCCGACGGGTCAAGCGCCAGGAGCTCGTCGACGGAGCCGATGTCGTGGACGGCGAACTCCGGTGCCCACTCCGCACGGGCCTGAACGGAGGTCAGGCCGTCATCGTGGGCAACTTGGACGAGGCCGGCCGGGACCCGCAACGTGTGGACCGGAGTGCCCTGCTCGCGGAGCCACCACGCCGCGCCGACAGTGGGGTGTCCGGCGAACGGCAGCTCGACGACCGGAGTATGGATACGCGCGTATGCCGTGCTCGTACCCGGGGCGGGCAGGTCGACGAAAATAGTTTCGCTGTAACCCAATTGGGTGGCTATCCGCTGGCGATCGTCGGGGTCCACGGTGCCGGCGTCGACGACACCGAGTGGGTTTCCGTGATTGCCGTCAGGGTCGGCGAAGACTCGCAACACCGTCACGTCGATGGCCATGGGCCCGATGCTACTTCGTATTCGAGTGCCGTTGGCCGGGTCGCTGCGCGCAGGACGCTCAGGTCGCGCTGCGTTCGTCCGTCTCCATCGCGTCGAGCACCGCGATCCGAGTGTGGGCCGATCCGGAGATCGCGCCTTCGGTGATCCCCGCCCGCAGCAGCCCGCGCAGGTATTCCTGGTCGTAGACCGCCGGTTCGGAGCTGTCGATGAACTTCTCCACCACCTCGACGAAACGGTCCGGGTCGTCGTGGAACGGGAAATGGCCGGAGCCGTCGAAGATTTCCAACTGCGATCCCGGCATCGCGGCGTGCGCCATCCGGGCGTGGCTGACCGGGATCACGGCGTCGCAGCTACCCCATATCAGCTGAACGGGAACCGACTGCGTCAAATAGCAGCGGTCCAGCATGGTCACCACCTGACCGCGCCAATCGACGACAGCGCGCAGCGTGCGGGCGAACGCCGACGACGCGGTCGGTTCGGGCAGGTCGTTGAGGATGCGCAACACCTGTGGCAGGTCGCGACCGAGGCCGGTCGAGCCGAAGACCCCGCCGGCGACGCGGCCCACGGCCTGCACGGCAGGCAGCACGAACGGCAACCGCAGCAGCGCCAGCGCCTCACTGCCCATCGGCAGGGAGGCGAAGCGCAACGCGATGTTGACATCTTTGGTGACCCCACCGGCGCCGACCAGGATGAGCCGGTCGACCAACTGCGGGAACTGGTACGCGAACTGCATGGCCACGCCGCCGCCCAGCGAATGACCGATCACCGTGACGTGGTCGATGTCGAGGATGCTGAGCAGGTCTCGCATCCCATTGGCATAAGCGGCGACCGAGTAGTCGGCACGCGGTTTGTCGGACTTGCCGTGGCCCAACAGGTCCGGTGCGATGACAGTGAATCGCTGCGCGAGCTTCGACTGAACGGTCTCCCACGTGGTGGAGTTGTCGCCGATTCCGTGGATCAGCAGTATCGCGGGCCCCGAACCGGCCACCCGGTACGCGCGCCGGTAACCGTGGATGGTGCGGAACTGCAGCACGGGGGTGAGATCCCGTACGGGGCGAAGATTCGGCTTTCGAGGCGGCATTGCGTCAACTTAGCGGGCCGCCGCGCACTGCGCCCCTCGAGTCGCCCATTGACCGGGCCACCCCCCGTTATCCGGCGTCGTCGCCGTCTTCGAATCGGTCCTTCGACTTCTTCTCGGCCTGCTGGGCCAGGAACCGCTCGAACTCGGCGCCGAGTTCCTCACCGCTGGGCAGGTCCTCGTCTTTGGCGAGCAGGGACCGGTTCTCCTGGGCCGCCATGTAGGCGTCGTACTGGCGTTCCAAAGCGGCGACCACCTGCGCCACCTCGGGGCTCTGCTCGACCTGCTCGTTGATCTTGGTCAGGACTTCCGCGCCGGCCGTGACCAACGCCTCGAGCGGGATCTGGAGAGACGCGTTTCTGGAGACCTCGGCCAGTAGCGCCTCGGCCGCCGCGGGATAGTCCGTCTGCGCCAGATAGTGCGGGACGTGGACGGTGTAGCCGACCACCTCGTGCCCGTGCTGCGACATCCGGAACTCCAGCAGGTTCGACGCACTCGCCGGAACCTGAACCTCGCCGATCCACGGCTGGTGGTCGGCGATGAGTTCCTTGTCGCTCGAATGCGCAGTCATCGTGATGGGCCGGGTGTGCGGCACCGCCATGGGGATGGTGCCCAGCCCCACCACGCGGCGGACGTCGAGCCGTTCGGCCAGAAGCCGGACCGCGGTGATGAACCGCTCCCAGCGCAGATCCGGCTCCAGGCCGGCCAGAAGAAGGAACGGGGTGCCGACGCTGTCGCGCATCGCGTACAGGTTGAGCTCCGGATCCTCGTAGTGAGTGAAATGGTCGGTCTTGAACGTCATCAACGGGCGGCGGGACCGGTAGTCCAGCAGCTCGTCGATCGCGAACGACGCCACCAACTCGGTGTCGAGTGTGTCCTTCAGGTGCTGGGCGGCCAACCGGATTGCGTGCCCGGCGTCGGAGAAGCCTTCGAGGGCGTGGATGAGCACCGGCCCCCGGCCGTCCGTGGACGACAGCTGGGGCGCGGGGAACTCCAACTCGTACATGCCTGAGTGTTCCGGCTGGTAGTGCTGTTCGGGGTGACCAGCGTCGTCAGCCATGAGCCTCGCCTCCTTGCGGTGGTGCCAGACCGTTAACGTCTTCGTACAGTGACAACTAGTCTCGCGCATGTTGCGTTCCCGCTGGCGGGCATCCCATGCGCGAAGCCGTGAAAACGTTTGCGGTGCGACCCGGCCGGGCTAGGCGCGGAACTGGTTGAGCGCGCGCAGCTTGTTCATCACATCCAGGGCCGCGACCTTGTACGCCTCCGAAAAGGTGGGGTAGTTGAACACGGCGTCGACAAGGTAGTCGATGGTTCCTCCGCAGCCCATCACGGCCTGGCCGATGTGCACCATCTCGGTGGCGCTGGTGCCGAAGATGTGCACGCCGAGCAGGCGCAGATCGTCCGTCGCGACCAGCAGTTTGAGCATGCCGTAGGAATCGCCGGCGATCTGACCCCTGGCCAGCTCGCGGTAGCGCGATACCCCCACTTCGTAGGGGATCGCGCTGCGCGTCAGCTCGACCTCGGTCGCGCCGACGTAGGACACCTCCGGGATCGAGTAGATGCCGATCGGCTGCAGGTCGGTCATGCCCTTCGCCGGCTCGCCGAACGCGTGGTAGGCCGCCAGCCTGCCCTGGTCCATCGACGTCGCGGCCAGCGCCGGGAAGCCGATCACATCGCCGACCGCGTAGATGTGGTCGACCTTGGTCTGGAAGTTGCTGTCGACGTCGATGCGGCCGCGCGCGTCGGTCTGCAGTCCGGCGTTGTCGAGGTCGAGATGCTCGGTCTGGCCCTGCCGACCCGCGGAGTACATCACGGTCTCGGCGGGGATCTGCTTACCGCTGGCCAGCGTGGTCACGGTGCCCGCCGATCCGACGTCCACTGCCGTCACCTCCTCGCCGAACCGGAACGTCACCGCGAGGTCGCGCAGGTGGAACTTCAGCGCCTCGACGATCTCGGGATCGCAGAAGTCGAGCATGCTGTCGCGCTTCTCGACGACGGTGACCTTGGTGCCCAGCGCGGCGAACATCGACGCGTATTCGATGCCGATCACCCCGGCACCGACCACGACCATCGTCGAGGGCAGCGACTTGAGGTCGAGGATCCCGTCGGAGTCCAGCACACGGTTCTCGTCGAATTCGATACCGGCAGGACGGGCCGGTTTGGTGCCGGTGGCGATCACGATGTACTCGCCGCTGACGGTGGTGCGCTCACCCCGGGTGGGTTCCTCTACCAGGACGGTGTGGGCGTCGATGAATCTGCCGTGGCCCTGGATGAGGTCGATGCGGTTGCGCATCAACTGGGAGCGCACGACGTCTTGTTCCTTGCCGATGACGTGGCTCGTTCGTGCCAGCAGATCGGCGGGCGTGATCTTCTCCTTCACCCGGTAGCTGGCGCCGTACAGCTCGCGCTGGCTCATGCCGGTGAGGTAGACGACCGCTTCGCGCAGCGTCTTGGAGGGGATCGTTCCGGTGTTCACGCACACCCCGCCGAGCATGCGTCCCCGCTCGACGACCGCGACCGTCTTCCCGAGCTTCGCGGCGGCGATCGCCGCCTTCTGCCCGCCAGGTCCGGAACCTATGACCACGAGGTCGTACTCGAGCATGGAAGCCATGGCAACAAGGTGTACGCCGGTTGAGCGGGTTCTGCACGCCGACTGCCTCAACCGAAGCTGAATTCATCCCCAACCCCGGATTGATCCACAGCGGCGCGGGCCACCAACGTCGACGGGCGGCTGCCGTCCGAGGCGGCGGGGAAGGTCACCCCATGACGACCTCACCTTCACCCGACTTCCACCTCGACCGCCCCGCGGTGCTGATCGCCGCCCTGCCCGCCGTTCTGGGCTTCGTCCCCGAGAAATCCCTCGTGCTCGTGACCGTGGACCGCGGCGCGATGGGATGCGTCATGCGGGTGGACCTCTCCGAGGAGCTGACCGATTCGGTCGAGGACATCGCCGAGGTCGCCGCGGCGGCGCGACCTGACTCGGCGATCGCTGTCGTGGTCGACGAGGACGGTGCGGGCTGTCGGCTGTGCAACGACGAATACCGCGAGCTGGCCGCCGCACTGGCGTCCGCCCTGGCCGACCGGGGGATCGAACTGCTCGCCGCGCATGTCGTCGACCGGATCGCGGCCGGCGGGCGGTGGCACTGCGCCGACGGCTGCGGCGCAGCGGGCACCGTGGACGACCCGTCGGCGTCGCCGCTCGCGATGGCCGCCGTGCTGGACGGGCGCCGCCTCTATGCCCGGCGCACCGAACTCCAGGACGTCATCGCGGTCACCGATCCCGCTCGCGCCCAGGTGTTAGCCGGTCCGATCGAGGACGCGCAGGCAGGTCGATCGGAGGGCGATGCGTGCGGCGAGATCGAGGCGGTGATCGCGGCGGCCGCGCGGGTGTCCGAGGGTGACGACCTGCCCGACGAGGTGGTGACCCGGATCGCGGCTGCCCTGACCGATCTGCAGGTGCGCGACACGTTGTACGCGCTCGCAGTCGGCGAGCGCGCGGCTCACGCCGAGTCGCTGTGGGCGGAGTTGTCGCGGCGGCTTCCGGAGCCGTGGCGGGCCGAAGCGCTGGTGTTGTTGGCGTTCTCGGCCTACGCCCGCGGTGACGGTCCGCTGGCGGGGGTGTCGTTGGAGGCGGCGCTGCGCTGCGACGGCGCCCACCGGATGGCCCGCATGCTCGACACCGCGCTGCAGTCCGGTCTGCGCCCGGAGCAGATCCGCGAACTCGCCGCGACCGGCTACCGCTTGGCCGACCAGTTGGGAGTCCGGTTACCGCCCAGGCAGGCATTCGGAAGACGGGCCGGTTGACCGCCGGCCGCCGCTGTCGCTCGGGAGGTCAGACCTTTTCGACCTTGACGGCGTGCGCCATGTGGTGGGGCAGCTCGACCTGTTCGTGGCCGGGGATCACGATCAACACCCCGCCGTGGTCGTTGCTCTGCACGGTCACGCGGGCGTTGGGCACCACACCGGCATCCTTGAGCCTGCTGATCAGGTCGGCGTCACCCTGTACATGCTCGGTCAGCTGCCTCACCACGACCGCGACGGGCATTCCGGCGGGCAACTCGGTCAACCGAACGAGGTTCAACCGGTCGCGTTCCGACGACGTGCTGATCAAGCCCAGCTCCGAAAGCCCGGGGATGGGGTTTCCGAACGGCGAGGTGGTCGGGTTGTCGAGAACCTGGACGAGCCGGCGCTCGACGTCCTCGCTCATCACATGTTCCCAGCGGCAGGCCTCGGCGTGCACTTCCTCCCAGGGCAGGCCGATGACATCGACGAGCAGCCTCTCGGCGAGGCGGTGCTTGCGCATGACGGCCACCGCGAGGGCTCGGCCCTTGTCGGTCAGCTCGAGGTGGCGATCGCCTGCAACGTGCAGCAGGCCGTCGCGCTCCATCCGCGACACCGTCTGGCTGACGGTGGGACCGCTCTGATCGAGACGTTCTGCGATGCGTGCACGCAGGGGCACCACGCCCTCTTCCTCGAGGTCGTAGATCGTCCGCAGGTACATCTCCGTGGTGTCGACCAGATCATTCATTGCGCTAACCCTCCGTCAGAGGCCGAGTCTACCGGCTAAAGGGCCTGAACTGCGTTGTTACGTCTGCGACACCGGCACATGCTGATACGACACGATCCCCGCCGGTCGAAGCAGCGGGGATCGTGTCGGGGGTCTAACTTGCGTACGAGCGGAGGCGGTCCGCACGTTCGCCGTTGCGGAGCTTGGCCATCACCTCGCGCTCGATCTGACGCACCCGCTCGCGGGAGAGCCCGAACAGCTTGCCGATCTGGTCGAGGGTGCGGGGCTGACCGTCGTCGAGGCCGAACCGCAGCCGGATCACCTGCTGCTCGCGCTCGTCGAGCGTGGCCAGCACGTGCCGGATGTCGGTGTGCAGCAGTTCGGAGATCACCGCGTTCTCAGCCGACATTGCCTCGGCGTCCTCGATGAAGTCGCCCAGCGGCGCTTCCTCGTCGCTGCCCACCGGCATATCGAGGCTCACCGGGTCGCGGCTGTGCTCGAGCAGATCGGTGATCTTCTCCACCGGGATCCCGGACTCGGCGGCCAGTTCCTCATCGGTGGCTTCACGGCCGAGGTTCTGGTGCATCTCGCGCTTGATCCGAGCCAGCTTGTTGACCTGCTCGACGAGGTGCACCGGCAGCCGGATCGTGCGGCTCTGGTCGGCCATGCCGCGGGTGATCGCCTGACGGATCCACCACGTGGCGTACGTCGAGAACTTGAATCCCTTGGCGTAGTCGAACTTTTCCATCGCCCGGATCAGGCCCAGGTTGCCTTCCTGGATCAGGTCGAGCAGCGGCATGCCGCGACCGGTGTAGCGCTTCGCCAGCGAAACGACAAGGCGCAGGTTGGCTTCGAGAAGGTGCCTACGCGCGGCCTCACCGTCGCGGACCACGGCAGCAAGATCACGTTTGCGGTTCTCGCCCAAGCGCTTCCGCGTGTCGAGCAGGTGCTTGGCGTAGAGCCCTGCCTCGATGCGCTTTGCGAGTTCCACCTCATCGGCGGCGTTGAGTAAGGCAGTTTTGCCAATACCATTGAGATACACGCGTACGAGGTCAGCCGCTGGACTCTGGGCGTCCAGGTCCCGGTCGACGCGGATGGTGCTGGCATTTGCCATGACGGCCTCCTGATCAAGTCGAACTGTCATGAGCTACAACGCCCACGAGGTCCAAAGAGTTCCCAGCCCTTGGCTGGTTCACACCTTCTGATCAGCGGTTTCTCGGATCCGACCTGAGAATGTCCTTAGAAAAGGGATAGAAGCGTCTCAGCTGGGAACATCGCCATTCGAGCCACGCCCCTCGGGTTGCGGCGGCGCGACTGTGCGCTGCTCGAGTGCCGGCCGTTGGCCGGTCGGCACCTCGGAGGAGTGACGGCGGTTGTCGAACCGGCGCGGCTCCTCTGGACGCCGCGGCGGACGGTCGTTGGCGATGAGCACGGCGATCCACGGCAAGGGAATCGAGCCGACGAGAATCGCCAACGAGATCAGGCCGTTGTGCCAGATGCCATAGGCGATGGCGGCCAGTACGAGGGCCGGTATACGAAACGACATGAGCGTCAAGTACTTGCGAACCCGTTGGCGGTGCTGTTCCTCGTAGGCGGGGGCGGCGCGAGTGATCAGGACGGGCCGGCCGTCGTCGTCGAAACTCAGCTCGGGGCTTTGTTTCATACCTTCACTGTCCCACATTGTGGCTCCGCTGTACGGGTCGGTTTTCTTACGGGCAAAATGGTTGTCATGCAAACCCAGACGATCGAGCGCACCGACACCGACGAACGCGTCGACGACGGGACTGACAGCGATACCCCGAAGTTCTTCCACTATGTCAAGAAGGACAAGATCGCCGAGAGCGCGGTGATGGGCACCCACGTCGTCGCGCTGTGCGGCGAGGTGTTTCCGGTGACGAAGTCGGCCAAGCCCGGGTCACCAGTGTGCCCGGAGTGCAAGCGCATCTACGAGAAACTCAAGAAGTAGCGCGGTCGGCCGTCGCTCCCGCGGCTGCCGGGGACACCGGAGCGGCTGTCGGTGCTTCTTCGGCCGCGACGCCGTTGAGTGACTCGGCTTTTCCCTTCAACCACCAACCGAACCGCTTGGCGTGCGTGTCGGCCGCCGGCCACTCCTCCTGGATCGCGGCGTTGAGTTCGGCGCCGATCATGATTGCGAATCCGAGGAAGAACGCGAACAACAAGAAGGCGATCGGCGTCGCCAACGCGCCGTAGGTGTAGCCGGTCGCGGTGATCCACGTCAGGTAGAAGCGCAGGCCGAACGTCGCCAACAGGAACACCGTCGTGGCCAGGATCGAGCCCAGCAGTAACCGGTGCGACGGTAACGGCTTGGGCAGCGAGACCCGGTAGAGCACGTTGACGGACACGACCAGCGCCAGTATCAGCACCGGGTAGTAGCCGAACCGCAGAACGTGATCCCAGCTGTCCGGGATGTACGTGGCGATCTTGCGAGGCCCCAACGCAATGAACGGGGCCGCAATGATCGCGCCCACCAACATCACCACGTAGAGGCCGAGCGCGTAGAACCGCTGACGAACCGGATGGCGTAGCGGCGTCTGGTCGTGCGCCTCGGTGATCGAGTCGACGAATGCCGAGATTGCCGACGATCCGGCCCACAGCGAGATGACGAAGCCCAGCGAGACCACCTCACCGCGGGCGCCCTTGACGATGTCGCGGACTGTCGGCTCGATGATCTCGGTCACCACATTGGTGGAGAAGAACCGCGCAGCCGTGTCAACGATCTGGGTCTCGATCATCGGAAGCGTGTCGGGTCCGAACACCGGAGCGATGTAGGCCAGGCTGCCGAGCATCCCCAACAGCAGCGGGGGAAGCGACAACGCCGACCAGAAGGCAGCCTGCGCGGACTCCGAGAAAATCGAGTCATCCCAGCTCTTGGACAAAGTGCGCCCCACGATGTGGCGGATGTGGTGGCGCGACGGCTTCGTCGGCAGCGGCCGGGGCTGGTCATTCATGACCAGTCCAGCATTACTGACGAAGTGTGATCCTGCCCAGAGCGGCTCTCAGCCGTGTCGGACGCTATGCCTCCACCGGGCTGACTTCGAGGACGGCAGCCGACTCGATCAGCTTGGCCTCGTGCTCATTGGCGTGGTGCTGGCAGAAGAGCAACTCGGCTCCCGACGGGAGCTTCGCGCGCACCCGTGCCGCGGCGCCGCAACGATCGCAGCGGTCAGCCCGGGTCAGTGGGGGACTGGTGAGCGTTGCGTTCGTCATTGCGGACCTCCGTACTGTCGCGTGCATCTACTGTCTCAGACGTTCTGGCTTTCGGCGTTGTTCCCAAAGGCTCTACCGGTGTGTCGTGTCTCACCGTTACCTCGAGTTGCCGGCGCGGCAGGCTGGCTATATGAGCCCACTGCCCACCGTACTGGTCCACCTGTGTAGCAAAGACGAATGGCAGTCTGCTCAAGCACGCGGCGAGCATTGTCCCGCTTCGTTGACCGCGAGCGGCTTCGTGCATCTGTCGACACCCGAGCAGGTGCACCTTCCGGCCAACCGGCTCTACGCCGGTCGTACCGACCTAGTGCTGCTGCACATCGACGCCGCACGACTGTCCTCTCCGGTTCGCTGGGAACCCGGTGTGCCCGCTGATCCCGTGGGAATGGAGTTCCCACATCTCTACGGCCCTTTGCCAATCGAAGCTGTGATCCGCGTCACGTCTTATCTGCCGGACTCCGAGGGCCGGTTCGCTCCGCCGGCGCCCTGACCGACCGCTCCCTCGTACGCCGATCCAGAGGCCGTGTGCGCCGCTCTCGCATCGCCTCAAACTAGATCACTTCCACGCGCGGGAGGGGTCTACGTACACTTACAAATCGTGGGCATTTTGTTAGGTCTGGCACCGTGGATCGTCTACTGGGTGCTCGTCGGTAATGTTCCGTTCATCGTCGCGGCCCTGATCGCTCTGGCGGTCGCGCTTGGCGCATTCACGCTGGGGCAGATGCGCGGCGGTCCCGGCCGGATACTCGAAATCGGCGCAGTAGCAACGTTTTTGATTTTGACGGCACTCACATTCGCGCTCGACGAATCGTTTTCGGAACGGTGGATGCTGCCGCTGAGCAACGCCGGCATCTTGCTCGTGGCGCTCACCGGTGTGCTGATCGGCAAGCCGTTCGTTCGGGAGTTTGCCGAGGCCGGCCAGCAGCCCCACGTCGTCAAGAGCGACCTGTTCGCTCGCGTCACCTCTGCGCTGACGTGGATCTGGGTGGCGGTGTTCGGCGGCATGACGCTGTCGTCGGTGATCCCGCCGATCGTCGACCGCGACGCGACGATCCATGACACCGAATCACCGCTGTCGTTCCTGTGCTACTGGGTGATCCCGTCCGTGTTGTTGGCAGGCGCGGCGTTCGCGACGCGGGTGTTGCCGGACCGCATCGCCGCCGGCGCGGACGACATCGTCCGCAAGACGTCGTTCGTCGCATTCGCCGAAGCCGAGATCGACCAGTTGATCTACCTGGCCACCGAGCACGCCAACCGGGAGGTGGGCCCCGGCAAGGAGGCCTACGACATCAAGATCGGAAGCAAGGGAATTCCGTTGACCGGCGACGAGACGCGCGAATCGTGGCCCTCGACCTACAAGGTGCGCGACAAGAAGCGGTGACTCGCGGCCGCGCTAGATCGGCGTTGCTTCCACGATCGATATCGGTGTGACGGTGTCGACGACGCGGTCGAGCCGGAAACCTGCGCCGCGCAAGAGTTCTGCGTAGTCGGCGCGGGTACGTTCTCTGCCGCCCACGGTGACGAGCATCTCCAGGTCGAGCTGGAATCCGATGAACGCAGTCGCCCGTTGGGGCAGAACCATTTCCAGGAGGAGCAGTTTGCCGTGCGGTGCGATCGCGGTGCGGACGTTGCGCAGGATCGTCAGCGACGTGGCGTCGTCCCAGTCGTGGATGATGTTCTTCAGCACGTAGGCGTCACCGCCTTCGGGCACCCTCTCCAGAAACGAACCGCCTTCTGCCGTGCATCGGTCCGCCACTCCGGCGGCCTTGAAAGTGGTTGCGGCGTCGGTGACCACAGAGGGCAGGTCGTACACGATGCCGTGTGCGCCCGGCGCCCGGTTCAGAATCGTCGACAGCAGCAGGCCGTGGCCGCCACCGACGTCCACGATCAGTTTGAAAGCGCTGAAATCGTATTGGCTGAGCGCTATTTCGTTGGTGATGCCGCTTGTCGCGGTCATCGCTTTGTTGAACACCTGGGCCAGTTCGGGATCGGTTTCCAAGTAGTCGAAATACGGCATCCCACGCAGCTTGATGACTGACGGTTCGCCGGTCTGCAACGAATGCAGCAGGCTGCCCCAGTCCTCCCAGCGGGCCTGGTGGCCGATGAACAGCACCATGTCGCGCATCGACTCCGGGTGATCGGAGCGCAAGGCTTCTCCGACTTTCGTCAGGCTGAAGGTGTCGTCGCGGCGATGGTCGAGCAGACCTTTGGACGTCAGCGCCCGCATCAGTCGGTATAGCGCGTCGGGGTCAGCGCCCACCCGCTCGGCGATGTCTGCGGCGCGCGCCGGTCCGTTCGCGAGTTCGTCGGCGACACCGAGTTTCGCAGCGACGAACATCGTCTGCGTCGTCCACGCTCCGGTCGCCATCTCGAGGATGGCGACGCTCGCGGGCACCGTCGAGCGATGAACGGATTGCAGAGCCGCCCGCAGTCGGTCGACGACGCGGACCACAGGCATGGGAGGAACCTTCGCGGGCTTGTTCGGCACGGCGCGAAACACTACAGGTTCGTTGTTACAGCTGGTTTGCTGCCCGGGAACCGGCGCGATCGCGGCGCGGCGAGTGTCGGTTCGACGCACACTCGAATGCGAGATCGCGTTGAACAACCCGACACTCGCGGATGCTTTTGTTGACCGTAAATCGAGTCAGCGGCGATCCCTTGCGAGGCATACTGCCTAAGACGCGAGCCGGACACGAAGGAGTGCCAATGGGAAGCAGGGGGGTGACCGCGGCGGCATCCGTCCTCGCGGCAGGCATGGTCGCGGTGGGGTCAGCAGCCCCCGCGTACGGCGTCGACCAGATCACGGCGAATGCGCTCGGCACCTACGAAGTCGCCTACGAATGGGGCCCGACGACGTGGGTCGTCACGCCATGTGAAGGCGACTCGTTCCAGTGTGTGCACGTCACCGAGTACGGCGCCGGCGACACCGAGCGAAAGTCGCCAGGATGGAGCGCGAACGCCTACTGGCAGGTCGGATGGTGGATCATTCGCGACGCCCTGACACCAGATGCGCTCACATGCGAGGACGGCTCGCAGCACGATCTGCCCATGAATTACGCATGGGATGCCGCCAGCGGTAAAGGTGTGCGCTCCTACTACGAACCGGGGATATGCGGCGACGCCTACAACGGCGCCAACGAAATCACGCTGAACAGGATCGGACCGCCACCGCCACCGCCACCGCCACCGGCGTAGGCACTAGTCCAGGCGGTCGCACAGTAGGGGCCGCACGGTGTACGGCCGAACCCTTTTCGCGCGGGTCGTGAAGCATCAGCGGGCGCATTGAGAGTCTGTTGAGGACATCGCCCGATTCTCTTCTCAACCACAGACACGCTGTGGCTACGAGAAAAGGGACTCCGATGACCGATAGCCCGTCCACGAAGACCGCAGCCTCCATCACCACCGTCGGCGCGATCAAGAAACTCGCCGCCGCTGCCACCATCGCGGGGGCCCTGGGACTGGCTGCGCTCGGCGTGGCTGGCACCGCGGCCGCTGCACCTGCCCACGACTCCGAGCAGCACGCCGGCACGTCGTCGTCGGAGCAGCACGCCGGCACATCGTCGTCCGAGCACGCCGGCACGTCATCGTCGGAGCAGCACGCCGCACCCGCCTCCCCAGCCAATGACTCCGAGGTCCACGCCCACCTGATTCCGGGGGTCAAGCTTGATCCCACGTCGGCCGGCGATTCCGCGGTCCACGCCCAGATGACTCCGGGATTCACGCCGCAGCCGACCCAAACCGCCACGTCCCACCCGGCTCTCGGCGAGCACAGCCCCTTCGCCGGTCCTTTTCCCGACATGGACCCCATCTGCGGCTGCCGCGAGGTGATTGACGAATGAAGGTCGGCAGTTAGGACGCGTGAGGGCAGGTGTTCCTATGGGACACCTGCCCTTTGCCCGATTTCAGATCGGACGCCGAGGCGGTGAACCTGCAGTTCAGGAACCGAAGTGTCGGTCAGTCCAAGTAGTCGCGCAGAACCTGAGAACGGCTCGGGTGGCGCAACTTTGACATGGTTTTCGACTCGATCTGGCGGATGCGCTCGCGCGTCACCCCGTACACCTGACCGATCTCGTCGAGCGTGCGCGGCTGTCCGTCGGTGAGCCCGAACCGCAGCCGCACCACGCCGGCTTCACGCTCGGACAGCGTCTCCAGCACCGACTGCAGCTGATCCTGCAGCAGCGTGAACGACACCGCGTCCACGGCCACGACGGCCTCGGAATCCTCGATGAAATCGCCCAGCTGCGAATCGCCCTCGTCGCCGATGGTCTGGTCCAGCGAGATCGGCTCACGGGCGTACTGCTGGATCTCCAGCACCTTCTCCGGCGTGATGTCCATCTCCTTGGCCAGCTCTTCGGGAGTGGGCTCGCGGCCCAGGTCCTGGAGCAGCTCACGCTGGATGCGGCCGAGCTTGTTGATCACCTCGACCATGTGCACGGGGATGCGGATGGTGCGGGCCTGGTCGGCCATCGCGCGGGTGATCGCCTGGCGGATCCACCAGGTGGCATAGGTGGAGAACTTGTAGCCCTTGGTGTAGTCGAACTTCTCGACGGCGCGGATCAGGCCCAGGTTGCCTTCCTGGATGAGGTCGAGGAACGCCATGCCACGACCCGTGTAACGCTTGGCCAGCGATACCACCAGACGCAGGTTCGCTTCCAGCAGATGGTTTTTCGCGCGGTCGCCGTCGCGGCAGATCCACATCATGTCGCGGCGCTGCGCGGCGGGCAGCTTCTCACCCTTCTCGGCGAGTTCGGCCATCAACTGAGTCGCGTACAACCCGGCCTCGATGCGCTTGGCGAGCTCGACCTCTTCCTCGGCGTTGAGCAGCGCGACCTTGCCGATCTGCTTGAGGTAGGCGCGCACCGAGTCGGCCGATGCGGTCAGTTCGGCGTCCTTACGGGCCTGCCGGAGCGCCTCGGATTCCTCTTCGTCCCAGACGAAGTCGCCGGATGCCTTGTCCTTCTCCGACGGCTCGGCGATCTCGTCGTCCTCCGCGACGGCCTCGGCGTCGGCTTCCGCGGCGGGCGCGTCGCCCTCGGCCGCCTCCGCACTCTCCTCGGCGGGTTCCTCGTCGACCTCGAGATCCGCCAGGTCGATATCGGTGTCTTCGACCGCGAGGTCCTCGCCGGGCTCGGCTTCGATGTCGTCGGTCTCGAGGTCGTCGGCCTCGGCGTCGACCTTGGTGTTGTCGGGCTCGGCGGCGGTGGCCTTCTTGGCGCGACCGCGGGGTGCGGCGGTCTTGGCGGCCTTCGAAGCCTTGGCCGGTGCCTTGCCTGACGTGCTTGCCTTCGCGGCGGTCTTGGCGGCGGTCTTGGCGGCGGTCTTGGCGGGCGCCTTGGTGGCGCGGGTCTTGGCGGCCTTCTTGGCCGGCGCCGTCCCGTTAGCCGACTTCGCCGCGGTCTTCTTGGCGGGGGCGGTTTTGGTAGCGGTGCGCTTCACCGGCTCATCGGTTGCCGGGCTTGCCTTTGTCGCTGCCACGTACACCCTTTCCTTGTGCTACCTCATCACGGGCAGGGTAAGCCCCATCGATGAGCGTCGGCTGTCGAATAATGGCGGTTGATAATCGTCGCTATCCAGGCTGCGGCCGCCGTCGACCATTGTAACGACAGTGTGCGAGAACGCCGCCTCGAGCGGCAAATCCCGGGCGTGGCTACTTGGCGGTAGCTGTGACATCCACCTCAGCAGCCATCGCGGCGCCCACGATGCCCGCCGTGTTCTGCAGAGCCGCGGCCACCACCGGCGTGCGGTTCTTGAGCAGCGGAATCCATTTATCGGCCTTGCGGCTGATGCCGCCGCCGGCGATGAACAGGTCCGGCCAGATCGCGTTTTCGACCGCTACCAGCACCTTCGTCACCTCGACGGTCCAGCGCTCGTAGTTCCAGCCCTTGCGTTCCTTCACCGACGACGCGGCGCGATGCTCGGCTTCCTTGCCGCCGACCTCGAGATGACCGAACTCGGTGTTGGGCAGCAGCGCGCCGTTGTGGATCACGGCCGAACCGATTCCGGTGCCGAAGGTCAGCAGCACAATCACGCCGGTGTTGTCCCGGCCCGCGCCGAACTTCTCCTCGGCCAGCCCGGCGGCGTCGGCGTCGTTGAGAACCGTGACCGGCTGTCCGTCGAGCGCGTTGCTGTAGAACTCGCTGGCGTTGCTGCCGATCCATTCCTTGTCGACGTTGGCCGCGGTGCGCACGATCCCCTCGGTGACCACGCCGGGGTAGGTGACGCCGACCTTCTCGGTCCAGCCGAATTCCCGGACCACGGCCGCGACCGTCTTGCTGACCGCCTCGGGAGTCGCGGGCTGGGGGGTCGCCAGCTTGAATCGCTCGCCGATCAACTGGCCGGTGTTCAGGTCGACGATTCCGCCCTTGACGCCGCTGCCACCGACGTCGATTCCGAATCCGCGCCGCTGGCTCCCGTTGACGCTCTGGGTGACGGGTGGTGAATTGGTCGCGGTCATGAGCGCTCCTCTACTCCGGGCAGGCGTGCCGCAGCCACGTCATGCGCCCCACACCTTAGTGGTTCGAAAGTGGCTGCGCGGGCCTGTCGGAGACAGTCGGCGACAACGACGACCGAAACGTGCTGCGATGGGTGCATGCCCGACAACGACGCCGATCCCGTCCTGCTGCGCTCGGTCGCCGAGCAGCTGGCCACCGAAGCGGCCGCCTTCGTACGGCAGCGCCGTGCAGAGGTTTTCGGCGCCCCCGGCTCGTCGACAGACGATTCAGGGCTGCGAACCAAGAGCTCGCCCACCGACCCCGTTACCGTCGTCGACACCGAAGCCGAGCGACTGATCCGCGACCGGCTGGCAGAGCTGCGGCCCGGTGAGCATGTGCTCGGCGAAGAGGAGGGCGGAACCCCCGCGCACGGGGACGACCTCACCTGGGTGCTCGATCCGATCGACGGCACGGTCAACTTCGTCTACGGACTGGAGGCCTATGCGGTGTCGGTGGCCGTGCAGCGCGGCGGCAGATCGGTGGCCGGTGCGGTCGCGAATGTGCCCGCCGGCGCGGTGTACTCGGCTGCGCTCGGCCACGGCGCCTCTCTGCGCGACGCCGACGGCACCGCATCGCTGCACACCAGCGGCGCCGACGATCTGTCAATGTCGTTGTTGGGTACGGGTTTTTCGTACGACCGCGAACAGCGGGCCCGGCAGGCCGCTGTGTTGACGCGGGTCCTCCCCGAAGTACGCGACGTGCGCCGGATCGGATCGTGCGCACTGGACCTGTGCATGGTTGCGGCGGGTCAACTGGACGCCTACTACGAGGACGGCGTCCACCTGTGGGATTGGGCGGCCGGAGCGCTGATCGCCGCCGAGGCCGGGGCCACGCTGCAGTTGCCGCAGGGCAGCGGGGCGACGGGCGGGCCGGGGTTCATCACGGCCGCCGCACCGGGCGTTGCGGCCGCCCTGGACGACGTCCTGCGCGGCGCGGGCGCACCGTAGAAAGCGGCTGCGCGATCGCGGCTCAGCAGGTCCCCGAGTGGATCTTCGACAGCAGCGACGAGTCGGACGCCTGCGTGGCGTCGGGGCGCAGGCTCGCCAGCACCGCCTCGATGTCGTCGCTGCTGCTCAACTCCGTGAACTCTGTGCCGAGCGCAAGATCGACGCTGTCGTCTCCGCGCTCGTCCTGGAACAGTTCGGTGCACGGCGCGACCAGCCACACCGCGGCGGCCGCGGCCCGTCCGGCTTCGCCGAACCGGATTTGACCCTGGCAGTCCAGCCGCGCGGTCGCGTAGATCGGATCGTTCGCCGCGGTCGGTTCGGCGAAGCCGAGGTCCTTCAGCGCGCTGGCCACCTCGGCGGCCTGACCACCCTGACCGCTGGCGTTGAGGACCCTGATCTTTGTGTCGGCGAGGCGGGCGGGGCTCACGTCGATCATGTCGGCGCGCGACACCTGCTCACCCAGCGTCGAAGCGGGGGCGTTGGGATCACTGGGCGCTGGCGGCGGATTGCACACCGCGGCCTCCGGCACGTCGGCGGGGCGGTTCAGGGCGATGACCCACACCATCAACGTCACCACCGAGAGGGCGACGAACAACAGGATGGCGGGCAGAAAGTTGCGCCGCCGGAAGGGGCGACCGTGTTCGTCGAACGCGGTTCCCTCTGTGATTTGCGCGACCACGCTTGCACTCTAAAGCCCCTGTTCCTGCGTTCCGCGCATGGTACGAGGCCTCCTGTGACATAAATCACAGTGCAACGGGTACACATACGGGCACGAATCGTTTGGCGGATGCGTTCGACGCTGGTACAAAGCTCTGCTGCACAAGGTTTATTCGGAGGGGACACGATGGCTACCGATTACGACGCCCCACGGCGCACCGAGACCGATGACGTCTCGGAAGATTCGCTCGAAGAGTTGAAGGCGCGGCGTAACGAGGCCCAGTCGGCGGTCGTCGATGTCGACGAGTCGGAGTCCGCCGAGTCCTTCGAATTGCCCGGCGCCGACCTGTCCGGCGAAGAGCTGTCGGTACGCGTGGTCCCCAAGCAAGCCGACGAGTTCACCTGCTCGAGCTGCTTCCTTGTCCACCACCGCAGCCGTCTGGCCAGCGAGAAGAACGGCATGATGATCTGTTCGGACTGCGCTGCCTGACAGAGCTGCCGAGCGGTTCAACTGTTCAGCGCCGCCAGCACCCTCTCCGGCTGACGGCAACTGACCAGCCAATACGGCGTCGGATCGTCCGGATCGTCGAGCACCACCAGAACCATCGGGCCCACCCATGCCCGATGAACGACGTAGGCGGCCGGATCCAGTTGGCGCCCCAGCGCCGCGGACTTCGCGCTGCGCGGCACCTTGGCCGACCGGGTGATCACGTTGGCGGGCAGATGCGCGGGACCAGCCCACAGCTCGGTGCCGCCGGGCCCGCTGACGACCCGCACCTCCGTACGGCCCAGCCATAACAAGACGACGGCGGCGACAGGCAACAGCACTGCGTACGGCAACCATTCGGGGATGCCGGGAATGCCCATGTTGATCTCGAGCGCGATGAGCGCCGCGAGACCCAGACCGGGCGGCCACCACCACCACGGCACCCAGAGCCGCTCGCGGTAGCGAACGGATTGCGTCGTGGCGCGCGTGTCGGACACGCGGCCAAGAGTAATCTCTGACGTCGTGCCCACTTCTCTGGCGGTCGTGCGCCTCGATCCTGATCTGCCGATGCCCAGCCGCGCCCATGACGGCGATGCGGGCGTCGACCTCTTCAGCGCGCTCGACGTCGAACTGGCGCCCGGTGAACGCGCGCTTGTTCCGACGGGTATCGCCGTGGCGATCCCGCACGGGATGGTCGGACTGGTGCATCCCCGCTCGGGTTTGGCTGCCCGCGTGGGGCTTTCGATCGTCAACAGCCCGGGCACCATCGACGCCGGCTACCGCGGCGAGATCAAGGTTTCGCTGATCAACCTCGATCCGCAGGCACCGATCGTCGTGAACCGCGGGGACCGCATCGCTCAGTTGCTGGTCCAGCGGGTAGAACTGCCCGAGCTGGTCGAGGTCACGTCTTTCGACGAGGCTGGTCTTGGTGAAAGCACCCGTGGCGTAGGTGGCCACGGTTCCTCCGGCGGACATGCGAGTTTGTGAAATGGCATTCGGTAAACGCAAAGACAACGAGATCGGTGACGTCGACGATGTCGCCGGGCAGGCGACGGGCGACGCGATCGACGACGAACTGGAAGGCCCGTTCGACATCGAGGACTTCGACGACGCCGAGACGGCCGCCGCCGGCCGACTGGATCTGGGCTCGGTCCTGATCCCCTTGCCAGCGGGTGGTCAGGTCCAGGTCGAGCTGACGCCGCAGGGCGTGCCCAGCGCGATATGGGTCGTCACTCCACACGGCCGGTTCACCGTCGCCGCGTACGCCGCTCCCAAGAGCAGCGGCCTGTGGCGCGAGATCGCCGGAGAGCTCGCCGACTCGTTGCGCAAGGACGGCGCCCAGGTGTCGATCAAGGACGGGCCGTGGGGCCGCGAGGTCGTCGGCGTGGCCGCCGCGCAGCAGGGCCAGGCAGCGCAGCAGGGGCAACCCGGCGTGGTGCGCTTCATCGGCGTCGACGGTTACCGCTGGATGATCCGCTGCGTCGTCAACGGCCCGCAGGAACACATCGACACACTGGCCGCCGAAGCGCGAGAAGCGTTGGCCGACACCGTTGTTCGTCGCGGAGAGACTCCGTTGCCGGTGCGCACGCCGCTGGCGGTCGAGCTGCCGGAGCCGATGGCGAACCAGCTACGCGAGGCCGCCGCGGCTCAGCAGGCCGCACAGCAGGCGCAACAAGGCCAGCCGCCCGGTCAGCAGGCACCGGTCGCGCGCCGCAGCGAACAAGGGTCGGCGATGCAGCAGTTGCGGACAATCACCGGCGGCTGAATGGCCGTATTGCCTTAAGGGGTTGCTTCCACGCACCAGGTGCGTGCTATCCACCGGTTAACGCGTGCCAGGCCTGACCCCGCCGCAGGCCTCCAGCAGGGCGACCACGCACGCGGCTCCCAACACCGCCGGGTCGGCGCCGAATTCGTCGAGCGTGACGGTCCGCAGCGCCGCCTGCGGCGCCGCGGTCACCCATTCGGCGGCCACCTCGATCGGATGCACGGGATCGTCGCTGGCGGCCGCGACGCCCAGCGGGACGGCCAACTGCGCCAATTCGGCGCGGGTGGGTGCGACGTAGTTCGCCGCCTCCTCCATCGCCTCCGGCAGGGCCGGCCATTGCCCGAGCCACGACCGGGTCAGCTCATCGCCCAGCCACCGCGGGCTCGACGCGCGCATCGCCGCGCTGGTGGCCGCGAGCCCGTCGCGGCGCAGCAGTTCGGCGGAGTGACGCGCGGCGGCCGCCGCGGGTGCATGCTGCGGGGAGCCGGTCCACGCCGGAAGCGCCGCGAGCACCGCAACCGTCCGGCCCGGATGCGCCAGCGCCCATGCTGTGGCGACCGCCGCGCCGATCGACACGCCGCCAACGGCGATGGGTCCGCTGCGCGCGGCGTCGTCGAGTGCGTCCCGGTAGCCGGCGACGAGCCGGTGCGGCTGAGGCGCGGGTGTGACGAGCGTCGCACCCTGCTCGTGCAACGCGGCGGAAAATGCCCGGTAGACGAAGTCGTCGTCGGATCCGGTGCCCGGTAGCAGCACCGTCGTGACGCCGCGCAGAAAGACCGTCATGACCTGATCGTGCCTTGGTCGAAAAGCCCCGGCGTGGCGAGGTGACCCCACGTGGCATCTCGTAACTCACAGGGTTAACGTGGCGATTACTTGGGTAGGTCCAAGGTGCATCTGCGGATAGGTCAGGAGAGGCCATGGCAACGGCCGAAGGGTATCTGCGCCGGCTCACGCGACGGTTGACAGACGACCCCGAGCAACTCGACGTCGAAGAGCTCAGCGACGAAGCCGCCTCGACCGGCGCCCAGAGAGCGATCGACTGCGAACGCGGTCAGGAAGTGACGATGATCGGCACCCTGCGCAGCGTCGAATGCAACGGCAAGGCATGCGCGGGCGGCGTGAAGGCCGAGCTGTTCGACGGCACCGATTCGGTGATGCTGGTCTGGCTCGGTCAGCGCCGCATCCCGGGTATCGAGTCGGGCCGTACCCTCAAGGTGCACGGTCGCGTCGGCAAGCTCGACAACGGAGCCAAGGCCATCTACAACCCGCACTACGAGATCCAGAAGTGAGCGACCCCGGAACCGAACCGGGGCAGCCGAAAACCCATCAGCCGACGAAGGCCAACGCCGTCCTCGACCAGATGGGCGGGGTCAGCGGTCTGATCTACTCGACGTTGCCGGTGGTGGCATTCGTTCCGATCTCCCAGACCGTCGGGCTCATCCCCGCCATCGTCGCCGCGCTCGGCGTGGCCGGCATCATCCTCGCGTGGCGGCTCGCTCGGCGGGAGTCCGCCCAGCCCGCGATCTCCGGCTTCTTCGGTGTCGGGATCTGCGCATTGATCGCCTACGTGATGGGGGAGTCGAAAGGCTACTTCCTGCTTGGCATTTGGACGTCGTTGTTCTGGGCGGCGGTGTTCACCGTGTCGGTGGTGATTCGCCGGCCCGTCGTGGGTTATGTCTGGGGCTGGGTCAACGGACATGGCCGGGACTGGCGCGGGGTACGCAGGGCGGTGACGGCGTTCGACGTCGCGACGCTGTTCTGGGCGGCGGTGTTCGCCTCCCGCTTCATCGTTCAGCGGCATCTCTACGACGCCGACCAGACCGGGTGGCTGGGTGTCGCGCGAATCTCGATGGGCTGGCCGTTGACGGCGGTCGCGGCGGTGGTGACCTATCTGGCGATCCGGACCGCGCAGAAAGCCATCAACGCGCGCGAGTCCTCCGACGAAGCCAACGCCCCGACCGGAGGCTGAATTCAGCGCAGCTGCGGGTGCAGCAGCAGGTCCTGCAACTGGTCTTCGGCCTCGGCGACGGCCACGAACAGCAACTCGTCGCCACCCTCGAGCGGTTCGTCCGACTCGGGCACGATCACCCGCGGGCCACGCAGGATCGCCACCAGCGTGCAGTCGCGGGGCAGTTCGAGGCGCTTGACCGGCTTGCCGCCCCACGGAGTGTCGTCGGGCAGCGTGATCTCGACGAGGTTGGCCTGCCCCTTGCGGAACTCCATCAGCCGCACCAGGTCGCCGACCGCCACCGCCTCCTCCACGAGGGAGGCCAGCATCCGCGGCGTCGACACCGCCACGTCAACGCCCCAGCTCTCGTCGAACAACCACTCGTTGCGCGGGTCGTTGACGCGGGCGACCACCCGCGGCACGGCGAACTCGGTCTTGGCCAGGAGGCTGACCACGACGTTGACCTTGTCGTCGCCGGTGGCCGCGATCACCACGTCGAACTGCTCGAGTTGAACGGATTCGAGCAGGGTCAGCTCGCAGGCGTCGCCCAGCCGCCACTGCGCCGAAGGTATCGCGTCGACGTCGATGTGGTCGGGATTGCGTTCCAGCAGCGTTACTTCGTGGGTGTCGACCAGCTCACGGGCGATGGACCGGCCGACGGCGCCGGCCCCGGCGATGGCGACCTTCATCCCTCGAGGTCCTCGCTCGGCGGCAGCGCCGCGATGGCCAGAGCCTCGGCGATATGGCCGGCGATCGCGGCCATGAACACTTGGTCGCTGGCCTGGATGACGGTCTTCGCATCGGGCAGCAATCCGGCACCGAACCGGATCAGGAACGCCACCCGGCCGCCGGTGGCCGTCTCGAGGTCGGTGATGCGGCGGCCCACCCACGCCTCGTGCAGCGCCAGTTCGGTGACACCGACATTGCCGGTGGGGTCGCGCCACTTGGTGGTTTCGGTCTCGCGGGTCAGCACGTTGAGCAGACGGTCGGTCGTCCACGGCACGGTGGCCACCGTCGGGATGCCCAGCCGTTCGTAGACCGCGGCGCGCTTGGCGTCGTAGATCCGGGCGACCACACGCTCGACGCCGAAGGTCTCGCGGGCGACCCGCGCGGAGATGATGTTGGAGTTGTCACCCGAGGACACCGCGGCGAACGCGCCGGCTTCTTCGATGCCCGCCCGCAGCAGCACGTCGCGGTCGAAGCCCATGCCGAGCACCCGCTCCCCGTTGAACTCGGGTGAGAGCCGGTGAAACGCCGTGCCGTCGCGGTCGATGACCGCGACATCGTGGCCGATCCGGGAGAGGCTGTCCGAGAGCAACGCGCCGACCCGGCCGCAGCCCATCACCACTACACGCACTCCACGGTCCTTCCTGTCGAACCCGTGCAGTCGAACGCTACAGCTTTCCGACGGGCAATTGCTGCTGGGCTTAGTCTTGGCACTCGTGTCCAAGCTATCCAGGTTCGCGCGGCGGGTGGTCCTCGGCAGGCCGTTTCGCAGCGACAGGATTTCGCACACTCTGCTGCCGAAGCGGATAGCCCTTCCCGTCTTCGCCTCAGACGCCCTGTCGTCGGTGGCCTACGCGCCCGAAGAAATCTTTCTGGTGCTCTCGGTAGCCGGCCTGGCCGCCTACTCGATGACGCCGTGGATCGGGCTGGCGGTGGCCGGGGTCATGGTGATCGTCATCGCCAGCTACCGGCAGAACGTGCATGCCTACCCGTCCGGGGGCGGGGACTACGAGGTCGTGACCACCAACCTCGGACCCACTGCCGGCCTGACCGTGGCGAGCGCGCTTCTGGTCGACTACGTGCTCACCGTCGCGGTGTCGATGTCCTCGGCGATGTCGAACATCGGCTCGGCCGTGCCGTTCGTGAACCATCACAAGGTGCTGTTCGCGGTGATCGCGATTTTGTTGGTGGCGGCGATCAACCTGCGCGGCATCCGAGAGTCCGGAACCGCTTTCGCCATCCCGACGTACGCGTTCATGGTCGGGATGTTCCTCATGCTCGGCTGGGGCTTCTTCCAGATCTATGCTCTCGGGGAACCGCTGCAGGCCGAATCGGCGAATTTCGAGATGCATTCCGAGCACGGGGAGATCGTCGGTTTCGCGCTGGTTTTCCTTGTGGCACGGGCGTTCTCATCCGGCAGCGCTGCACTGACGGGTGTGGAGGCGGTCAGCAACGGGGTGCCGGCGTTCCGCAAGCCCAAGTCGCGCAACGCCGCGACCACCCTGGCGTTACTCGGCCTGTTCGCGGTCACCCTGTTCATGGGCATCATCATGTTGGCCAAGGAAACCGGTGTGAAGATCGCGGAGCGACCGCACGAACAGCTCGTGGGCGCCCCGGCGGACTACCACCAGAAGACGCTGATCGCGCAGTTGGCCGACGCGGTCTTCCACGACTTCAGCGTCGGGCTCTTCCTGATCGCCGGTGTCACGGCGCTGATTCTGTTGCTGGCCGCCAACACGGCGTTCAACGGGTTCCCCGTCCTCGGCGACATCCTGGCGCAGGATCGTTACCTGCCGCGCCAATTGCACACGCGCGGAGACAGGTTGGCATTCTCCAACGGTATCCTGTTCCTGGCGTTCGCCGCGATCGCGTTCGTCGTGGCTTTCCGCGCCGAGGTGACCGCGCTGATCCAGCTCTACATCGTCGGTGTCTTCGTGGCATTCACACTGAGCCAGATCGGCATGGTGCGGCACTGGACGCGGCTGCTGCGCACCGAAACCGAGCCGATGTTCCGGCGCAAGATGATGCGTTCCCGCGTGATCAACGCGATCGGCTGCGCCTGCACCGCCACTGTGCTGGTGATCGTGGTGGTGACGAAATTCCTTGCCGGAGCCTGGATTGCGATCCTGGCGATGGGGCTTCTCTTCGGGATCATGAAATTGATCCACCGGCACTACGACACGGTGGCACGCGAACTCGAAGAGCAGGCCGCCGCGGCGAGTGACATGGTGCTGCCCAGCCGCAACCACGCCATCGTGCTGGTTTCAAAACTGCATCTGCCCACGATGCGCGCGCTGGCCTATGCCAGGGCCATCCGCCCGGACACGCTGGAAGCCATCACGGTCAGCGTCGACGAAGGCGAGACTCGGGCTCTGATGGACAAGTGGGAAGACAGCGATATCAGCGTTCCGCTGAAGGTCATCGCCTCGCCGTACCGCGAGGTCACCCGGCCGGTCCTCGATTACGTCAAGCGGATCAGCAGGGAGTCGCCGCGCACCGTCGTCACGGTGTTCATCCCTGAGTACGTCGTCGGTCACTGGTGGGAACAGCTGCTGCACAACCAGAGTGCGCTGCGGCTCAAGGGCCGCCTGCTGTTCGAACCGAACGTGATGGTGACATCGGTGCCGTGGCAACTGAGTTCCTCGGAGCGGCTCAAGACGCTTCAGCCGCAGTCGGCGCCCGGCGACGCGCGCAGGGGATTCCTGGAGTGACCCGTGTCGCGGCTGTGCCGTCGGAACTGACTGTGACCGCTGGGCCGCCCGCCAACGGTGGCAGCTGTGTGGCGCGCGACGACGGCCGCGTCGTGTTCGTCCGCTACGCGCTGCCCGGGGAGCGGGTCAGGGTCCGGGTCGTTGCCGATCGTGGCAAGTATCTGCACGCCGACACCGTCGAGGTCATCGAACCGTCGGCAGACCGTGTCGAATCGATCTGCCCGATCGCGGGTGCGGACGGCGCCGGCTGCTGCGATATGGCGTTCGCCGAGCCCGCGGCGGTCCGCAGGCTCAAGGGCGCCGTCGTCGCCAACCAGTTGGCCCGATTGGGCGGGTACCACTGGCGCGACGAAGCCGACGTCGCCGCCGACCCGGTCGGTGACGTGGGCGCGACCGGGTGGCGGACTCGGGTGCGGTTGGACACCACCGCGGCAGGGGAACCCGGATTCCACCGGTTCCACAGTGCCGAGCTGATCACCGACTTGAACTGCGCGCAGCTGCCCGGCGGGATGGTCGACGGCCTGGCCGAGCGGACCTGGCCGCCCGGTGCGCATCTGCACGTGGCGATCGACGACGAGGGCACGCGCCACGTCGTGCAGTCCGGACCCAAATCCGGGCCCAAGGGCAGGGCCGCCACGCAGGTGATCGAGGGCGACTACGAAGCCGTCCAGCGGGTCGCGGACCGGACGTGGCGGGTGCCCGTGACCGCTTTCTGGCAGTCGCATCGCGACGCGGCGCGACTCTACAGCCAATTGGTGGCCGGCTGGGCGCAGCTGAGCCCCGGGATGACCGCGTGGGATTTGTACGGCGGGGCAGGGGTGTTCGCGGCCGTGCTCGCCGAAGCGGTCGGGGAGACCGGCAAGGTCGTCACGGTGGACACCTCGCGAGGGGCATCGCGAGCCGCGCGGGCCGCCCTTGGCGAAATGAAATGGGTGTCGGTGGTCACCGACTCGGTGCGCCGCGCCCTCACCGCCCAGCGGAAGCGGGCCGACGTCGCGGTGCTCGATCCGCCGCGGACCGGAGCCGGTCGCGAGGTGATCGACCTGCTGGGGGCCGCCGGGGTACCGCGTGTCATCCATATCGGTTGTGAGGCAGCGTCATTCGCGCGAGACGTCGGTCTCTACCGCGGACACGGATACACGGTCGAGGAGTTGCGGGTCTTCGATTCGTTTCCGCTCACGCACCACGTCGAGTGCGTCGCGGTGTTGAGCCGCTAAACGGGTATCCGGCGGAGGATGCAGACGTTTTTGCCCTGCCCGGGTTTCGACGACACCGCCCGCGTCCTCGACACGAAGCGGCTCGGCAAACAGCGGGTCGAGACCATCCAGGTGGTTCGCGCCCTGACCGTCCCGGGCTATGGCTGGCGCCATCACCCCGCAGCGGCGATGTGGGCCGGCTACGAGGAAGCCCTGGTCCGCTACGGGCTCGACATCTGCGCCGCATGGTGCCGGCTGGGCCACGCCGACACGTGTGCGACCACCATGCTCACCGACCTGACCCGCACCACCGGCATCGCCACTCCGCGTACCCAGGATGAGTTGGCCGCGGCGGGGGAGGTCCCGCCGTGGCTGGGCGATCCGGAGTTTCACCGCAGCCACCAGTCGGTGCTGGTGCGCAAGGACCCGCAGCACTACCGCACGTTCTTCCCCGACATTCCCGACGACCTGGACTACGTCTGGCCGGGTTCCGACCGTCCCCGACGTGTCGCGATCTGACGTCAGCCGCTGAAGTACCGGGCCAGTCGGCGCTGGCGGTGCCCGAACAGCGCCCCGACAGCCGCCGCGATGACCGGCGTCAGCACTCGCAGCGGTGCCCGCAGTTCGAAGGTGAGCCGGTCGCGGACCACGGTTGAGGCGTCGCCCGCCGGTTCGAGGGTGCGTTCGTGCCGCCACAGCCGCATGCTCAGCATCGTCGACTCCTCGTGGAAGCCGCGGCCCGGCCACAAGCCGGCGATCGTCAGGTTGTCGTAATCGAACGGCAGCACCCCGAACAACCGCATCCAGCAGCGGCCCACGGGCTCGCCGACGGGGATCGTCTCGACGGTCAGGTCCTTCTTGCCGCGCGGCATCGACATGGTCATCCACGGCCGCAGTTCGTGGTTGATGCCCTCAGGCGTGACGATGCGCGCCCACACCTGCTCAATGGGCGCCCCGATGGTGCTCTGACGTTCGACGATCATTTGGGACCAACGTAGGCCAAGCGCCTGCCGCTGCGGTGGCTACATCGCGTTGATACGTTGAGCGACAGGGTGTGCCGGGAAGTCTGGTCGGCAATTGTCTTGTCGACCCCTACAGATCGGGACCCACCGTGACCGCCAACCCACTGCGCCGCTTCGGACGGCGGACGCTGTTCTCCCGCGGATCATGGTCCGAGACCAGCCGGGTGACCTCGATCCTGCGCCGGGAAACCGTCGGAGGCGCGATCCTGCTGGTGGCTGCGGCCGTCGCGCTCGGGTGGGCGAATTCGCCGTGGTCAGAGAGCTACTTCGCCCTGCGCGATCTGAAGATCGGCGGCGAACCGTTCGGCCTGCACCTGGACCTCACGGTAGGCACCTGGGCGGCCGACGGATTGTTGGCCCTGTTCTTCTTCGTCGTCGGACTCGAGCTCAAACGCGAGTTCGTCGCAGGCGACCTGCGTGACCCCGCCCGCGCGGCGCTGCCCATCGCCGCCGCCGTCGGCGGAATGGTGGCCCCGGCCCTGATCTTCGTCGCGGTGACCGCTCACGTCGGCGACGGCGCCCTGCGGGGTTGGGCGATCCCGACGGCAACCGACATCGCGTTCGCCGTCGCGGTGCTCGCTGTCATCTCCACGCACCTTCCCTCGGCGCTGCGCACGTTCCTGTTGACGCTTGCTGTCGTCGACGACCTTCTTGCGGTGCTGGTGATCGCCGTCTTCTACACCGAGGGGATCAACTGGGTCGCGTTGTTGGCGGCCCTGGCGCCTCTGGCCCTTTTTGCGCTGTGCGTGCAGCGCCGCATCCGGTCGTGGTGGCTGTTGGTTCCGCTCGCGCTGGCCACCTGGGCGCTGATGCACGAGTCGGGCATCCACGCCACGGTGGCCGGTGTGCTACTCGGCTTCACCGTGCCTGTCGTGCGTTCGCAGGCGGCGGGCGGACCCGAGGCCGGGCCGGGGTTGGCCGAACACTTCGAACACCGCCTGCGCCCGCTGTCGGCGGGGTTCGCGGTTCCGGTGTTCGCGTTCTTCGCCGCCGGGGTGAGCATCGGCGGCTACACGGGGTTCGCCGAGGCGATGACCGACCCGATCACACTCGGCATCGTGCTGGGTCTGGTGGTCGGGAAACCGGTCGGCATCTTCCTGACCACGCGGATCCTGGCGTCGGTCACCAGAGCCGATCTGGACGCCGCGGTCCGGTGGATCGACGTGCTCGGCATCGCCATGCTGGCGGGCATCGGGTTCACCGTGTCGCTGCTCATCGGCGACCTCGCCTACGGCATCGGATCCGAACGTGACGAATTCGTGAAGATCGGGGTGCTGACCGGATCTCTGGTTTCCGCTGCCATGGCCGCGGTGCTCTTAAGGCTGCGGAACAGGCAATATCGCCAGATCTACGAAGAGGAAACCGCTGATTCCGACCACGACGGTGTGCCCGACATCTACCAAGCTCGACACGACTGACTGCGACGGCCGTGCGTAGACTGAACGAATGCTTGAACAGATCCGCGGGCCCGCAGATCTGCAGCACCTGACGCAGTCGCAACTGAGCGATCTAGCGCGTGAGATCCGCGAATTCCTGATCCACAAGGTGGCTGCCACCGGCGGGCATCTCGGCCCGAACCTCGGCGTCGTCGAGCTGACGCTCGCGCTGCACAGGGTGTTCGATTCGCCACACGATCCGATCATCTTCGACACCGGACATCAGTCCTACGTGCACAAGATGCTGACGGGCCGCAGCCACGAGTTCGACAGCCTGCGCAAGAAGGGCGGCCTGTCCGGCTATCCCTCCCGCGAAGAGAGCGAACACGACTGGGTGGAATCCAGCCACGCCAGTTCGGCGCTGTCCTATGCCGACGGGCTCGCCAAGGCATTCGAGCTGTCCGGACACCGCAATCGCCATGTGGTCGCCGTCGTCGGTGACGGCGCGCTGACGGGCGGTATGTGCTGGGAGGCGCTGAACAACATCGCCGCGGCGCGACGGCCCGTGGTAATCGTCGTCAACGACAACGGCCGCAGCTACGCGCCGACCATCGGCGGTTTCGCCGAACACCTGGCCGGCCTGCGGCTGCAGCCCGGCTACGAACGCGTGCTCGAAGAGGGCCGCAAGGCGGTGCGCGGCGTCCCGGTCATCGGCGAGGTCTGCTACCAGTGCATGCACTCCATCAAGGCCGGCATCAAGGACGCGTTGGCGCCGCAGGTGATGTTCACCGACCTGGGCCTGAAGTACGTCGGGCCCATCGACGGCCATGACGAGCACGCCGTCGAGGTCGCGCTGCGCCGGGCGCGGGGCTTCAACATGCCCGTCGTCGTGCACGTCGTCACCCGCAAAGGCATGGGTTACGCGCCGGCGGAGAACGATGAGGCCGACCAGATGCACGCGTGCGGTGTCATCGACCCCGAGACCGGGCTGGCGACGTCGGTGCCCGGCCCCGGCTGGACGTCGACGTTCTCCGAGGCGCTGATTGGCTATGCGGCACGCCGCCGCGACGTCGTCGCGATCACCGCGGCGATGCCCGGCCCGACGGGTCTGACGGCATTCCGCCAGCGCTTCCCGGACCGGTTCTTCGACGTGGGCATCGCCGAACAGCATGCGATGACGTCGGCGGCCGGGTTGGCGATGGGCGGCCTGCATCCCGTCGTCGCGATCTACTCGACCTTCCTGAACCGCGCGTTCGACCAGGTCATGATGGACGTGGCGCTGCACAAGCTGCCGGTGACGATGGTGTTGGACCGCTCGGGCATCACCGGCCCCGACGGCGCAAGCCACAACGGCATGTGGGACCTGTCGATGCTGGGCATCGTGCCCGGCATGCGGGTGGCCGCACCGCGGGACGGTGTTCGGCTGCGGGAGGAACTCGGCGAGGCGCTCGACGTCAACGACGGCCCGACCGCGATCCGGTTCCCGAAAGGCGATGTCGGCGAGGACATTCCGGCAGTCGAACGGCGTGACGGGGTCGACGTGCTGGCGGTGCCGGCCGACGGGCTCGCCGGCGACGTGCTGTTGGTGGCGGTCGGTCCGTTCGCGTCGATGGCGTTGGCGGTCGCCGAGCTCCTGCGTAACCAGGGCATCGGTGTGACGGTCGTCGATCCGCGCTGGGTGTTGCCGGTGCCCGGGGCGATCACCGCGCTGGCCCGCGAACACAAGCTCGTCGTCACGCTCGAGGACAACGGTGTCAACGGCGGTATCGGGTCTGCGGTATCGGCGGCATTGCGCCGCGCCGAGGTCGATGTGCCGTGCCGCGACGTCGGCCTGCCGCAGGAGTTTTTCGCTCAGGCGTCCCGCGGCGAGGTGCTCGCCGAAGTCGGCTTGACCGATCGCACCGTGGCCCGCCAGATCACCGGCTGGGTCGCGGCTCAGGGCGCCTCCGTCAGCGAAGCCGAGGTCAGCGAGCAGCTCGACTAGCGCCCCAGTCCCGCGAGTGTGCGTGTCTGTTCACCACACGCCGCGCACTTTCAGCAGTTTGTGCACGCTCGTCGATGGGGTCGAGCCGCTCGAACCCGCGTGCATCGACAATCCGGTTAGGCTGCGGCGATGGATGCCGAGTTGGAGCGCTGGAAGGCCGCGGGCCGCTACTTCGATTACCTGGGCTTCGAGATCTTCTATCGGGTCGACGGCCCGCCGCTGGGTGAGGCGCCCACGCTGCTGGCCATTCACGGCTATCCCTTCAACTCGTGGGACTGGTCACTGGTCTGGCCGACGCTGACCGATCGCTTCACCGTCATCGCACCGGACATGATCGGCATGGGCTTCTCGGCGAAACCCGTCGCCTACGAATACTCGGTGCTCGATCATGCCGACGTCCACGAGGCGCTGCTGGAGCACCTGAACGTCGAGCAATGTCACGTGCTGGCGCACGATCTCGGCGATTCGGTCGGCCAAGAACTCCTGGCCCGCAGCGAGTTCGGCCAGCAGTCGTACGGGTCGGTGCGTTATCAATCGATCACCTGGCTCAACGGTGGGCTGTTCAACGAGGCCTACACTCCGCGCACCATGCAGAAGCTCATGTCGGGAACTCCGCTGGGCGACTTGATGAGTCCTCTGCAGGGACGCAGTTCGCTGTCGCGCAAGATGCTCGAGCGAACACTCGACGAACTGTTCGGGCCGAACACGAAGCCCTCACGCGAGCTGATGGACCGCTTTCATCAGATTCTCGAATACAACGACGGTAAGCGCGTGCTGCACAAGGTCGGTCGATTCCTGGGCGACCGGTACACGCACCGCAACCGATGGGTGCGCGCCATGCGCCGAACCACGGTGCTCATGCGCCTGATCGACGGACCGGTCGACCCGAACTCCGGGGCACACATGGCGCGTCGGTACGCCGAAGTGATTCCCGACGCCGACGTGGTGATGCTCGCCGACGACATCGGACACTGGCCGCAACTCGAGGCTCCCGAGGAAGTGTTGCGCCACTTCCTGATTCACGTCGAGAAGGTGACCGCCTAGCCTCCGGCGGAGCCCTGCTCGGCAAGCGCAGCGTCGGCCTTGGTCAGCGCCTCGGCCAGCGGAGGCACCGTCAACTCGCGTTGCCAAGGCCGCGCGCCCGCGTCACGCAGAAACGACTCGATCACGTTCGCCCGGTCGTCGACCGGCTCCCAGTCCCAACACAACCGGCGCACGGTATCGGGGGAGAGCAGATTCTCGGTGGGCACGGAAACCCGTTGCGACACATCGGTGAGCGCGGCGCGCACCGCGTCCAGTCGCGCGGCGGCTTCGGGTTTGCGCCTGGCCCACCGGGACGCGGGCGGCGGACCGTTCGGCGGCTCCTGCGATGTCGGCAGGTCCTGCGTGGTGCGGGCCCGGGCGAGCGCGTCGAGCCACACCTTGGCGCTGCGGCGCTGCCGGTTGCCGCCGAATATCGGCAGCGCCGTCAACTTTTCGACAGTGTCGGGGTCGGTGGTGGCGGCGTTGATGATGGCCGAGTCCGGCAGGATCCGGCCCGGCGCGATGTCGCGGCGCTGCGCGATGTGGTCACGGGTGGTCCACAGTTCGCGCACGGCGGCCAGCGCGCGGGCGTCGCGGATCTTGTGGATGCCCGACGTGCGTCGCCAGCGGTCCCGGCGGGTCGGTGTCGCCTCGAACTTCCTGAGGTGCTCGAATTCCTGTGCCGCCCACTCGGTTTTGCCCTGCTCCTCGAGTACCGCGGCCACCGCGTCGCGCAGGTCGACGAGCACCTCCACATCGAGAGCGGCGTAGTTGAGCCATTCGTCGGGCAGCGGCCGCTTGGACCAGTCGGCGGCGCCGTGGCCCTTCATGAGCCGCAGGCCCAGCAGCCGCTGCACCATCGCGGCGAGGTTGACCTTGTCGTAGCCGGCGAGTCGGCCCGCCAGCTCCGTGTCGTACAGGCGGACCGGCCGGATGCCGAGTTCGGCCAGACACGGCAGATCCTGGTCGGCGGCGTGCAGTACCCATTCGTCGGTGGCCAGCACCTCTGCCACGGGGGCCAGCGCTTCGACCGGATCGGCGCCGTGGCTCACCGGGTCGATCAACACGGTGCCGGCGCCGTCGCGTCGGATCTGGACGAGGTAGGCACGGTTGGAGTAGCGGAACCCCGAGGCGCGCTCGGCGTCGACCGCGAACGGGCCGTGGCCGGACGCCAGCAACTCGGCGGCCTTGCGGATCTCGCTGACACTGGTCGACAGCGCGGGCACGCCGTCGCGGGGCACCAGCAGCGGCGTCGCCTCCGGCTCGGCCTCTTCGGGCGCGGCCGCCTGCGGGAGGGCCTCGTCGGGATCGGGCATCGTCAAGCGCGGGTGCGTGAGCCGAGGTCGGTGACGCCCTGCGGCGGCAGCCCGGCGGCATGCTCAAGCACCTCACAGAACGCCTCGACGTGCGGGCCCAACTCCAGCGTCGTCGCCGTCCAGGAGGCACGCAGTTCCAACTGGTGGGCCCGGGGCGGGCCGGAGATGTCGCCGTAGCGCACCGACGTGGTGGCGGTGACGGTGCCGCCCAGGGCGGTGACGTGCTCGGCGCGCTCGGCAAGGGCGTCGACGAGCCAGCTCCACGCGACCTCGGGCAGCAGCGGGTCGACGGCTTCGCTGGAGTCCAGATCGGCCTGGATGTAGGCGACCAGGCGCATGGTGCCGTCCCACGCGTCGGCGCCCTCGGGATCGTGCAGCAGGATCAGGCGGCCGAACGCGTCACCCTCCGAGCGCTCCGGCACGATTGCCGTCTCGGGATGGCGGACCTCTGCGCCCAGCGCATAGCTGAACGGCGCCAGCCGCTGCGGCGGGCGGATCGGGCCGAGCTCGATCTCCGGGCGGACGGTGGTGGCATTCATCGCCGCCACCGCTTCACGGAACTGAGCCGGTTCGGCGGTGGTCACGACGTTTGACGCTAGACCATCCGAGCAGGTCTGTGCGCGTGGCGCGCCGATCTTGTTGGGCACCGATCCGGTCGAGGCGAAGCGGGCCTCGCCAGGTCCACATGGCAGCATTGACAGCGATGAACACACGCCGTGAGCTGCCCGACTCCGCCTATCTGGCCGCCGCCCGCGGCCGCAAACCCGGCCGCGTGCCGGTGTGGTTCATGCGGCAGGCGGGCCGTTCGCTGCCCGAGTACCGCGTACTGCGGGCGAAGAACACGATGATGCAGGCCTGCTTCGATGCCGAGCTGATCACCGAGATCACCCTGCAGCCGATCCGCAGGCACGGTGTTGACGCCGCGATCCTGTTCTCCGACATCGTGGTGCCGTTGCGGGCCTCGGGCATCGCCCTCGACATCGTGCCCGACGTCGGCCCGGTGATCGAGCACCCGATTCGCACCGCCGCCGACGTCGGCGCGATGAGACCGCTGGAGCGTGAGCAGGTCGCGCCGGTCGCCCAGGCCGTCGGGACGCTGGTGTCCGAACTCGGTGACGTGCCGTTGATCGGGTTCGCGGGCGCGCCCTTCACGCTGGCTTCCTATCTGGTCGAGGGCGGACCGAGCCGCAACCACGAACGCACCAAGGCGATGATGCTCGGAGAACCCGAGACGTGGCACGCGCTGATGACCGCGCTGACAGAGGTGACGATCGCGTTCCTGCAGGTTCAGGTGGACGCGGGTGTCGATGCGATCCAGGTGTTCGACTCATGGGCGGGGACGCTGTCGCTGGCCGACTACCGCAGCTATGTACTGCCGCACAGCACCCGGGTGTTCGCGACGCTGGCCGCAGCCGGAGTGCCGATGACCCACTTCGGTGTCGGTACCGCCGAACTGCTGGGCGCGATGTCGCAGGCGGCCTCCGGACACGGCGCCCCGGCGGTGGTCGGGGTCGACTGGCGCACGTCGCTGTCCGACGCCGCCGCCCGGGTGGTCCCGGGGACGGCGTTGCAGGGCAACCTGGACCCGGTGGTGCTGCTGGCCGGCCTGCCGGTGGCCGAACGCGCCGCGCGTGCGGTCGTCGACGACGGCAGACGGGCGATCGATGCGGGCGCCGCCGGGCATGTGTTCAACCTCGGGCACGGCGTGCTCCCGGCCACCGATCCCGGGGTGATCACTGAAGTGGTGGCGCTGGTGCATTCGTTGTGAGTGCATCGTATTGCGTTGTCGGCGGCGGGATTTCAGGTCTCATCGCCGCATACCGCCTGCGCGTCGCCGCGGGTCCCGACGCGTCGATCACGCTCTTCGACCCCGCCGACCGGCTGGGCGGCGTGCTGCGCACCGAGCGGATCGGCGGCCAACCGATGGACGTGGGCGCGGAGGCGTTCGTCGCGCGTCGACCCGAAGTCCCTGCCTTGCTGGGCGAGCTGGGTCTGGCGAACCGCCAGATCGGCACGACCGGCGCGCGCCCGCTGATCTACAGCCAGGGCAGGCTGCATCCGCTGCCCGCCGGCACGCTGCAGGGGATACCGGCGCAGCCGTCGGCGCTGGCGGGGCTGGTGGACGAGGCGACGATCGCCTGGATGCACGGTGAACCCAATCGCCCGTTCTCGTGGCGCCCGGGCGCCGACCCGTCCGTTGCCGAGCTGGTCGGCGACCGGTTCGGTGAGCAGGTGGTCACCCGTTCGGTCGAACCCCTGCTGGCCGGTGTCTACGCAGGCAATGCGGCGACGATCGGGGTTCGTTCGGCGGTGCCGACGCTGGCTGTGGCGCTTGACCGCGGCGCGAGAACCCTCACCGAGGCTGTTCGGGACGCGGCGCCGCCGCCGGTCACCGGGTCGGTCTTCGGCGCGGTCGACGGCGGCTACCGGGTGTTGATCGACGAGCTTGTCCGGCGCGCCGGCGCACAGTGGCAGCAGGTCACCGTCGAAAGGTTGCACCGCGGCGCGCGGGGCTGGGAACTCGTCGACGACGAGGGCGCCCGCTACCACGCCGACGCTGTCGTGCTCGCCGTGCCTGCGCCCCGGCTGGCGCGGCTGGTCGCGGAGGTCGCTCCCCGAAGTGCGGCCGCGGCTGGGCGCATCCCGGTGGCGTCGACGGCGTTGGTGGCGTTGGCGTTGCCGGGCGGTACGCCGTTACCGCAGCAGTCCGGCGTGTTGGTGGCCGGCGGTGAACGACTGCGGTCGAAGGCGGTCACGCTGACGTCGCGCAAGTGGGGTGAACGCGGCAGCGTCGAGTTGGTCCGGCTCTCCTTCGGGCGGTTCGGCGACAACCTGGCCCGCAGCGTGGGCGACGAGGAATTGCTCATGTGGGCGGCCGAGGATCTCGCCACGCTCTTCGGTGTCAGGACCGAGCCCGTCGACTACCACGTGCAGCGGTGGATCGACGCGATGCCGCAGTACGGACCGGGGCACGGCGGGCTGGTCGCCGAGTTGCGCTCGGGACTGCCGCCGACGATCGCGGTCGCAGGCGGCTATCTGGACGGCATCGGCGTACCGGCGTGTGTGTCGGCGGCCACCAGGGCGGCGGCGTCGCTGGTCACCACGCGCGTGGCACGATAGAGCTATGGCCAAGCTCGACTTCGACACGCTCAACTCGACCCTTCGCTACCTGATGTTCTCGGTGTTCGCCGTGCGGCCCGGAGAACTGGGAGAGGAGCGTGGCGCGGTCGTCGACGAGACCGCGACGTTCCTCAAACAGCAGGAGGAGCGCGGCGTCGTAGTGCGCGGCCTATATGACATCGCGGGTATGCGCGCCGATGCCGACTTCATGATCTGGACACACGCCGACAACGTCGAGGCGCTGCAGGCCACCTACGCCGACTTCCGGCGCACCACCGCCTTGGGTCGCGCCAGCAATCCGGTGTGGAGCAACGTCGCATTGCACCGTCCCGCGGAGTTCAACAAGAGCCACATTCCGGCGTTCCTGGCGGGCGAGGAGCCGGGGAACTACATCTGCGTGTATCCCTTCGTGCGGTCGCTGGACTGGTATCTGCTGCCCGACGAGGAGCGCCGCCGCATGCTCTCCGAGCACGGCATGGCGGCGCGCGGCTACAAGGACGTGCGGGCCAACACCGTGCCGGCGTTCGCGTTGGGCGACTACGAGTGGATCCTGGCGTTCGAGGCGCCGGAACTGCACCGCATCGTCGACCTGATGCGTGATCTGCGTGCCACGGATGCGCGGCGGCATGTCCGCGAGGAGACGCCGTTCTTCACCGGTCCGCGGATCAGCGCGGAGCAGTTGATCGATCGCCTGCCGTAACCGGCGTCGCTCGGTCATCATGGACCGATGAGGACACAGGTGCTGCTCGGTGCGGCGATGTCGATCGGGGCGCTGGCGGCGGCGCCGACGGGGTTGGCGCAGGCTCCAGACAGCGAGAAGTGTGCGCCGCGGTTCGGTCAGGTCATCGACATCACGGCCGGCGACATCGACTGCATCACCGCATCGGACTACGCCGCGAAGTACGACCTCAACGGCGACAAATACCAGGTCATCGGCCCGTTCACCTGCTACTCGGGCAACGCGATGACCGCGCCGCTGCTGTTCCAGTGTGTCGCTGACACCGAGGACCGCGCCGAGTTCGCCGTCTACCCGGCGTAGCTCTTTTGGCGCCGAATCGCGCCGAAATGGCATTCCGGCAGAACTTTTTCGAGTGAAAGCCCTGCTGGAATGCAATTTCGCGTCAGGAGGTCGGCTTGAGCCGCAGCGAGATCGAGTTGATGCAGTAGCGCTGGTCGGTCGGCGTGGGGTAGCCCTCGCCCTCGAAGACGTGGCCCAGGTGGCTGTGGCAGTTGGCGCAGATCACTTCGACGCGGCGCATGCCCAGCGAGTCGTCGGACCGCAAGATGACGGCGTCGGAGTCGGCGGGGTCGAAGAACGACGGCCAGCCGCAGTGCGATTCGAACTTCTCGCTACTGCGGAACAGCTCGGCACCGCAGGCGCGACACTCGTAGATGCCCTCGGTCTTGGTGTCGGTGTACTCGCCGGTGAACGGGCGCTCGGTGCCGGCCTGGCGAAGGACGTGGAACTCCTCGGGGGTCAGCTTCTTGCGCCACTCGTCATCGGTCAGCTGCAGTTTGGGGGCCGGTGTGGTCATGCCTCCACGCTAGCGATTTTCTGTGCGACGCACCCGCTCCTCGGCGTAGGCGAACGCGGCAGCCTCGTCGTCTACGTCGAACTCCGAAAGATGCGTGGTACGTCCCTCGCGGAACTCGCCCACGATGATGCGGGTCCATTCGTATCGCTCGCCGTCGTGACCTGTGGCCTCGCGTTCGTGCAGAGTCACCGCGACCGTCGGTGAAATCCATCGTTCGATCGAGTGCCACGAACGTACCGAGGAGACCATTGCGCACAGGTCCTCGTAGCTGGCTCGTAAGTCGGCGACTGACCGGTCGGGGAACCCGGATCGCGAACGGCTGACGGCGTGCATGTCGGCGGTAGCCATCTCCCCGAACACCCGGTCCCACTCCCGACGGTTGATGGCCATCAGGTACTTGGCGATGTGGGTCGCACCCTCTGCGACGGCCGCTCCTTCGCCGACGCAGTACCGCCGCGTGAGTTCTTGGTAAGCGTTCTCGAAGTCGTCCTCGTCGAAGCGGCCCTCGTAGACGAAATGTCCAGCGTCGTCGACCTCGTAGACGTGGAGGTAAGACGTTGCGTTGCCGGCGTCGTCCGACCAGACGCTGGAGTGCATACTCAGAACGTCGCCGCGGACCGCTAGAGTTCGCCACTCGAAGTTGTTGTACTGAGCCAAGATCCGTTTCCCGGCCAGCCGCAGCCCGGCGGCATTACGAACGGGATCCCCGCTGACCCGGCGTCGATCGTCGTATACGCATGGGATTGCGTAGCAGCCGATACCCCCTTCAAGATCCTTGGCCCGCATGGCGTTCTGCAGCGCGGCGACGGTATCGCACGAGCTGTTGGTCAACGGCAACCGGCTGCCGACGGCGTGGATGCGCTCCTCGGCGCAGGCGAACGCGGCGTCCTCGTCATCGGCGTCGAACTCGCACTCCGAGGCCATCCGCCCGTCGCGAAACTCCACGACGCTGAGTCGCGTCCAGGTGTACCGCTCGCCGTCGGGACCGATGGCCTCGCGCTCGGTGCGGTTGACGCAACATGTCGGCGATACCCAACAGAGAGCTGATAGCCATGTTCGTGCCCAGTCGACACGCGCATTGAAGTCCTCGATAGCGGCGCGCGCCTCTGTGAGCGAACTGTCGGGAAATGCTGAGCTGGAATGCATCTCGAAGCGCATCCCGGGTTCCATGAGTTCGCCGAACAACCGGTCGAGGTCGCCGCGGTTGAGCGCGACGATCCACTCGGTCTGTGTGGCACCTGCGTCGGCGAATGAAGCGCCCTCATCGAAGTAGTACCGTCGCTCAAGTTCACGATAGGCGCCCTCGAAATCGTCTTCATCGAAGCGACCGTGGTAGACGATGCGCCCGTTGTCATCGACCTCGTGAACCGTCAGATACCGAACCTCGAAGCCGTCATCATTCGCCCAATGCATCAAACCGAGGGCCAGTGATTCACCGCGCACCGCTAAGGTCTTGCTTTCGAATGTCGAATAATCCTCGAGGATCCGCTCCAAAGCAGCGCGAGTCTCCCCGAGAGGGTTCCCGGCAAGGCGTCGACGATCGTCGTAGACGAAAGAGTCCGCGAAAAGTGCTGCAGCGGCATCGACTTCTCGCGCTTCCATCGTCTTCCACAGGTCGTCGGACGTCCTGGTCGCCAGATTGCTCACTGTGAGTCGGCTGTTCGCAGATCGCAGTAACTCGTCGGCGTACGCGAAGGCCGCTTCCTCGTCGTGGATTTCGAACACGCACATCGATGCCATCTGTCCGTTGCGAACTTCGAAGGCGAGGAGCCGTGTCCACGAATAGCGCTCACCGTCACGCCCGACCGCCTCCCGCTCGTGACGGCCGACGCAGACAGTCGACGACAGCCAGCATGTCGATGAATGCCACTGGCGCACCGACGCGAACATCCCGTCGAGGTCTTCGATGGTCGCGCGAAGCTCGTGGGCGGAACGATTGGGGAACCCAGACCGTGACCGGTTTTCGATGCGCATTCCGTCCGCGCTGAGCTCGCCGAAGAGTCGGTCCCATTCGTGGTTGTTCAGCGCGGAGGCATACTCGATGGTCATCTGGCCGGCTTCAGCGAATGCAGCTCCCTCGCCGGCGAAGTACCGGCGTTCGAGCTCCCGATACGCGCCGTCGAAGTCGTCGTCGCCGAATCGGCCGTAGTAGCAGACGAGGCCATCTTCGTCGGTCTCGATGACGTGCAGGTATCTCGTCTCGAATCCGGCGTCGTTCGCCCATCGCGTTCGTGACAGCTGCAGCGATTCACCCCGTACCGCCAGGGCCTCGCCCTCGAAGATCGAGTACTGCGCGAGGATTTCCTCACAGGCAGCGCGGACGTCCGTCGGAGGGGTGCCCGCCATCGCCCATCGGTCGTCGTAGACATACGAGTCGGCGAACAATGCCGCGGCGCGATCGGCGTCACCAGCCTCCATCGCCGCCCTCACGGAGTGCCACGCCCGGCTGGCCTGGTTGCTGATGGCTAGCCGACTGGCGGACGCACGCAGCAGATCCTCGGCATGAGCGAACGCCGCCCGCTCATCGTCCAACTCGAACTGGCACATCGATAGAAGTCGACCGTCGCGGACCTCTCCGGCCATGATCCTTGTCCAGGAGTACAACTCGCCGTCGTGGCCGATGGCTTCACGTTCGTGACGGGCAACCCCGACCTCCGGCGACAGGTAATACTCGACCGCAATCCACGAGCGATTGGAGGCCACCATCGACTTGAGTTGTTCCAAGCTGGCGCGCAGATCGCCTGCCGACCGGTCCGCGAAGACTGAGCTTGACTTGTTGTATGTGCGCAGCTCAGGACTGGCCAGCTGCCGGAACGCCAGGTCGAAGTCTCCTTTGTCGGTAGCAAGCATGAATTCGGCTACCAGAGAGGCTGATTCGGCGACCGCAGCACCTTCGGCGGTCCAATACCGATGGCAGAGTTCGCGGTAGGCACCCTCGAAATCGTCTTCATCGAACCGGCCGTGATAGGCGACGCGCCCGTCATCGTCGATCTCGTGGAGGTTCAGACTGACCGTTTCGTTCCCGGCGTCATCCCACCAGCGACTCCAGCGCAGCTCCAGTCGCTCGCCGCGGACCGCCAGAGTTCGCCATTGGGAGTGTGGGTACTGCTCGTTGATGCGCGCTGCGGCGGCCCGCAATCCAGTGTGACCCTCGATCGGGTGGCCGCTCAGGCGTCGACGATCGTCGTATACAAACAGATCCGAGTACAACGCCATCGCGCTGTCAACGTAACCGGCCGTCCCTTGGCGCCAGGCGTTGTCGACCCGCTCACTGGCCCGGTTCGTGACTGCGAGTCGACTGGTGGTGGCCCGCACCCGCTCGTCGGCGTAAGCGAACGCTGCATCCTCATCGTCGAGGTCGAACCGACAGGCGGCGGCGACCCGTCCGTCACGAACCTCGCAGACATCAAGCCAAGTCCACGAATAAGACTCGCCGTCGTGGCCCATTGCCTCGCGCTCGAAGCGAAAGACGGCAATTGTCGGCGACAGGAAGCGCACGGCGGCCTCCCACGACAGCGACGAGCCCACCGCGGCGTCTAAGTCTTCAAAGGAGCTTCTGACATCGGTTGCGGTGCGGTGGCCGAACACAGAACTCGACCGGTTCTCGAGACGATAGGAGGGAGCCGTGAGCTCCCCGATCAATCGGCCGTAGTCGCGTTGATTTAGCGCAGTGATCCATTCGGTCGTGACAGCCCCCAATTCGGCGAACGCGGCGCCCTCTCCGGCGTAGTAGCGCCGTTCGAGTTCGCGGTAGGCACCTTCGAAGTCATCCTCGTCGAAGCGACCGTCATAGAGAACACACGCCGCATCGTCAACCTCGAAGACGTGCATATACGCCGTCGCGTTCCCAGCCTCGTCGGACCATCGACTCCGTACCAGGACCAGGCGATCACCGCGCACCGCGAACACGTGAAAGTCGAACACGGTGTACTGCCTGCAAATTTGTGTCACGGCCGTCCGCATGGCTTCCCGACCGACGATGGCGTCACCGCTGAGTCGTCTCCGATCGTCATACACGAATCCATCCGCATAGGCGCCAACAACGCCGTCGATGTCGTGGGACCGTAGCGCCTCGAACACTTGCGGTAACAACTCGGTTGCTCGGTTCGCGAGTGCTAGCCGACTGGCGGCCGCCCGCACCCGCTCCTCGGCATAAGCGAAAGCGGCTGCCTCATCGTCGATTTCGAATTGACATATCGATACGAGCCGGTTGGCCCGGATCTCGGCTGCATGGATACTGGCCCACTCGTAGTTCTCGTCATCTCGTCCCGTAGCTTCTCGCGAGAAGCGGAGAACGAGCCAGCTCGGTGACAGCCACTCAATCGCTGACGCCCACACACGAGACGAGGCGACAATCGCGTCAAGTTCTTCCAGAGTGCCGCGGAACTCGTCGGCCGAGAGTTCGGGATGCGCCGCGTGGGAACGATTCTCGAGCCTGAAGTCCTCAACGAAGAGTTCACCGAAAACCCGGTCGTAGTCTCGTCGGTTCATGGCGAGGACTATCTCAGTCGTCACAGCACCCGCCGCGGCGAACTCCTCTCCCTCGCCGGCGTAGTAGCGCCGTTCGAGTTCGCGGTAGGCGCTTTCGAAGTCGTCCCCGTCAAAGCGGATGTGGTAGAGGAGGCGGTCGTCGTCGCCGGTTTCATTGACGTAGAAGGAGGTTGCGACGTTTCCGTCGTTGTCTGCCCACCGGCTCCACACAAGATGCAGGCGCCGGCCGCGGACAGCGAGGACGTGAAATTCGAAGTGCGTGTACTGCTCTGAAACCCGCTCTATCGCCGTCCGCATCGCGTCGAGGCCAATGACGGGCTCGCCGCTCAGGCGTCGCCGGTCGTCGTAGACGAACCGGTCTGAGAACCAGGCGAGGGCGCCCTCGGTGTCGTGTTCCTTAGTCGCCTTGATGAAGGCGGGTAAGTATCGACAGGAGTCATTGGTGACCGCGAGCCTGCCGGCGACCACCGCGGTGCGCTCATCCCTGGGACCTGTTGCTGCTCGGACGGGTTTCTCCGAGGGCGTGGCTACGGGCTCGTCGGTAAGCCCAATCGAAATGGACACTTCCTTAGCCGTATACAGCGCCTTGGCGTCATCTCGAGCGGTGACGGCGCCCTCGCGATCTCCCGCTGCCGTGAGCACACGGCTCAACGCGAGGCAGGCCTCCGCGTGGTCGAGAACGAGGTCTGTCCCGCTGGCGACCGTCACCGCATCCGTGGCCATCGCTACCGCATCACCCTGGCGGCCCTGAGCCGAGAGGATTTCGGCCCGCACCGCGCGCCAGGCGATCGCCGTCTTCAGATTATGGCCTGCGAGCCCCTGGCTTTCAGCTGCGTACTGGTCGGCTCCGTCGATACGGCCCTGCGCAAGAACGGATCTTGCCAATAGGGCGGCGGCTTGCCCCGCGTCGGCGCCGACGCCCAACGCGTCGAGCCCTTCCAGTGCCGTTCGAAAGTGCGGCTCCGCGGCGACCGCATCGCCCTCCATCAACTCGATGATCCCGGCGAACAACTCCGTTTCCATCAGGCCGTGTCGCAGACCGAGGTCGGCCACTATTTGGCGAGCATCGCCAAGCATCCTGCGCGCCTTGTCCGGCCGTCCGCGTAGCAGTTCCAGGACGGCCAGATGCCGCAGTGACGTCGCCTCGAGCGAGGGCGCGGCCGTCGTCATCCGTTGCATCCGCACCACGTCAAGACATCGGCCGCCGGCCTTCGGCACGGGACTCGGCCCCCACAGCGCTGCACCCGGTGCAGCGCCCAACGCCGCGGTGATCTGCCGATGGTCCCCACTCTGGCGCGCCGCGATCAACGCCTCGAACAGGTCGAGTTCGCCGTCACCGACCCGGCCAAGACGCAGCCGTGCGCTCGCTCGTACGCGATGCGCCTTAGCTAGCCCGGCGGCGTCGGCGCGGCGGGCGAATTCGTCGATTGCGCCCTGGAGGAGGCTGTCGTACTCCAGTAACCGCTCAGGGTCTGTATAGATGCCGTGCTGGCACCGGTAGCACGTCGCCCATGGAGCCAACGCTTCTCCTGCAGTACGCTCGAGCTCGTCGACAAGTCCGGCTCCGGCGGTGACGTCGCCGGCGGACAGAAACGCTTCGCAGGCTGTCAGTAAGAGCTCGGCGTGCACCGTGTTGTCGGCCGCCGCAAGAGCCGAGCCTCGTGCCGCCTGGGTGCCCGCGGATATCAACTCGTCGCGGTCGAGCGCCCGCCGCGCCGAAACCGAGTAATGGCGTGCGGCACGCAAAGCCAGATCACTCGTGTGCTCGGTGAATTCGCCGAGTTCATGACGATAGACGTGAGCGGCTTCCAAATGTCGCGCGATCATCTCGTCGGCTTCGAACGCGACGCTGGGTCCGCCCGCCTCCACCCAGTCGGCCAGGCGTACATGCAGTTCCGCTCGGTCCGACTTCAACAGTCGCCGGTAGGCGACGTCGCGGATCAGCACATGGTGGAATCCCCATACAGCTTCGTCACCGACGTAGGTGCCCGTGGGCTGGGCGAGTTCCAGACGGCGAAGTCGGTTGAGCGACATCTTGATCGCATCCGCCTGACCACGGGCGAGCGCGCGCACCGTACCGACCGAGAAGTCGCTCCCCACCACCGAGGCGATCTCCAGTACGCGCCGGTCGGCAGGGTCGAGACGTTCCAGTCGCGACGCGAGCAGGGCGTGAATCGTCGGTGGGATGGTGATGGCGTCGACGTCGATCGTCAGTTCCCAGCCGGTCGGCTGCTCGACGAGAACTCCGTCGTGCGCAAGCATTCCGACGAGTTCCCGCACGAACAGGGGGTTGCCGCCGGTGGAGGAAGGCAGCCGATGAAGCAGCTCGGAAGGCAACTTGGCGGCGCCCAGAACCCTGGCGGCGAGTTCGGCTGTCGCGCCGGCGTCGAGGCCGTCGAGATGGATGGTGTCGGCGACCCAACGGCTTGCGGCGACGAGATCGGGACGAAGCTCGCGCAGCTCGGGTCGTGCCAGAGCCAGGACGAGTACCGGCACTTCCTTGATCCACTCGACGATATGCTCCATGAAGTCGAGCAGAAGGCTGTCGGCCCACTGGATGTCGTCGAGTACGAACACGACCGGGCCGCTTCCCGCCAACACTTCGATGAACCTGCGCAACGCCCAGAAGTTTTCCTCGACCGAGCCGGGTACGCCGGTGGCCAGACCGTTCAGGGCGCGCAGCAGGCGATCCCGCTCCGATACTTCGGCCGGTATGTCGGTTTCGAGGTCGTGGGCACGCAGCATCTCGACGATCGGTGCTAGCGCAACGGTCCCGTCGATCGCGCATCGAGACTGGATCACAGACGTATCAGTCTGAGCAGCAATGAATTCCGCTGCCAGTCGACTCTTGCCGACGCCAGGGTCACCGACAACGGTGACCAGTCGGGCTGCACGCGTAGCAATCGCGTCGTCGAGCACACTTTGAAGTCGCCGCACCTCCTGCGATCGGCCGACGAATGGGGTGGCGTCCGCCGCGTCCGGTTGCAGTCCGAGCCACTGGTACACCGCGACCGGCGCGTTACGGCCCTTCACCTGCACCCGGCCGAGCGACTCGTAGCCGTACCGACTTCGCGTCGCTCGCCAGGTCTCCTCGCCGACCACGACTTGACCGCGAGGGCATTCGGCTTCGAGGCGGGCACCCACGTTCAGGGCGTCGCCCACCAGGTCGGCGTCGCCCGCCCCGACGACGACCTCGCCGGTGTTGACGGCGACTCGCAGCGCCAGTTCGGTTCCGTGAGCCTCCGCGACCTGGGCGGCCAAACCGACGAATCGGTCCTGCAACTCGACGGCCGCGTCGACGGCGCTGGCGGCGTCCTCGGCTCCGATCTCGGGCACACCCCAGACGGCCATGAACCCGTCCCCGATGTACTTGGTCAGACCGGCCCTGTGCCGCTGGGCAGTCGAGCGCAGCAGGGCGTGATAGCGGCCGATCACATCGCGGGCTGTCTCCGCGTCGACCTGTTCCTCGAACGTGGTGGACCCGGCCAGATCAGCGAACATCACCGTCACCGTTTTGCGCGCCGGACCCGCAACCGGCAAATCCGCTTGATTCGCCTGCACCTCGAGCGGCGCGCCGCATCCCCGGCAGTACCGCGCGGTGGCCCGCGCCTCCAGGCCGCACGTCGCGCACACCCGCGCCAGCGATCCGCCGCAGCCCTCGCAGAAGCGCGCGTCCTCTTCATTCGTCGTCCCGCAGGTGGCGCAGGTGCGGCGGCTTTCAGCCATGCTCAATCCAGGCTCAGCGTGAAGGCGTCGTGGTCCTCGAGAGCCGCGACGGCGCGATGGAACATCGTGCGGGTCAACCGAAGGCTTCGTTCGTTGACAACTTGGATTCGGCCCTCGGCCATGACGGGGTACAGGAAGCACCACGCGGTGGCGATCCGGTAGTCCCGTCTTAATTGATCTGCGGAGTAATCGATTCCGTTCTCGGCAAGACGTTCGCGATACCGAGCGAGCAGTTCGTCTTCGCAGCCACGGCGCGCCTCGGGTGTGAGGCTTTGGGTCAGAAAGTAACCGAGATCGAAGGCGCCCCGGCCTTTCGAGATGACCTGCCAGTCGAGCACCGTGACGGGCGGATCGACGGGGTTGGTGGCGAAGAACATCTGATCGAGCCGAAGATCTCCGTGCAGGAATGTTCGAGGATGACGGGATACCTCATGGAGGAACCACGGCATCGACGCTTCGAATCGGTCGCCGTAGTCCCGGATCGCTGGGGACAGCTCGTCGCCCAGACGCTTGACGAACGTCGCCCATGCGGCGTGGTAGTTGCTGATGATCACCTCGGAGAACGGCGGAACGGCGTGCACTTTGAGCCATGGCAGCGAGGCGAGGCGCGCGTTGTCCCACCAATGTGCCTGGTGCCGGGCGAGGGTGTCGATGACGGTCTCGGCGTCGGTGACGGAGCAGCCTTCCAGTTGGTCGGCGATACGCAGTCGACCAAGGTCCTCGAGGACCAACACGAAATCGTGGGTCTCGTCGTCGAAGGCTGCGAAGTACGGACGCGCCGGCGGCAGCGGATTAGTGACGCCGATCTCCTGGTAGAACCGGACCTCCCGGCGGTAGAACTCGAGGTTCTCGCACAGGTTGGTCCGCGCGATCGCGTCCAGCGTCGGGAGCTTGACCACGACCGTCGGCGGCACGTCGGGGCTGCCGACGAGGTGGGCCCGATAAAGGCGGCCGAGCAACCCGACGCCGATCCCGAATTGCTCGAGCTTGCACACCCGGACATCAGCCTGTAGGACCTCGCTGAGCCATTCAGGGGTGATGAGTTGCGGATCTACCGGGATTCTCGGCATATTGCGCCTCCCCAGTTGACCCGCGAGCGAATCAATCGTACGAGATCACAAGCACATCAGCACTGGTAATAAAGGCGGCAGCGTCAGGAATGCATTTGACTTAGCAAATACTGTCGGAGCCGTCACCTTCAGCTGATCGGCGGTGCGACGGGCCTCGCCGGTTCTCCCGCACTGTCCGGCTCGGTCGGCGGCGGCTTCTTCAACCAGGTCGGGTCGATCCCGTCGTCGAGTCGGCCCTCTGCCTTGGCGTCCAGATAGCGGAAGTACAGCACCGAGAAGACCACCACGAGCATCAGGCCCCACCCGTAGGTGAACTTCATGTATTCGAGGAACCGCCCCGTCGTGGGCCAGTGTCCGAGCAGCCAGCGGTCGGCGCTCATGAACCCGTAGATCGCAAGCCACGCAGGCCAATTACGCAGGACCGAGTTCGGTAGCACCACCGTCATCAGGAACGGGAACAGCATCATCGAGTAGTAGCCCTGGCCCAGGGACAGCACCAGGAACGAGGTGATCAACAGCACGCCCGATGACGTCGTCATCCAGAACAGCGGGTCGCGGGTGCGGTAGTACTTGTACAGCAGCCACAGCGAGATCACGGCGATCACCGCAAACGCAATGCGCAACAACAGGATCAGCCACGTCGGCAGACCGTAGTAGATGCCGTTGCCGGCGATCGAGCTGTTGAAGTAGTCGCGCGTCGTGAGGATGTAGGGCACGGTGCGCGTCACGAAGTTCATCGGGTCGCTGATCAACGGCCATGCAGCGGCGTTGAAGATCACCGGCACCGCGATGGCGGCGACCACCGCGCGCCACTGACGGTTCAGCAGCGGCAACAACAAAAGCGGCGCCAGAAGCGGTTTGACCACCAGCGTCAATCCGATCGCTGCACCCGCCAGCCATTGATGGTTGCGCTTACCGTCCAGCAGCCAGCGGAAGAACAGCACCTCGGCCAGCAGGATGCACCCGTTGATGTTGCCGAAAACCAGTGTGTTGATCACGCTTTCGGTGCAGAACATCGCCGCCAGCAGGGCGGGCAGGGCGACCGAGCGGAAGCCGTAACCGAACAGTCGCACCAGGAAGTAGGCGGCCAACACGATCGCGATCGTGTTGAACGTGATGAACCAGTACCGCGAGGCGTCGACGGGCAGGTAGCCGAACGGCGCCATCAACAACGTCCCGCCGGGCGGATACAGATAGTGCGGGTCGACGTGGTTGAAGTGCTCGTTGTAGATGTCCCAGCCCATCTTGAAATTGACGACCGCCCGGTAGACGGGTCCGTAGTCGTCGGTGATGTAGCCGTTGGTCGCCAGCACGTAGCTGCGGTGGATGATGAACAGGATCGCCAGCGGCCACAGGATCACCTTCAACACCGACGCAACGCTGGGCGGGGAGGTCCGGGGCCGGAAGGGCGTCGTCAAGGAACTGGCCACAAGATCGCGCACGACCGCACGGTACCCGACCGCGGTCGAGGTCAGGCGTCAGGCAGGGCAGAACGTATCGGTGTCGGGCAGGTTGCCGCTGTCGAGGTAACCCAGGACCGGCGGGAGCGCGCACGGCGAGTAGATCGAGGCGCCGTGCCCGATGCCCTGCCACATCACCCGCCTGTTGGCCGACCCGGCGTTGATCACCGTGGCCGCGACCGCGGCGACGCCCTCGTTGCCGACGATCGGGTCGTTCTGGGTCCCGAGCAGCAGCACGGGGATCTTGAGGTTCTCGGGCTGCTGGGGTGTCGCACCGCTCGGCCAGTTCAGGCAATCGACCAGGTTCAGCGCGCCGACCGTGCCGAACTGCGGATACAACTTGTTCCAGGCCACGACCAATTCGCGCACCCGGTTCGGAGTGGGCCGATTCAGCGAATCACTACAGCCGTTGACGAACTGACCGTCGGTGTTCCGCAGGCTCTCGGCACGCGCGATCAGATCGGTGAACGGCGCGGGATCACCCGACTGCGCGGCCGCGATCGCGGTTGCCAGCGCATTACTCGACTCGATGCGGTCCCCGCGGGGGTAGGCCAGCGCGGTCGAGATCGCGTTGGCCACGGTCGCGACGGCGGCGCCGTTGGGTCCACGGCCCTGGCGTGCGGCCGACAGCAGCGCGTCCACCGCGCCCTTCGGATCCGGGCCCAGTGCGCAGTTGGTCGCGGCGCACTGCGCGGCCCAGGCGTCCAGCGCGGCCTGCTCGCCCTTGACCCGCTGCTCCATCGCGGCTTCGGCGGCAATGCCCAGCGGCAGAGGAGAATCGAGCACCAGGCGCGCGACCTTGTTGGGATGCGACCCGGCGTACGCGAGCGCCACCTGTGCGCCGTTCCCGACGCCCAGCAGTGCGAGGGTGGGCACGTCCCACGTGCTGCGCAGCCGCTCGATGTCTTCGGCGGCGTGGGAGTTGTCGTAGGCCGAATCACCGGGGGCGATGGTGTCGGTGCAGCTTGTGGTCGCGGTCTGCACGATGGCGCCCAGGTTCGCCACCGGATCGTCGCCGGACTGGAACTGCGCCTGGTCGAGCATTTCCTGGCGGTCGAACAGGTCGCGGCAGTCCAGCGCCCCGGACATGCCCATGCCACGGCGGTCGACGGCGACGATCGGGTGGCTGTTGAGCACATCGGTACCCGCGCGCGACAGCCAGACCGGCAGCTGCAGTGACGACGGCAGGTCCGAGCCGGTCGTCATCACCACGGGGCCGGCGTCCTGGGGGGTCTGCGGTCCGCGGGCGCGCACCACACCGATGCTGACCGAGCCCGACGCACCGTTGATCGGGTCGAGGTCGGCGTCGTAGGTGGCGCAGTCCAGCGTCACACCCGGCACGGAGGGCACGGCCGCGTCGCCGAACACCCGCGACGTGCAGTCGCGCCACGCCAGGTCGTTTTTGGGTGCTTCGATGGGCGGCGGGCCGTCAGCGGCTTGGGTCGTTTCCGGCTCACCCTGAGGCCCCGCCCCGGAGTCGGTGGCGAAGCGGGGATTGGCCGCCAGCCCCGGCGAACACGCCGCGACGAACGCCACGACGGTCGCCAGGCTGAGAAGCCGAACCAGCTGACCACGCCGATGCATGCCGACCACAGTACTGATGCGCGGTTCAGTCGAGCCGCACGTAGCGGGTGTAGAGATAGCCGTCGTCGTCGCTCAGCACATGCGCCGGGCGCATCCGCGTCAGCACCTCGCCAGGGCCGGAAGCGATGCGGGGTGCCTTGCCGCCGACCAGGAACGGGGCCACCGTCAGACACAGCTCGTCGAGCAGGTCGTTCTCGATGAGCAGGCTGAGGATCAGCGGGCCGCCCTCGGAGAGCACCCGCAACAACTTGCGTTCGGCCAGCGCCTGCAGCGCGGTCGCTGCGTCAACTTCGTCGGGCCGGGGGCCCGAGGCGTCGATCACCTCGGCCACCCCGCCGAGGCGTCTGCGGGTGGCGTCGCAGGCCGCGGAGCAGGTCAGGATCAGCGGCGGCACATCGGTGCGGGTGAAGAACCGGGCGCCGGGGTCGAGGTCGCCGGATCTTGTGATGACGGCGATCGGCGGCACCTCCGCCTGGCCGCGCGCCTGCCGGGCGCCCCGATGCGGGACGGGTACCAGCGCGCCGGAGTAGTCCTCGGTGCGCACGGTGGCCGCACCGACGAGGATGACGTCGGCGGCGTAGCGCATCTGCTCGAAGACGCTGCGGTCGCCGGCCGCTCCGAGCGCCGCGGTCTTGCCGCCGGCGGTCGCTCCGCCGTCGATGCTGGCGATCATGTTCCCGCGCACCCAGCACCTGCGCAGGTCGGCGGGGTAGGCGTAGAAGTCGCCGAGCCGCCCGTCGGTGCCGTCGATCGGTGCGCCGTCGGGCCCGAGCACTGTGAACTGCGCCGCAGGGGCGGTATCGGCCATGAAGATGATTGCAGCACGTCGATAGGGTGCGTGCATGGACGGGTCCGAAGCGGTGCAGCATCTCGTCGACCGCCACCCCGCCGTCACTCCGGACCGGTTGATCGCCCAACTCGCGCCGCCACCCACGTTCTCCGACGTCAGTTTCGACACCTACATCCCCGATCCCGCCGAACCGTCTCAGGCCGCGGCGGTGCAGTCATGCCTGCGGTTCTGCGATCAGGCACAGCAGCGCCGCGCGGGTAAGAAGAAGCTGTTCGGTCGCCGTGAAGTGCTGCCGGGCGTCGGGCTGTATCTGGACGGAGGCTTCGGCGTCGGCAAGACGCACCTGCTGGCCTCGTCGTACTACCGGTTGCCGGAACCGAAAGCGTTCGCGACCTTCGGCGAATTGACCCAACTGGCAAGCGTTTTCGGATTCGTCGAGTGCATCGAATTGCTGGCCGACTACGTCGTGGTGTGCATCGACGAGTTCGAACTCGACGACCCGGGCAACACGACGCTGGTCTCGCGGCTGCTCTCACAGCTTGTCGAGCGCGGCGTGTCGGTGGCCGCCACGTCGAACACCCTGCCCGAGCAACTGGGGGAGGGCCGGTTCGCGGCCCAGGATTTCCTGCGTGAGATCAACACGCTGGCAGCCATTTTCGAGACGGTGCGCATCGACGGGCCGGACTATCGCCACCGGGATCTGCCGCCGGCTCCCGAACCGCTTGCAGACGCCGAGGTTCGTGAGCGCGCCGCGCGGTCGCCGGGTGCGACGCTCGACGACTTCGACGCACTGTGCGCGCATCTGGCCACCATGCACCCGTCGCGGTACCTGACGTTGATCGAAGGTGTCGCGACGGTCTTCCTCACCGGCGTGCACACAGTCGACGACCAGAATGTGGCCCTGCGCCTGGTGTCGCTGACCGACCGGCTGTACGACGCGGGGATCCCGGTCGTGGCGTCGGGCGCCAAGCTCGACACCATCTTCAGCGACGAGATGCTGGCCGGCGGGTTCCGCAAGAAGTACCTGCGTGCGACGTCCCGGTTGCTAGCCCTGTCGCGGCAGCCCGTCTGATCGCGAACGTGGGTTACCCGCACGCCTTTCGCGCCGCCACGTGCGTCGAGCCCACACTCGGCTCCGCTAGAACGTGCGCACCATCACGTAGTCGTTCTCGATGGCCGCGCCCAACCGGAACGTCTTCGTGCCGCTGACCCCGAAACCGTGCTTGGCGTAGAACCGCTGCGCGCGCTGGTTCTGCTGGTTGACGCCCAGCCACACCGCCGCGGCGCCCAGTTCCTCGCACTCCTGGAGCGCCGCGTGCATCAGCGCGGTCGCCACCCCGGAGCCGTGGCACTCGGGCAGCACATAGATCTTCGACACCTCGACCGCCGGGCGTGCCTCGACCGCGCGCTGGACGTCGGGGTCGTCGGGCACACCCCGAATCAGCATGGCGTAGCCGGTGATTGACGCGTCGGTGCGCGCGACGAGCACCACGCGGTCGGGGTCGACGAGGTAGTCGCGGAAGCGCGATTGCGACAGGTTCTCCTCGACGAACGCTGCGACGTTATCGAGAGTCACCGCCGGGGGACAGGCGAGCGGAAACGTGCGGGCGGCGACGTCGGCGAGTTCAGGCAGGTCGGCGTCGACGGCCGCCGTGACGTCAATGCCCAACGGCGCCTACACGTTCCACTGCGCCAGATGCTCGCCGGTGATCTTGTCGAGCAGCACCACGTTGGACACCAGGTCGCGGTAGCAATCCCAGAACACCGCGCCACTGACCGTGGAGCCGGCCGGTGCGTTCCCCAGCTGAGGTTGCAGCGCGTCCGGAGCGTCGGTGTTGCGCGGTTCGTAGCTGTCGCCGGTCGGCGTCACACCGCGGAAGCTGTAGGTGATCGACTGCGCGTACGGCGTCGGCACCTGGACGGAATGCACGGTCACCCAGGCTCGCCAGACCTGCTGGCGCGGGGGGCGCGGGGCATAGCCGAAGCCGGGCGGGATGGGGGACGGATCGACGCTGTGCACGGTGATGTCGGCGACCAAACCCTTGAACTTCACCTGCAAAGTGTCGCCGAGCCTGCCGATCGGGGCGGTCACCGCCGATGCGGGCGCAGCGACGATCCCGGCAGCAGTCGCCATGGCGACCACGAGGAGCACGAACCAGCGACGCATCTCCGAATGATCGCACAGACTGAAACCTGTTACAGACGCTTCCAGGCAGGACCCACGGGCGACGCCTCAGGCGGCCTCGAGGCTCAGCAGCGTCGACTTCGCCTGCGGGCCGCCGACGTACTGTCCGGACGTCCCGTCCGAGCGCACGACGCGATGGCAGGGAATCACCACCGGCAGGGGATTGCGGGCGCACGCGCTTCCCACCGCCCGCACGGCGCGGGGGTTGCCGACGGCGGCGGCGACGCTCGCATAGCTCGCACGCTGTCCGTAGCCGATGTCGCGGAGGTGTTCGATCACACTGAGGCGGAAGCCAGCGGCCAGCCGCAGGTCGACCGGCACCTCGAACGCGGTGCGTTGCTTGGCGAAGTACTCGTCGAGTTGGCGGGCGACGGTGTCGAGTCGCGCGGGTGCCAGCAGGATGCGCGGACTGACGACCTCCGCCAGCCGGGTGAGCACCGCGTCGTGGCCCTCGATGTCAAAGGCGACGCGGACCAGTCCGACGGTGGTGGCGGCCAGCAGGAGCGGACCGACGGGGCTGTCGACCATGCGGTAGGCGACATCGAGCACGCCCTGGTCGTCGGCGGCGCGTTCCAGCTGTCGGTGCAACCGGTCGAGCGTTGCGGTATCGGGGCTCAGTTCATCGAAAAGGTTGGTAGTCATCGGCTTTCCTCACGGTAGATCTTGCGCAGGGTCTTGATGCCGTCGGCCGCGGCGCGGCGAGCGGCATCCGGGGAGTTGCCGAGCAGCCCGGCGATCTCGGCGAACGGCACGCCTGCGATGTGGTGGTAGGCGACGGCCTGGCGCTGCTTGATGGGCAGCCGCGCCAGGGCGTCCCACAAATCGGGGTCGCGGGACGCGGGGTCCGCCCGCGATGAGGGCTGTTCCGGCATCGAGTCGGTGGGCGTGGGTCTGCGGGAGCGCGCGCGGCCTGCGTCGAGGGCGCGCCGGTGCGCGATCGTGACGAGCCACGCCTCGACATTGGCGTCGGCCGGCAACTGCGGGTAGGCGCGCAACGCGGATAAGAACGTCTCCGACCAGGCATCCTCGGCGTCGACGGGACCGACGACCGCGCGGCAGACCCGCAGCACGGTCGGACCGTGCTCGGCCACCACGTCTTCGAACGGTCGCACCCTCACATCATGTAGACGTCGAAGGGTGGACACATGTGAGATCAGTCCTTGGTGAACGCCTGCAGCGCGTCGAGGAGTTCGCTTTCGAAGCGGTCCTTGTCGACGCCGGCCCGGTGCAGCGGTCCGTCCTCGGCCTCGGCTTCCCACAGCGCCAGCAGGATGTGCTCGGTCCCGACGTAGTTGTGCCCCAAACGAAGTGCCTGACGGAACGTCAGCTCGAGCACCTTTTTGGCGGCGCTGTCGAACGGGATGAGCGTGGGAAGCTTCCCGTCGGCCGGCGACGGCAACGACACCACCTGCGACACCGCGTCCGCGTCGACGCCCTGGCCGGCAAGCAGTTTGGCGGCCAGCCCGTCGGGGTCCTTGAACAGCGCCAGCACCAGATGATCCGATCCGATCTCGGGATTGCCGGCCGCGTGTGCGATGTTCTGGGCCTCGACGACGACGTTACGGGCGCGGGGGGTGAACCGGCTAAAGCCCGCATTGGGGTCGAGAAGATCGGCGTCGGTGGGTGTCTTGGGCACGAAGCGCTTCTGCGCGGCCTGTTTGGTGACGCCCATGCACTTGCCGATGTCGGTCCACGACGCTCCCGAGCGGCGGGCCTGATCGACGAAATGGCCGATCAGATGGTCGGCGATCTCGCCGAGCGACTCCGCCGCCAGCACCGCGTCGGTGAGCTGTTCGAGGGGTTCGGAGTGCACGGTCTTGATGACGTCGATGAGGTCGTCGAGCCGGACCGGGTTGGTGATCTTGGCGGGCTGCGTCATGCCGTCAACCCTAGGTTGACGGCCGGTTGTACGTCAACCGTTGGTTGACGATCGCGGGTATCCGCGTCGGACCGTGCGGTCGAGGATGCCCAACGTCGCGCGCAACGCGCTTTCGGAGATGACGGGGAAGATGCCGGCGTCGCGCCAGTGCTGGTCGATGTCCGACCAGTCGTAGAACGACGTCACGAGCGTGCCGTCGTCAGTGGGTTCGAGGCGGTAGCCGTAGACATGACCGATCTGCGGGCGGATCCGGCCCAGGATCGTCCACGAGATCAAGCTGTCCTGTTCGTAGTCGCGGATCGAGACGGTGACGTCGTACTTGCCCATGGGGAAGTCGTTGAGCGCTTCGCGGTCCATGTGCACGACGAAGCTGTCCCCGGCGGCGCGAACCGGTTCGCCTTCGGCGTCCTGCAGCATGCCGCTCGCGTCGATCGCCACATGACCCTGAGGATCGGTCAGCACGGCGAAGATGTCGGGTGCGGGTGCGGCGATGGTCCGCTGGACTTCGATGCGATCAGTCATCAGCAAATCATGCCCCGAACGTGAAACGTCGCGAAATCGTTTCGGTCATAGCGGTCGGGGTATTCGCCAGTTGCTATGCGCAACCATGTGGACCCTGCTCGCGTTCAGTCCGCCCTGCTGCGGCGCGCGATCACGTTCATCAACGAGAACGCCCACAGGGAAATAACACTCAGAGATATTGCCACTGCCGTCAATGTGACGCCACGCTCGGTGCAGTACGCGTTCCGGCGACATCTGGGCACCACGCCGCTGGAGTACCTCCGGCGCGTGCGACTCGACCGAGCCCACCGCGAACTGCAAACGGCCGACCCGCGCAGCGACACCGTGATGGCGATCGCGGGACGGTGGGGATTCACTCACGCAGGCCGGTTCAGCGGCGTGTACAAACGCACCTACGGGACTCCGCCGAGCGAGACGTTGCGGGCCTGACGGTTATCTCGGGAAGAAGCCTTCGCGAGTGAAGAAGCCGGGTTGCCATCCGCGTGCGCCGAGGCAGAGCATCGGGCGGCCGTCGGGCGTCTGGGCGGCGGCTTGAGGCTTGGGGCAGGGCGCTCCCACGTCTTGGACGCCGAACAGTTCGTACGAGGCCTGCCAGAATCCCTGGTTGGTCGGGATCGGCGGCCACTGGTTCTCGATCCAGCGGCACTGCAGGACTTCGCCGCCTGGTCCGCGCCCGAAGGTGAACCGCTCGAGGTTGAAGCACGGCCCGGTGAGGTGGGCGTCGTAGTTCATGCCCGGCACGTCGGAGGCGTAGCGGCCCGGCGTGTCGGGGTAGTCGGTGTCATCAGCGGAAGCGAGCGGGGCCGCGCAGATGGCGGCGCCGGCGATCGCGGTGGCGGCGAGCAGTTGGCGAATCATGTCCCACCCTCGATGTCAGGACCGGTCGGTCTCTGCAAAGCGTAGTAGGTGCGCCACGCCGGCTGACCCTTTTCCTGTCACTGCACGCAGAACCGGCGATTGTGGAGGGTGCGGGGTGTTCGCGCCCGGGTGGTCCGCACGGCGGCGGCGTGTGGAAGCCTGCCGCCCAGATGCAGGCGAAGTCGCGAGGTCGCCGATTCAACCGCGCGATTACCGGGAAGCCTTACTGATATCCGCTCACAAGCGGCTTCGCGTCATGCTCGTATCGGCGCGGAGGGCAGTTCGACTTTGGAACGATCTTCGACTCGGTGAGGAACGCGGCAAGTGATTGCAATCGCGGTGGTGCTACTGGTTTCGGCAGCTGTGTTGATCCTGTTCGGCGTGGTGCTTTACGGCAATGGCGTCGGCACGGTTCCCGACGAGCCTGGCCGCGAGCCGGCGGCCACCCGAGAGGGTCTGCGGAGCGTCTCATGGACAGACCTGTTCGCGCGGATGAAGACATCGGTCCGAGACATTCTGAATGAGGACGCGAGGCGGCCCCAGAAGTTGACCGCGGCCGGCGCCTTCTGCGTCCTGGTGGGGATCATCGTCCTGGTACTCGCGCTGCTGTCATTCGTCACCGCCATGGTGTAGCGACACCGCTGTGGTGCTTGTCGGATAGCGACGATAGGCCGAAACCTTCCCTGTGATCAGCGCAGGTCCGGCAGACTGACCGACATGAGTTGGGCGACCACGGTGACGAGCACGTTGGTGCCGTTCGCCTCTGTAACATCGACTGCGGCCGTGGCGATCTGGACCAAGCGCATCGATGCGAGGACCAAGAGAGAAGAACGAGATCACGCTCTCGTCCTGGACTACGAGAAGCGGGCTGGTGAGGACAAGAAGGCCGCGCTGAAGCGTCTGATCTCAGCCACTCTGCACCTCAAGCGCGGAGCCGAACAACTCGCTGGAGCTGAACAAAGCCTTAGCCAACGGCGGGCCGAGGCGATCAGACAACTGTACGAATTCCGTATACGCCTGGGGATGGACGACGGAATAGCAGAGTTGATGATCTACGCCGCGGAGCCGGTGCGCGACCTCACGGAGTTGATGCTCGACGAGTGGGATCGCCAGTTCCGAGAGCACGGCTACTCCTTGGCACAGTTGGATGCCTGCAAGAGGCGGCTCGTCCAAACCGCAGGCGACCTCGCGCCGACCGACGAACAAGCGATATGCGGAGCGCAAGTGGGACGAGCTCAAAGAAGAAGAAGGATCGTGGCTCAAAAGGCTCGGCGACGAGTCGGAAATTGACGTCGAGGCGCTGGTGGAACTCTGCAAGCAGATCTTGAAAGCCGCGCACAAGGACCTTCGTGGTGGTTACGGCGTAGAAACGGATTAGGCTGCGGTTGCACGGAAGTGCCCTTGCCGCAAGCCAACTTCTCCGCATCAATCTGGCTGAAGAGGCTGAACCCGTGATCGCGATGGTGGACCGGCTCATGCCCGATGGAGGTTATCGCCCCTCAAGGTCGTTAGGCGGCGGCACGGGTCGAAAAGATCCTCCGAGGTGGTCGGCCGCATTCGGGCGCCGGATGCCGTCGAGGTCTCCGAGGGCGCGTTGAGGGCGTGCGCTATCGAGAACGGCCGGCGTGCTGCACAGTGACAAGGCGGTCAGCGTAGCGGCCCCCGGGGTGGTTGAGTCGCATGACGGCCGTCACTAGCTTGGGCTAGGCGGTGGCTCAGGCTTTGCCAGGACATTGTGGATGTACTGGAGCGCGTCCTCGGCGTCACAGCCCACTGGGCTGAACCCCACCCAGCCGTGAATGCCGCGGTCGAGTTCGTACCAGTGGATGTCGACGCCCTCGGCTTGGGCGCGTCGGTGGAATGCTCGGGCGTCGGGGTTGAGCATGTCGTGGGTTCCGGTCATCACCGTGATGGTGGGCAACCCGGACAGCGCGCCGGTAGCTGGACTGATCAACGGATGATCGAGTGGGTCGCCGCCTGCGTAGCAGGTTGCTGCTCGGTGCAGGAAGTCGAGATTGAGGACCGGATCAACTTTGGCCACCGTGGGAACCGCGGGATCGGGCAGCCCAGCGTGCAACCACGGTGAGAGCAGTACCGCATCGCTGGGTTGCGGCAACCCTGCATCGCGGCTTGCGTGGCACAATCCCAGCGCTAGCCCGCCACCGGCTGAGTCGCCCATAAGAACAACGGATTTCGGATCATGGTCGGCCAGGATCCGGCGGTAGACGCCGAGGAGAAACGTGTAGACCTCCCGATAGGTATGTTCGGGAGCGAGGGGGTAGATCGGCACTGTTAGAGTGCGCCGAAGAATGACGGACAGGTCGGCCAAGAACGGCCAGTAGAGCGCTGGCGCGAACTCGACAACATAACAACCGCCGTGCAGATAGAGCATGTGACCGTTGACGGTGACATCGTCAGGCAGCTTCGGACGGATCTCGTACACGGGCCAACCGTCGAAGTCATTGCGGGTGACCGCCACCTTCCTGTCGAGGCGCTTCGGCGGTGATCCGGCGTATGGACGTCGAGGCGGGCCGGCGGCCCAGCGGTCGATTTTTTTCGGCCGCAGGGTCAGGTAACGCGACTGGCTCAGCCATAATGCTCTGGCCACCAAGCGGTGTCGCAATCGGGCGCGAGGACTCACGTCGATAATTCTGGACTGAGCAGCCTCGGCGCGTGCGACTTCGGTGTCTCCAGTTTCTGCGCCTCATTGGATGGAACGAAAGGCCTCGACAGCCACGAAGACCCAGGTTGATGCGGAGCTGCTTCGGCTCCTATTGGCGTCGCTTCTCGATGTTCTACCCCACTACGAGACAGGCAACAAGCTGAAGGGTTAGTTCAGCTTCAACGCGACAATGAGTTCCCTGAAAGCTGGGCTGCTCAGGGCCGCCCGTGCACCTGAGCGTCGAAATGGGCGGCGGCGTGCTTTAACAACAGCACCGCGTCGGCCGCGGTGGTGTGCACGTCATCATTGAAGGCGTCTAGGTCCGGCCAGTCCATTGCGCCGGCGGAATTGGCCAGCCGCACAAGTAGTAGTTCGAGCCGATCGACCTGCTGTTGTACCGCGTAAGGCTGCCCGGTGTGCCAGTAACCAGCCGCAGTACGAAGCGCCCCTCCCAGGCAGAAGCTGCATGGGGCGGCCACAGGCTCGGTGCGTGTCCGGTAGGCCCCCGCGCCGACGTGCTCAGTACGCACCCGTACCCAGTTGCCTGGCGAGTCGGCTGCCGGGTGCACCTGAGTGCCATCGGCGTCACGGTAGTAGGCGCCTTGGGTCCACCCGCCGTCAGCCTCGATGAGCGCCAGGGCGCCCTCGATTACCTCCCGGTCGGTATTCATGTCAGCCATACCTCCAACGTACGAAGTAGGGCCGCGTGGCAACACGAGGTTGGCCTCCCGAGTTTTGGGGGTTAACCCCCTGATACGAGCATATGTACGACGACTCCGCCGCTAGGGTGCCAGCCGCTGCCGGCCAATATTTGCGTTCGCTCGGTACGACGCCGCAACGGTGGAGCAGATGGATATCGCCGGAGACGGGGACGCTCACCGCGTCAGAAGACGGGGGAAAACCCCCTTACTGAAGCCAGGACAGACCGGCAGAGTGGTTAACAGGTCCGCCGGGCCGACCCCCCGCGGCCCGGCAGACCTTCCGCCGCATGGCACCAAGTCTCAAGCCCGACCAACACGCTCGACGGTCTTTTATCCACCCTCGCGCAAGCAGGGAACGGCAACGACAACACCGGCGAAACCGCCACCGCATCTAACGGCGGCACCGACATCCAGCCCCGCCTGAGAGCCGTAACGAGGACGACAGATCGACTCGCGGGCTCGTCACTATCGAGAAGCGGGCGTGGCGAAGACGTCACTCGCAAAATCACTCCGACGGCTGTCTGAGCCCGCTGAAGGTCTCGAAATAGAGCACATATGAGACCGCTGTCGAGAAGCATCCGGCAGGGCGTTCCCCAAGGCCAGGTTGTCTCAGAAGTTCGTCTCACGAGTGCTTGTCTCGCGGATTACGCCAAATCGCTTCTGAGACAGTGATAAGCCAGAGCCAACCGTCTCCCGTTAGCTGTCACTCTGGTGGCGGCTGGATGTCGGTGCCGCCGTTAGAGGCGGGCAGGTTTCGGTCGTCGGGCCAGTGACCCCGCCAACTGGCCGAAGCGGGCGCGGGCGGCCGTACGTGCCGCTGCCGGGGTCCGTGCCGCCGCCGTTCTTGGCGGCCTTGCGGTCCTCCTTGGCAGCGTCCTTGGCGGCCTTGCGGTCATCCTTGACGGCTTTGCGGGCATCTTTGACGGTCTGGCGGGCGTCCTTGATGGCTTCGCGATCTTTGGGTTTGGTTTGCCGGAGGTCGTTGAGCGACTCGCGTGCGGTGTTCAAGGCGGACTGAGGACCGCCACCGGTGCCGCGGTTACAGCCTCCGTTGCCGCCAACGCCGCCAGGGCCGTCACCACCGCCGCCGGCACCGCAGCCGTCATTACTGCCGCGGCCATCGTCACTTGGACTAGCCGAAGGGATGGTGATCGACGGGAAGGCCGAAGCTGTCGGCGCGAGTGGCAGTACTAACGCTCCAGCTATCGAAACCACCGCCAGCAAACCGAGCGCCGCCTTCTTCATTCCATTCCCCTTGACTACTGTGAAGATTCCGAACGGGTGGCAGTATCGCCGTCTGAACTGCCGAGACCAAGACGAATTTACGGCACCGACAAGGGTCCGTACAGCAAATACACAGGTATTTCTGGGCGTTTCTTGCGTACGGCAGCAAATGATCGTCATTGACTTGGGAGAAGGCTGTCACCCTGCGGGGGAACTGTATCGGCGATGCGGGGCCGGTCCTCTGCATCCTCAAACACCCGGAATAACCGGTCTGAGAAGCAATTGCGCGTCTCCGGGGGCCACCGCCGCTGCGCCCGCACAGCGCGTCGTCGCCCAGAACGGCTCGGACCTCGCGTTCGCGAACCTCGCACATCAACTCGGAAAGGTCCGAGTTCGCCTGCCGCACAGCATGATGAATGCTGCAGCGGAAGATCTTCGGTACGCATCGTCGCTGCGACCGCCCAACCGGCGAGCTTCTTGGTGCACGCATCGGTGACGAATGCGGTGTGGCAAAACCCCTGCCAGGTCTGGACGCACGTGATGTCGGCGACCCGCAACCGGTTCGGTGCGGCCGCCCGGAAAGTCATCGGCCATTGCAACGGGGGCATGGGTAGGCATGTCGCGCGGTTCCCAGCCGCCGCCTTTGACGGGGACGAGCACCGGCCGGTAGCGCCGAATTTGTATCCCGAATTTAGGATCGCGAACACGTCATCGACGCCTGGTTTGTCGAGCCGCAACGATCGTCGATTTCATCTAGAAGCACGGTTCGGATCGCGAATTCGAGCATTCGTGGTACAGGGCTGGCGACGACAACGACGCTGGAGCCTCGATACGTGACGGCAGTCTTCAACCGGCACCGTCAGGTCGGCGCCAAACTTGCTGCGCGCTCACCGAATCGCTTCCAGATGTCCCATGCTGCTCGTGTTCGAGACCTTCTGGACGATCTTGCGGCCGGAGTCGCCTATCGCCGCGAAGGTGTCGCTGCGGTTGTGTGCATCGATTCCTACGATGGCCAAGGAGAGCGCGTCCTTTCGCCGCGGATCGCTCAACCAGCTTTCACCGGGTATCCACATCTTGAACCCGAAGTCGGGTTCAGTGCCCGAGCCCTGTCGACAACTTCCGTAGTTAGCCTGCGCAGCAGTGGCAAGTTTTCGTCACGAGTCGATCAGCGCGGAGCATCTCGACCAGACACTTCCGGGTAGGCACGCTTGCACTGCCGATGGCCAGCCAATCGTCTAATTTGCTCTAGCCTCGGTAGGCCACATTGTGGTGCCGAGGTGACGGTCCTTTTCGAATGCAAAGTATTGCGCTCATATCTGCAGTTCAGACGACAATCTAGTTTCGACGTATAGGGAAATCCCTGATTCCTCTCAGGCTTCGTTCAGCAAGACTGAAGCAATTAGCTGCTCACTCGAGCAGCAGGATCAGGGGGCTCGGGCGATGGGTTACGGACGCTATGTGGGTCGGGTTGGCGCGCTTGCGGTGGCGTTGGGCGTTGGGGCGGCCATCGTCACCGGCCAGAACACGGGTCTGGCATGGGCCGATGATTCTCCTTCAGCCGACACAGCGTCAGATTCGGGACCGGCTACCTCTAATGCAGAAGCCACTGATGGCGGTCTGAACGCGGTAACCCCGGGGTCGGAGGCAACGTCGGATACATCGAGCAAGTCTGGGTCGGCGTCGACGCCGACCCAGAGGGTGCCTGACATGGTGCTCGGCAGCTCCGGCGGCGCCCTCACTTCCAAACGGGTCAACGCTCCAAACGGCAGGAAGAAAGCCGACTCCGAGACGGCCGACAATGGTCCTTTGGCGACCGAACACCGTCAGAAGAAAACCCAGACGCCAGAAGACACCGACGCCGCGACTATCGCCACCGGACCGTCGGCACCGATCACCCCCGAGGCCGCAGACGCACTGTCAGACAGCCGACGTTCGGACAAGAAGAACAAGGCGGCGCCCGTTGCGCTACCGTCGGCCGCGGCAAAGAAGCCCGAGCCTATCGCAGTGCCCAAGAAGGCCGCCGAGCCGAGCACCACGGTTGTGTCGCTTCGAAGCGAGCCGGCGAAAACCGTTGTGGATTCGTCATTGTCGGGTCGCAGCCAAGAAGCGGCGAGCATGTCGACGCTGTCGTCAAGCGCAGGACCGGAGCTGTCGTCGGTCAGCGCACCGCCACCGATAGCCGCCGATTCCGTCGTTGTCGACGTCACCCGCGTGCTGAGCTCTGTGCTGGCCCCGTTCGTGTTGCCCGGTGGTCCCGGAGTGCCAACTGACTCACCGGCGCTGTTGGCCGCGTTGGCGTGGGCGCGTCGCCAAACCCAACTAGGACTGACCGAGGAAACCCCCGAGGCGAAACCACTCGAAACCCCAGTGCCCGCGCAGACAGTCAGCGACCCGCTCGCGCCGCTGGCAGCCGCGAAAGCTAGTGCCCCTACGGTAAAGAAGGTCAAGCCGCCGAAAAACATCAAACCGGTCGCCGGCGCTGATAGCTACACCACTATTGCGGGCAGGCCGCTGACCGTAGCGGGTCCGGGAGTGTTGGCCAACGACAGCGACGGCAACGGCGATTCCTTGACTGCGGCGCTGGCGGGTAACCCGAAGAATGGCACTGTCACCCTCAACGGCGACGGGTCGTTCACCTACACCCCGAAAGCGTCCTTCACCGGCACCGACACCTTCAAATACACCGCCAGCGACGGCACCGACGCCAGCAAAGGCACCAAGGTCACCATCACCGTCAACGCCAACCGGGCACCCTTGGCCAACAACGACACTTACAGCACGGACGAAGACACAACGCTGACCGTGACCGGACCGGGGGTGCTGGCCAACGACACCGACCCCAACGGTGACACCAAAAAAGCCGTGCTCGTCAGCGGACCCGCCAACGCGGCGAGCTTCCACCTCAACGACGACGGCACGTTCACCTACACGCCGGACGCCAACTTCAACGGCCCAGATTCGTTCACTTACAAGGTTAACGACGGCACCGTCGACAGCGACGCGGCCACCGTGTCGATAACCGTCGCTCCGGTTAACGATGCTCCAGTGGCCCAAGAAGATTCGTTCAGCACAAACGAGGACACCGCGCTTACGACAGGCAACGTGCTGACGAATGACACCGACCCCGACGGCGACACCAAGCGTGCGGTGTTGGTGTCCGGCCCGGCTAAAGCGGTTCCGGACAGTTTCGAGCTCAACGACGACGGCACGTTCACCTACACGCCGGTGGCCAACTTCAACGGTTCAGACTCATTCACATACAAGGTGAGTGACGGCACCGTCGACGGCAACACGGCTACCGTCACGGTGAACGTCACCGCGGTCGATGACGCCCCGACAGCCACCAATGATGCGGTGACTACGAACGAAGACACCCCGGTCGCGATTTCGGTGCTAGCCAACGACACGAGCCCTGACGGGGCCCCGACGGTGACGGTGACGTCTGCGCCGCCGCACGGTAGTGCGGTGGTTAATGCCGACGGGTCTATCACCTACACGCCGGGCGCGAACAAGAACGGTCCGGTCAGCTTCAGCTATACCGTCACCGATCCCGACGGTGACACTGCCGCAGCCACCGTCACGGTGAACGTCACCGCGGTCGATGACGCCCCGACAGCCACCAATGATGCGGTGACTACGAACGAAGACACCCCGGTCGCGATTTCGGTGCTAGCCAACGACACGAGCCCCGACGGGGCCTCCACGGTGACGGTGACGTCTGCGCCGCCGCACGGTAGTGCGGTGGTTAATGCCGACGGGTCTATCACCTACACGCCGGGCGCGAACAAGAACGGTCCGGTCAGCTTCAGCTATACCGTCACCGATCCCGACGGTGACGCCTCCACCGCCACGGTCTCCGTCAGCATCAGCCCTATCAACGATGCGCCAGTCATCACCTCGATTCAACATGAGGCGGTCAACCAGTCCACCGGTGCGGCCAGCTACACGGTGAACGTGACAGACGTCGACACACCCGATTCACAACTAAGTGTGCAAGTCGCCAAGCCCGCCGGCGATACCGGCACGGTGTCGACGCCCGTGCGTACAGCTCCGGGCACCTACACCTTCACCTACACCCCTGACCCGCAGGACCGGCTCGACGCCTACAGCAACGGTCCCGACCCAGACCTGGTGACACTCACGATTACCGCAACTGATCGCGAGAAAGATTCAGCCGCCGCCGCGGTACCGGTCACCATCCATCCCACCGAGGTTGCCGTCACGCATAATCTCGTGTTGCCTTACGGCTTCGGCGACGCCACTGTGGGCCCTGACGGTACTGCGGCCGAAGCGATCAGAAAAGGCCTCGGCACCACCGCTGATCCCTATTCGACTGAACTCACCGTCATTCACCCCGACGGGACCATTACCCGGGTAACCAGAATCGGGACGTCTATAAGCGGTCCCCAAGTGGGTGCTGATGGCACCGCCGTCCTCACCACAACTACCGGCAACGGTGCTGATCCTCGCAAATCAATTGTCACTATCGTCCACCCGGACGGCACGATTACAACTACGGGACCTGTCGATGGAAACCAGGTCGCTGCTGTTGGCGCTAACGGTACCGTCGCGCACTTAACCTTCACCGGCAGCGGCACCTCGGCCGACCCGTACCTTATGACTGTTACCGTCTTCCATCCCGACGGCACTACCACCGCCACGACTCCACCTATCACTGGGGGATCGACCGGCCTTCGTGTCGGAGACGACGGTACCGTCGCGCACACGACTTTCACTGGAAGCGGCACCGCTGCGGATCCGTACCGCACCACAGTTACCGTTATCCACCCCAACGGCACCATCACCACTAAAGAAATCACTGGAAGTCCAATGTATGGCCCGAAAGTGAACGCCGACGGCACCATCTACCAAGGCGTCGTTCAAAGCGGGGGAATGATAATCACAGCGATTCATCCCGATGGGACAACCACAGCCACCGCACCCGTCACGGGCGGCTTTGCTACTAGCAATGGAATACTCGCTGGCTCTGACGGAACGATGATGGCGGCCGCTTATACAGGCGCCTTTCCCGACCCTAACCGGACGAAGACCACGGTCACTGTCTTTCACCCCGACGGGACCGTCACGACTAGTTCAATCTCCGGGGACCCCCGGTGGGGCGGAGCCGTGGGCGACGACGGCACCGTCGCGCACACCACTTACACCGGCAGCGGCACCACCGCCGACCCATACCGCACCACAGTCACCATCATCAGATCCGACGGCACGGTTACCGTCAGCCCTTCGATCACCGGGACTCCCGCTGGGTCTCCGTCAGTAGGCGCTGACGGCACCGTCGCTCAAGCGACGAATACCTACGTCGACGTTAGTGACTGGAGCACCTACGAAACGACCGTCACCGTTATCCACCCAGATGGCACCACCAGCACTACACCCATGGACGGAATATCCAGCAATCCGATCGTTGGCGACGACGGCACCGTGTATATAGCTACATCAACCGGCTGGAAAAGTTCAGGCACCAGCAGAGTGGCCGTCATCCACCCCGACGGCACAACCGCTGTTGTGCCCTTACCCGGAGGAACTTGGGCAGCCCCCCTACAAATGAGCAACGACGGCACTCTCTACTTCATCAGCGGCAACGCCGTTCGCGAGATCAAAGTCGCCGAACCCCCAAGCACGTCAATGTGAGGACAGCCCTACCTGAACACCCGGATTGGGAAGCGGTGAACCGGCGCCGATGCCTGATGAAGGGACAATACTGTCTTGACTCGGGTATTACGACGGTGCTTGCCGGACCTTTGATGACCCGGGTTCGGTTGTGGCAGCTCCTCCGGCCGGTAAGGGTGTAGTAGTCGTGCATTCCTCGGGATGGAAGTAGCCCGACACCCCATCTGAGCAGCGGATGTCGGGGGAGGGCATGGCTATATCTGAATCGGGCTGCCAACGCCTTGAACCACGAGTTCACACGTAGTTCATGTCGTCGAATATCGGCCCACAAAACTGCCGCTGAACTGCACAGACTATGGTGCGCGATACTGGGATTGAACCAGTGACCTCTTCCGTGTCAGGGAAGCGCTCTCCCGCTGAGCTAATCGCGCCGAACCTTCGTAGAGGTGGAGACGGGAATCGAACCCGTGTGCACGGCTTTGCAGGCCGTTGCCTCACCACTCGGCCACTCCACCGCTGGGGTTGATGCCACTGCACCTTCGAGCGGATGACGGGATTCGAACCCGCGACCCTCACCTTGGCAAGGTGATGCGCTACCAACTGCGCTACATCCGCGCGCCACGAACGACTCGTCGCCCGTCGCGAAGGACGACGATAGTCCACCAAAGTGTAGCTGCACAAATCCCGACGTTCGCCGGTGCGTCTCTGCCCGTTCACATCTCAAAACTGCTGGTACCCCCCGCGCGAGACGAAGAATCCGCGGTCCCGAGCGGTAGTCGCGGCACGTGACCCCGCGTCCGCGCTGTCGCATCGCAGAATGTCCGACCGGACCGCCTCACCCGTAGGCAACCGCGCATCGACGCCGAGTGCGGCGTCACGTCGGTGGGCGGAACCCCCGTATCGGGCGGGCCCCACCAACGTCGCGCCGCAGGGATCAGCGAGACCCACCGCCGTGCATTGCCCACCGCGTGACCATAGGCCGGCAACCCCCTGCGCGGCCGACCGAATCACCAAGCCAACGGCGCTGATCTTCGCCGGTGAATTCGGGGCGCGATGCTGGATCGTGCTAGTGTTCGACGTCGTTCGACCGTTCGGTCGACTCTCCGGTCTCGTAGCTCAGTGGGAGAGCGTCCGCCTCACACGCGGAAGGTCGCTGGTTCGAACCCAGCCGGGACCACTCGATCTCGCCGCCGTTCGAGATTTGCTCTGCGCAATCAGCGGCGATGCTGCGATTATGTGGCCTATGGCGGCTGGGGGAAATCCCGCGATGCAGCAGGCCGCTGAGCGGCTTCTGACAGCGGCTCATATCGAGCCAGCGGGCCTCTTAGTCGAGGGTGAAGCGGGAATTGGTAAGACCACTGCCTGGCTGAATGTCCTGGATGCCGCACGGGGACGGGGCTTTCAGGTCCTCTCCGCACGCGGACATCAGACCGAGTCGGTGCTGGCCTACGCCGCTGTGGCAGATCTGCTCGCCGACATCGATGCCGCGACCATCGACGAATTGCCCAGGCTCCAGCAACTTGCCGTGAACCGGGTGCTACTGCGTGCAGACGGCGACGGTCCACCAATCGATCACCGCGTCGTGGCCGCCGCTGTGGGCACGCTTCTCGAACGCCTCGCGGTGGCCGCACCGCTGCTGGTAGCGATCGACGACGTGCAGTGGCTGGATGCATCTAGCCGCGTAGTGCTCGGCTTCGTCATCCGCCGCCTACGCGGCCGAGTCAGTGTGCTGGCCACCGAACGCTGCGATCCTGGCCAGGGTCGTGCAGAGGAGTGGCTGACTTTGGCTAGCGCCGAGCCGATGGCTCGAATTCGATTGCAGCCGTTGAGTCTTGGAGCTCTCCATCAGTTGCTGCTGCAGAGAATCGGGCACTCCTTCAGCCGAGTGGTGCTCGTGCGAATAGCAGAAATATCGGGCGGCAATCCGTTTTATGCTCTTGAGCTTGCTCGTGTGATCGATGGACGTGAACCGCTCGCCGGCCCGGGTCTACCCGCCACCCTGGCCGAGTTGGTCCGCATGCGCGTCGGGCGCCTGGAAGGGGATACGAGGCCGGTGCTGCTAGCCGCGGCGTCTGTTGCGGCTCCCACTGTCGATCTCTTGGCCCGGGTCACCGACTCGACTGTGGAGCACGTCATGGAGGTACTCGAAGCCGTCGAAACCGATGGCGTCGTCGAAATTGACGGCAGCAGGGTCCGCTTCACGCATCCCTTGCTCGCTTACGGGGTGTACAGCGAGGCTTCTGCGGCCAGTCGCCGAGCCATGCATCGTGCCTTGGCGTCCGTGGAAGTCCACCCCGAACTCAAAGCGCGCCATCTTGCGCTTGCCGCTACGACTGCCGACGAGGCGACTTTCGCGACTCTGGACTCAGCAGCCGAGGCGACTCGGCATCGCGGCGCACCTGCGGCCGCGGCCGAGCTGGTTGAACTCGTGATCAACCTGGGCGGCGGCACACCGATGCGCCGAATGCGGGCGGCCGAACATCACCTGCGTGCCGGGAACACCCAACGGGCCGCAGAGGTGCTGAGGCCTGCGTTGGTTGAGCTGGAAGACGGACCGCTGCGAGCCCTCGCACTGATCCTGCATGGCGGCATTCTCGTGTACGAGAACACGTTCGATGAAGCGGCCGTACAACTTGAGCGAGCCCTGGACAATGCCGCGGAACATCCCGCTATCAGGGTGCGTGCTCTGCTGATGCTTTCCTTCGCACAGGCCACCGCCACTCACTACGAGGCTGCCCTGCGCAGCGCCGCAGAGGGAATCGCGATCGCCGACTCTCTTGAGGAACCCCGTCTGATCAGCCAAGCACTGGCGACGTATGTGACCGTGAACGCCCTGTATGGCAATGGAATTGACGAAACCGCGCTTGAGCGGGCACTGCAGCTCGACGATGAGACCAGCGACGCGCCGGTGCCGTTGTGTCCACGAGCCGCCGCACTCCAGGTGCTGGCGTGGGCCGGGGACTTCGGCGCAGCCCGTGCGCATGGCGAGTCGTTGCGACGCTCCTGCGAGGAGCGTGGTTCCGACAGCGAGATCTTGTTCATCGCTATCCATGCGACCCTGATCGAGATCTGGCAGAGCCGCTTTGGGGAGGCGGCACGAGTCGCCGAGGACTCGATGCAACGAGCCCAGCAACTCGGCGGGGACCACCCGTTGGCCATTGCGGGCATTGTCACTGCCGCCGTGTCGGCCTTCACCGGTCGCGAGCAAGACGCCCGCGATGCTGCGCACTCCGCTCTGATCGCTGCACGGCAATGTGGAGCGCCGGGGGCTGAGAACTGGGCGCACATGATCTTGGGGTTTCTCGAGGTGTCGCTTGGCAACCACGCCGAGGCGATTCGTCATTTCGAACCGGGTCTGGCGGGCCTGGGCTCGACACCGCCAGGTACAGAATTGATAACGGCCTGGTGGGTGCCCTACGCCGCCGAGGCGATGATCAACCTGGGCAACGTCACAGACGCTGCAGCGGTACTCGATCTGTTGGAGAGCAATGGACGCCGTCTGGACCGCGCTTGGATGATTGCGGCCGCCCTGCGCTGTCGAGCAATGCTCGCCGCGACGAAGGGTGTTCTGACCGAGGCAGAAGAACTTGCTCGTGAGGCGCTCGCGGAACATGAACGGACTTCGATGCCTTTTGAACTTGCGCGCACTCGGTTGCTGCTCGGTCAGCTGCAGCGGCGCCAGCGTCTCAAAGAGGCAGCGGCAAATACCCTGCGAGAAACGCTGGAAATCTTCGAAGACACGGGCGCGTCGATATGGGCCGAGCGCACGCGTGCCGAATTGTCCCGCGCCAAGAGCAGCCGTGCTGGGGACTCGGTACTCACCTCAACCGAACAACGAGTCGCCGAACTGGCCGCTACCGGAATGACCAACCGTGACATCGCATCGGCCTTGTTCATCAGTGCGAAAACGGTGGAACATCACCTGAGCCGGGTTTACCGCAAGTTGGGTATTCGCACCCGTGCTCAACTGGGCAGGCGGATGGCCCCTCATAGCTAGCACCGGCGCGGACTCGCGCGCCGATCCTTTGGATCAAGCCGACGCAAACCACGCTCCCACACTGGCCGTGAGCCGTCCCGGCGGCATCCCGATTCGCTCGCATACCTCAGTGACACTCTCCGGCGACGTGGCCGCAAACACTCCGTAGAAAACCTCGTCCTCAGGTACTGCCACGGCACCCACGAGGCGCACCACACTGAATTCGCCGTCGCTGTTCTCCAGTGCCGCCTGCAGCCTCGTCACCAGACGCTCGACGGCGTCCTGAGTCAAGTTCGCGAGATACCACTCTGCGAAATAACACGAAACGCAATCCACCGAAGCATCCATGTCCCGCACGCTATGCGGAACCGCATAGCAAGGAATCGGGAGATTCCCTAGGTTGAGGGCTCGGAGCACGTGGCCCTACGACCACGTCACATCTCCCTCGGCACGCGGACCGCCGCCTCACCTCCCTAAACTCGTACCATGCCTGTGGCCATCGGTGCTAAGCGAGCGAGTCGTCATGTCTGAAGAGAAGCCGCCCGGCGAGATCCTTCCGGAAAGCGAATGCTGGAACCTGTTGGGCAGTGTGTCGTTGGGGCGCCTGGTCACCAGCGCTGATGGGATTCCCGAGATTTTTCCGGTGAACTTCGTCGTCCAGCGCAAGACGCTCCTGTTTCGCACCGCGCAGGGCACCAAGTTGGTCAGCACTGCGGTCAACCGCGACGTGCTCTTTGAAGCCGACGATCACAACGTCGGCGAAGGATGGAGCGTCATCGTGCGGGGCGTCGCGCGGACCGTGCACGACGACGACGACCGTGCGGAGGCCGAGCGGGCGCAATTACTGCCCTGGACCACGCACGCCAAGGACCACTACATCCGGGTGCTTCCGCGACGCGTCACCGGCCGGCGCTTCCGCTTCGGTTCGTAGCGGCCGGCTAGCGCCTGCGTCGCCACACGATGATCCCGACAACGGCGAGCACGGCGACGATCGCTGCGATCGGCACCGTCTGCTTCGGATTGTCGGTGGCGGTGTGGCGGAGCGTGTCCGCCTTCTCGACGACGCGCTCCTTGGCCTCGGCCGCCCTGTCCTTGGCGTGCTCCTTGGTCTCGTCGACTTTCTCCTTCGCGCGCGTCTTCACATCCAGCTTGGCCTGCAGCGCCTCAACCGTCTCGCCGAGTTCCTGGCGGGTCTGCTCGATGTCGGCCTCGATGTCGTCGACGCCCGCATCCGGTCCGGGCTCGGGGCGTGGATTCGGTGCGGTCATGACCGGGCGTCCTTTAGTTCTTGGATGTCTGCTTTCACCGTCTCAACGGTCTTCGGCGCCGCCGGTGTGACCTCCCGAGCCTGGCTGCGTCCCACCAGAGCCGCGATACCCGCGATCACGAACAGCACTGCCGCAACGATCAGCGCCGCGGCCCAAACGGGCAGCACGAGAGACAACGCCGCCACCCCCGCCGCGATCAACGTCGCCGCGCCGAAGAAGGCCAGCAGGCCCGCCACGCTGAACAAGCCCGCGCCGATCCCGGCATGTCGGGCCGATTCCTGAAATTCCTTCTGCGCCAACCGCATTTCGTCACGGATCAACCGCGATGTCTGCTTCGACAACTGGCTCATCAACTCGCCGACCGACGCGTCAGCGCCAGGCCTGGATTCCACCGTCATCACATACCAACCTCTGACTTGTCTTGACGTGTCGCGACAGTGATGCCCGTGGTCAACACGCCCGAAACACCAAAGCCCCTTTGAATGCATCTGCTGACCGTTATCTGAGCGACGACGGGAAGGGCGGCAGAACCGCAGGTGGGACCGGAGATCGAGGCCGCGGTCGACTTTCAATGCGGCTCTACCATGCCGAAGCGGTCACCATTTGGAAACGGCGCGGTGCGGCGTGGCGTGTCCTTGACAACAGCCTGCTGATATTAACGCGGTCGTATGGACGCGACCTCGGTACGGCATGCAAGGTCTGCTGCCTCGGTTGAACGAATGTGTGAGCGTGAGTGGAGGGATCAACGTCGATGACGACCTTTAAAGGAGTCAACATCGCGGCAGCCGTGGGGGCTGGTTTGTTGGGTGCGGCCATCGGAGTGGCCGTCGCACTGAGTCCGGTCGCCTCGGCCGGGGGATATGAATGTGTGGAATCGAAGGGCGGCGCACCTGCCGGCGCACCCGGGGCGCCCGTCTGTGCTCCGCTGACAGATATGGCCGGCGTGCCGATGGCACTTCCCGGCCCGCCTCCTATCGCGCCGCCGTTGGTGCCGCCCGTCGTGCCTCCGCCGCTGGTGCCGCCGCTTGTGCCCCCGCCGCTGGTGCCGCCGCTTGTGCCCCCTCCGCTGGTGCCGCCGGTGGCCGGAGCTCCGATCGTGGGCGGCGCTCCCGCAGTGGTAGGCGCTCCGCTCACGGAGATGGGCGGACTGGCCGGAAAGGGCAAGGGAGACCCATCCCGTCCGCCGGCGCCCGGAGCGCCCGTTCCGGGTCAGCCCACTCCGCCAGGGCCGGCGACCTGACGGCCCACCGAGGATAGTCCCTCCGGTTTGGCCCGGCGGCGAGCAAGTCTCGCGGCCGGGCCAAATCCATTGGTTCCCAATTAATTTGGACTAATCTCCGCAGGGCGGGCCGCTGTAGCCGAACCGTGACGGAGACTTAACCGAATTGCCCAGGCGCTCTTGGTCTTAAAGCGCTCCGGCTGCCCTACCATTATTGACATTGTTGTAATTTCAAGGGAGGCACCAAGATTGCGTGCTGTACTTCGGTGTGTTCTCGCCGCGGTTGTCGTCGCCACCAGTGTGGTCGCAGGGCCGGCCGGCGAAGGTGCGGCGGCCGCTAGTCAGGCGGTGAGAGGTGCCATCGCCTCCATACTGCCCGCCGAGGATCAGGTCGTGGGGATCGCACATCCCGTGATAGTGACGTTCAAGCACTCCGTCGTCGACCGGGATGCGGCCGAGCGGTTGCTCGACATTACCTCGACACCCCCGATGACGGGTACGTTCGAGTGGCTCGACGCCAAGACCGTCCATTGGGCGCCCGACGAATTCTGGCCCGCCCACAGCACCATTGCGCTGTCTGTCGGCGGCTTCAAGACGAACATCGCCACCGGCGCAGCGGTTGTCGGCGTGGCCAATATCGCTGACCACACCTTCACGGTCACGATCGACGGGGTCCCACCCGACAAACTGCCTTCGCCGCACCACCGGCCCTTCTTCGGTGAGCCCGGGGTCTTTCCGGCCTCGATGGGCAGACCCGAATACCCGACGCCGGTGGGGACATTCCCGGTGTTGGCCAAAGAACGCGAAGTGAAGATGGATTCGAGCAGCGTCGGCATCCCCGTGACCGCAGACGACGGCTACCTGCTCGACGTGGAATGGGCTGTAAGGCTCACCAGACGTGGCATCTTCGTGCATTCGGCACCGTGGGCGATCAACTCACTGGGCCACGAGAACGTCAGCCACGGATGCATCAGCCTCAGTCCTGCAGACGCCGAGTGGTACTTCGACAACGTCAAGGTCGGAGACCCGGTTCTGGTGCAGGAGAACAACGTCGAGGTGCCGCGGCCGCGGGTCGAACCGGCGAATCCTGAGGTTCCGCGGGTGATCGCCCGGTAAAGGGACTTCGCGTTCAAGGACGCGACTGGTCCACGATCTCCTTGGCGATCTTGAGCAGCGGCACATTGGAGTCCTGCGACAGTTTGCGGAGCAGATCGAAGGCCTGGACGGCGTCGACGCCGTAGCGTTCCATCATCATCCCCTTGGCCTGTCCGATAATGTCGCGGCTGGCCAGGGCCTGCCTGAACTGTTCGTCGCGGCGCGCGGCGTTCCAGGCCACCGACGAATGGGCGGCGAACACCAGTCCCAGGCTTCTGGACTCCTCACCGAAGGCGTCGGGTTCCTCGGAATAGACGTTGAGCGCGCCCATCGTCTCGCCCTCGATGAACAACTGGAACGCCATGATTGAGCGAATCGGCGTCTCCGCCAAGGCATCCTGGCGATAGAGCGGAAAACGGTCGTCCGTGTGGAGATCGGCGACGTAGACGACCTTCTTGTCCCACGCCGCGGTCAGGCACGGACCCTCCTGGTGGCGCTGCTGAATCTTGTCCAACAGCATCGGGTACATATGCGTCGCCGCAGGCGTCTCGACGCTCTTGGGCTTGCGGGTGATCGTGATACCGGCGTACCGGGCCCCGGGGATCTCGACGGCCGCATGTTCGGCCAACTCCGCGATCACGGTGTCCGCATCGGGTCGGCTGTAGAGCCCGCGCACCAGCTCCGCGATGCGCAGGTGCGCGTCCTCGCGTTCGTCGGGTCTGTTCGCCATCACCATTCGGAGTCCTTCACCGTCGTCCAGATTACGCGGGCAAGTTCAAGATCGACCTGCCGACAGCTCGTAATTATCGGTGACGAAAGCCGCCGCCAGTGCATTTTCATCTGCATCGCGGATCCGTGCGCTACAGCGCCCTCAGATACCGGTCGGTGACCACTCGCTGGACCAGGGACGTCGCCGGCGACCCGAGGCGACTCCACCAGGTCGCGTGCCGCGAGAACGCCGTCACCACGGCCGAGACTTCGTCAGAAGCCGGGTCGTAGCGGACCAGGAACAGCTCCTCGCCCGACTCTGCGTGACCGGGCAAGGTGCCGTAAGCGAATCCGCGGGCGTGGCGGTTGTCGACGACGTAGACCACGCGACACGGTGCCGCGATCGGGCCGAGGTGTACGAGGACCTCCGAGCCGACCTCGGCGACCTCCGTCGTCGCCTCGACTCGCACCCCTGCGCCGCGCAGCATGCCCCAGCGCATGCCGGCCGCCGCGGCTTCGTCGAAGCGGTCGCGGCCGTGGCCGATGACCGCCGTCTTGTGCACGTGGTGGTAACCGGGCGGCAGCGTGCCGGCGGTGGCGCCCACCTCGGGATACGTCAGCGGGAGCGCGGCGAGATCGCTGAGCCTCACCCGCGCTACCTTGCCATTGTCGGCGTACGGTCGGTGACATGACCACCCCCGTCGCACAGGCGTCTGGCACGTTCGCCATCGGCGACCTGACGGTCAACCGTCTCGGCTTCGGCGCAATGCGGTTGACCGGCAAGGGAGTCTGGGGTCCTCCCCAGGACCGCGATGAGTGTCTGCGGGTCCTGCGACGCGCCGTCGAACTCGGGGTCAACTTCATCGATACCGCCAACTCCTACGGCCCCTACGTCTCCGAGGAACTGATCCGCGAGGCACTGCAGCCCTACGACGGTGTCGTCGTCGCGACCAAGGCCGGGTTGCTGCGCACCGGGCCCGACGTATGGCCGGTGCTCGGCTACCCGGAGTACCTGCGCCAGGAGTGCGAGATGAGCCTGCGCCGCCTCGGCGTCGAGACCATCGACCTGTTCCAGTTGCACCGCATCGACACGAAGTTTCCCGCCGAGGACCAGGTGGGCGAGCTGCTCAAGCTGCAGCAGGAGGGCAAGATCCGCCATATCGGCCTGTCCGAGGTCACCGTCGACCAGCTCGAGGCCGCGCAGAAGGTGGCCCCGATCGTCACCGTGCAGAACATGTACAACCTCACCGTCCGCACCGCCGAACCGGTGCTCGATGCCTGCGAAGCCCGCGGCATCGGGTTCATCCCGTGGTTCCCGCTGGCCGCCGGGCCATTGGCCGCGCCCGACGGGCCACTGCAGCGCATCGCCGCCGACCATCACGCCAAGGCCTCGCAGTTGGCGCTGGCGTGGCTGCTCAAACGCTCGCCGGTGATGCTGCCGATCCCCGGCACCTCCAAGGTCGCCCATTTGGAGGAGAACGTCGCCGCCGCCGAGATCGAGCTGTCCGACGACGAGTTCGAGACATTGAGCAAAGCCGGAGCCGCCGGCGACTGAGCGAGGCAATACGGTGGACGGGTGAGCTCTGAGCGGCCGCCCGGTGGTGGCTTCAATCCGCCGGTCGCCACCGATAGCGGTGGACCCGACTACGGACGTTTCATCGAAGCGGTCCGCACGTTGCAGGATCATGCCCGCGCTGCCGATGCTCCAGACGATGTCATCAGCGAAGCCGCCGACCAGATCGAGAAGGTCTCGCAGCTGCTCGCCCCCTATTACGCCGACGAATGGTCCTCACCGTCCGGCCGACGGCTGGACCTGCCCAACCGCGGCAACATCTTGTCGATCCCGCTCGACGTGCACGTCACCGACGATCAGCGCATCGAAGGCACCGCCGAGTTTCGCCGCTTCCACCTCGGCCGCAACGGGGCTGCGCACGGCGGCAGCGTCGCGCAGCTGTTCGACGCCCTGCTGGGTTTCACCGCGTTCAAGCTCAGCGGCAGTAGGGCCCAGCGGACGGCATTCCTGCACATCGACTACCGGCACATCGCGCACGTCGAGAAGCAGTTCCAGGTGCAGGCGGGGATCGACCGGATCGAAGGCCGCAAGATCTTCGTCTCCGGGCGATTGCTCGACAGCGACACCGTGCTTGCCGAGGCACAGGCGCTGTTCGTCAAACTCAAACCGGGTCAGCCGTGAACGCCGCCGAGGTGAAACGGCGCCTCGGGCGGTGGCGCGACCGGGTCCGGGACCGTCGCTCGATCAACTTCGCCTACCGCATCGGGGTGGGCGTCGTCGGTGCCGTGGTCCTCGGGCTGGGCATCCTGGCCATCCCGTACCCGGGCCCGGGCTGGGCGATCGTCTTCGTCGGCCTCGGCATCCTGGCCACCGAGTTCGAGTGGGCGCGACGGCTGCTGCGCTACGCCAAGGAGCGCTACGACAAGGTGATGGACTGGTTTCATCGTCAGCACAGCATCGTCCAGATCCTCGGCGGGGTGTTCACCGCGCTGGTGGTGTTCGCCACGCTGTGGCTGTTGGGCGCGGTCCACTTCTTCGGCGACCTCGTCGGGCTGGAGCACAAGCTGCTTCAGAGCCCTCTGGGCATCGGATCCTGACGGGGCCGATCGCAGGTGGGCACCGATAGCATGGTCGCGTCCTCGAGTCTGTTGACAATGAAATTGGAGAGTCACCGATGAGCGCCGCCACCAACCGCACCCCAGCAGCCCTGATCCGGGTCGCTGCGGGGACGACTGCGGGGGAGGCGGTGCGCGAGGCGGGCCTGCCGAGCCGGGGCGCATCCGATGCGATCGTCGTCGTCCGCGACGCCGAGGGCCGGCTGCGCGATCTGTCGTGGGCGCCCGACACCGACGTCGAGGTGACTCCCGTGGCCGCCGACACCGACGACGGCCGCAGCGTGCTCCGGCACTCCACCGCGCACGTGCTCGCACAGGCCGTGCAGGACCTCTTCCCGCAGGCCAAGCTCGGCATCGGTCCGCCCATCGCCGACGGCTTCTACTACGACTTCGACGTCGAGCGCGCGTTCACGCCCGAAGACCTCGCTGCGCTGGAGAAGCGCATGCGCCAGATCGTCAAGGAAGGCCAGCTGTTCTCCCGGCGCGTCTACGAGTCGAAAGACCAAGCGCGCGAAGAACTCGCCAACGAGCCCTACAAGCTCGAGCTGGTGGACGACAAGTCCGGCGACCCCGACGTGATGGAGGTCGGTGGCGACGAGCTGACCGCCTACGACAACCTCAATCCCCGTACCCGCGACCGTGTTTGGGGCGATCTGTGCCGCGGTCCCCACATCCCGACGACGAAATACATCCCGGCGTTCAAGCTCACCCGCAGCTCGGCGGCCTACTGGCGCGGTAACCAGAACAACGCCAGCCTGCAGCGGATCTACGGCACCGCCTGGGAGTCGCAGGAGGCGCTCGACAAGCACCTCGAGCTCATCGAGGAGGCGCAACGCCGCGACCATCGCAAGCTCGGCGCCGAGCTCGACCTGTTCAGCTTCCCGGACGAAATCGGTTCGGGGCTGGCGGTTTTCCACCCCAAGGGTGGGATCATCCGCCGTGAGCTCGAGGACTACTCGCGGCGCAAGCACATCGAGGCCGGCTACCAGTTCGTCAACACCCCGCACATCACCAAGGCCGAGCTGTTCAAGATCTCCGGCCACCTCGATTGGTATGCCGACGGCATGTTCCCGCCGATGCACCTCGACGCGGAACTCGACCCCGACGGCACGGCGCGTAAACCCGGCCAGGACTACTACCTCAAGCCGATGAACTGCCCCATGCACTGCCTGATCTTCCGCTCGCGTGGGCGTTCGTACCGCGAACTTCCGTTGCGTCTCTTCGAATTCGGCACGGTGTATCGCTACGAGCTCTCCGGCGTCATACACGGGTTGACGCGGGTGCGCGGGCTGACGATGGACGACTCGCACATCTACTGCACCCGCGAACAGATGCGCGACGAGCTGACCTCACTGCTGCGCTTCATCCTCGACCTGCTCGCCGACTACGGCCTGACCGACTTCTATCTCGAGCTGTCGACGAAGGACCCCGAGAAGTTCGTCGGCTCCGACGAGCTGTGGGAGGAGGCCACCAACGTGCTGGCCGAGGTCGGCGCCGCCTCGGGGCTCGACCTCGTGCCCGATCCCGGCGGCGCGGCGTTCTACGGCCCGAAGATCTCGGTGCAGGTCAAAGACGCGCTCGGCCGCAGCTGGCAGATGTCGACCATTCAGCTGGACTTCAACTTCCCGGAGCGCTTCGAGCTGGAGTACACCGCCGCGGACGGATCGCGACAGCGCCCCGTGATGATCCACCGCGCGCTGTTCGGCTCGATCGAGCGGTTCTTCGGCATCCTCACCGAGCACTACGCCGGAGCCTTCCCGGCCTGGCTGGCGCCCGTGCAGGTGGTCGGCATCCCCGTCGCCGACGACCACGTTCCCTACCTGAACGGCCTTGCGACGCAACTGAAGATGAAAGGTGTCCGGGCTGAGGTGGACGCCAGCGACGACCGGATGGCCAAGAAGATCGTCAACCACACCAACCAGAAGGTGCCGTTCATGTTGGTGGCGGGGGACCGCGACGTCGAAGCCGACGCCGTCAGCTTCCGCTTCGGTGACCGCACGCAGATCAACGGTGTACCGCGCGACAAGGCCGTCGCCGCGATCACCGACTGGATCGCCAGCCGTCGAAACGCCGCTCCCACAGCCGAACTGCTCGAGGCGGGTACCGCCAAGTGAGCCCCGAAGAGCAAGCCGACAGCGGCATCGACGAGCACACCGTGGTCGACCGCGGCGCCGGGGACCCCGACCACCTGCAGCGGCTCTGGACGCCGCACCGGATGAGCTACATCGCCGAAGCGCCCATGAAGGGCGGGTCGGCGGGCTCGGGCAAGTCCCGCCAGCCGTTCACCGACATCCCCACGATGCCCGACGAGGAGGGACTGGTCGTCGCGCGTGGCGAGTCCGTCTACATCGTGCTCAACCTCTACCCGTACAACCCGGGGCACTCGATGGTGGTGCCCTACCGACGGGTGTCGGAATTGGAGGACCTCAACCCCGACGAGAGTTTCGAGCTGATCTCGTTCACGCAGAAGCTGATTCGCGTGATCAAGTCGGTCTCTCACCCGCACGGTTTCAACGTCGGGCTCAACCTGGGCCAGTCCGCGGGCGGCTCGCTGGCCGACCATCTGCACATGCACGTGGTGCCGCGCTGGAGCGGCGACGCGAACTTCATCACGATCATCGGCGGCTCGAAAGCGGTGCCGCAGTTGCTGCGTGAGACCCGTGAACTGCTGGCCACCGAATGGGCGAGACAGCAGTGAGCAACTTCTACCTGATGACCCGCGCGGCGTACGAGAAGATCAGCACGCCGATTGCCAAGGGTGCGCTGCGCGCGGGGTTCACCCCGGACAGCATCACGATTCTGGGCACCGCGGGGTCGGTGCTGGGGGCGTTGACGCTCTACCCGATCGGTCATCTGTGGTGGGGCTCGTTCGTCGTGTGGCTCTTCGTGCTGGCCGACATGCTCGACGGTGCGATGGCCCGCCAGCGCGGCGGAGGCACCCGATTCGGGGCGGTGCTGGACGCCACCTGCGACCGCATCAGCGACGGCGCCATCTTCTGCGGGCTGCTGTGGTGGGCGGCGTTCGGGCTACAGAGCGCATCGCTGGTGGTCGCGACGGCGATCTGCCTGGTGACCTCGCAGGTCATCTCCTACATCAAGGCCAGGGCCGAAGCCAGCGGACTGTCGGGGGAGGGCGGTCTGATCGAACGTCCGGAGCGGCTGATCATCGTGCTGCTGGGTGCAGGACTATCCGGTCTGTTCGGGGTGGTGTGGCTGCTGCACATCGCGATGTGGGTGCTCGCGGTGACCAGCCTGGTGACGCTGGGTCAGCGTGTGCACAGCGTGCGGACCTCACCGGGAGCGATGGACCGAATCGCTAAACCCGAGGCCACCGACGCGGGCGGGGACGAACCGGAGGCGGACGAGCCGTGACGACCAGCCCCTCGGGACCGTCGGCCATTGCCAACCCGCTGGGTGGCCGGTTGGCGGACTGGGGGTACGCGACGGGCTGGCGGATGGTGCGCGCGATGCCGGAATTCTTCGCACGCAACACATTTGATGCCGGTGCTTACTTCGCGGCGCGCGGCGGTGGGCCCGAACAGCTGCGCAAGAACCTGGCCCGTGTCGTCGGTGTACCGCCCGAGCAGGTGCCCGACGGCCTGATTCGTGCTTCGCTTGCCTCCTACGCCCGATACTGGCGGGAGGCTTTCCGATTGCCGACGATGGACCACGAGGCGATCGCCCGCGAACTCGTCGTCGACGACGTCGACCTGCTGTGGGCCGCGTTGGACGCCGGCCGCGGCGCGGTGCTGTCGCTGCCGCACAGCGGCAACTGGGACATGGCGGGGGTCTGGCTGGCCCAGAACTACGGCACGTTCACCACGGTGGCCGAACGCCTCAAGCCCGAGTCGCTGTACAACCGCTTCGTCGCGTACCGGGAGGGTCTGGGATTCGAAGTCGTCCCGCTGACCGGCGGTGACCGGCCGCCGTTCGAGGTGCTTGCCGAGCGGTTACGCGACAACCGGCCGGTATGCCTGATGGCCGACCGTGACCTCAGCCGCAGCGGGGTCGAGGTCGATTTCTTCGGCGAACCCACGCGCATGCCCGCGGGCTCGGCCAAACTCGCCATCGAGACCGGGGCGGCACTGTTCCCGGTGCACTGCTGGTTCGAAGGCGATGGGTGGGGCATGCGCGTGTTTCCCGAGATCGACACGTCATCGGGCGACGTCACCGTCATCACCCAGGCGTTGGCCGACCGGTTCGCCCGCAACATCGCCGCCCACCCGGCCGACTGGCACATGATGCAACCGCAGTGGCTGGCCGACCTGTCGGCAGAGCGACGGGCGAGGCTGGAGGCCAGCCCGTGAGGATCGGCATGGTCTGCCCGTACTCATTCGATGTGCCGGGCGGAGTGCAATCGCACGTGTTGCAGCTGGCGGAGGTGATGCACGGGCTGGGCCACCACGTCAGCGTCCTGGCCCCCTCGTCGCCGGGCGCGCATCTGCCCGACTACGTCGTCTCCGGCGGCAAGGCCGTGCCGATTCCGTACAACGGATCGATCGCACGCCTCCGGTTCGGACCGGCCACACACCGCCTGGTCAAGCGGTGGCTGGCCGACGGCGACTTCGACGTGCTGCACCTGCACGAGCCCAACGCCCCCAGCCTGTCGATGCTCGCCCTCAACATCGCCGAGGGCCCGATCATCGCGACCTTCCACACGTCGACCACAAAGTCGTTGACGCTGACCGTGTTCGAGCCGATCCTGCGGCCGATGCACGAGAAGATCGTCGGGCGCATCGCGGTTTCGGACTTGGCCCGCCGCTGGCAGATGGAGGCGTTGGGCAGCGATGCCGTCGTCATCCCCAACGGGGTGGATGTGGGGGCGTTCGCGTCCGCGCCGCTGCTCGACGGCTATCCCCGCCCGGGTAGGTCGGTGCTGTTCCTGGGCCGCTTCGACGAACCGCGCAAGGGCATGGCCGTGCTGCTGCGCGCACTGCCCACACTGGTCGAACGGTTCCCCGACGTCGAGATCCTCGTCGTCGGTCGCGGAGACGCGGACGAACTGCGTGACGATGCCGGCGACCTCGCCTCGCATCTGCGCTTTCTCGGTCAGGTCGATGACGCGGTCAAGGCGTCGGCGATGCGCAGTGCCGACGTGTACTGCGCCCCCCACACCGGCGGCGAGAGCTTCGGCATCGTGCTCGTCGAGGCGATGGCCGCAGGCACCGTTGTGGTCGCCAGCGACCTGGACGCGTTTCGGCAGGTGCTCGACGATGGGAGGGCCGGCCGCCTCGTCCCGGTCGACGACGCGGCGGCGCTGGCCGAAGGGTTGATCGAGGTGCTCGCCGACGATGCGGTGCGCGAACGCTACGTCACCGCCGCGACCCACGCCGTCCGGCCCTACGACTGGTCGGTGGTGGCCCGACAGATCATGCGGGTGTATGAGACAGTCTCCGGGTCGGGCACCACGGTGACGGTTTCCGGCGGTGACAGCTCAGCCAAGGCCACGGCGACGGCGAGGACCAGGAAGGCGACCGGAGGCGTCCGGTGATCACCTGGATCGTCGTGATCACGCTGGCGGTGCTGGTCGTGGTCATCCTGGCGGTCGGCGCGTGGGCGCTGCAGACCGCCAACCGGCTCGACCGGCTGCATGTGCGATACGACCTGTCCTGGCAGGCGCTCGACGGAGCATTGGCCCGCCGCGCCGTCGTCGCCCGCGCCGTGGCCGTCGATGCCTACGGTGACGGGCCGGAAGCCACCCGGCTGGCCGTGCTGGCCGACGCCGCCGAACGGGCACCGAGGTCTACCCGCGAGGGCGCCGAGAACGACCTGTCCGCGGCGCTGGCCCAGGTGGATCCGGGGTCCGTGCCGCAGGCTCTGGTCGCCGAACTGGCCGACGCCGAAGCGCGGGTGGTGCTGGCCAGGCGATTCCACAACGACGCGGTGCGCGACACGCTCGCCCTGCGCGAACGGCCGGTGGTGCGCATGTTGCGGCTCGGTGGAACCGCCGCGCTGCCAACATATTTCGAGATCGTCGAGCGGCCCGAGACGGTACCGGAGGGCGGTCGGAGGTGAGCTGGCGCACGTCGGCGCGGGTGATTCTGCTCGACGAGGCCGGCGCCGTGCTGCTGTTTCGCGGTTCGGACCCGGCGCTGCCCGACGCACCGCGCTGGTGGTTCACCGTCGGCGGTGCTGTTGAGGCGGGGGAGGAACTCGCGGCCGCCGCGGCGCGGGAGGTCGGCGAGGAGACCGGTCTGCGGGTGGCCGCCGCCGACCTGGTCGGCCCGCTGTGGCGGCGGCAGGCGGTCTTCGAGTTCGACGGTTCGGTGATCCGCAGCCAAGAGCTGTTCTTCGTGCACCGCACAACACGATTCGAGCCGACGATGGGCGGTCACACAGCGCTGGAACGGCGCATGATTCACGGCTACCGCTGGTGTGATGGAACGGTGATTCAAGAGTTGGTTGCCGGTGGCGAAACCGTCTACCCGCTGCAACTCGGCGAACTGCTCGATCAGGCCGCCGTTCTGGCCGACGGGCCGACCCGCCCCGCGGGGCCGACAGTGCAGATTCGCTGACGGGTCGTCAGCCGGCCACGATCAAATCGTGCGCCCCGGGTGCCCACGCCTTCTCGAAGACGTCAATGGGCACTTGTTCGCCGTCGCCGTCCTCGCTCCCGCTGTCGGAGAGGTAGACGATTCCGGCCTCCGGGTCCACACCGCTCACGACGACGGAGTGGTCGTCGTCGGTGTGGCTGCCGTCCTCCGCCCAGATCGTCTCGGAGTTGACGCCCGCGATCAGTCGACGTCCGCTGTCGAGGTATGTGATGAGCGCGGGAATGCCGGTGGCCAAGCCGGTTTGGGCGGCCAGATCATCGTCGGTGGCGGTGGCGTTGACGCCGTAGTGCTTCAGGAGAAGCACCTGGTCGTCGGAGTCGGTTCCGTTGTCCGAGTTCGGATCGTTCGGATTGGGGGGTGTGTAGATCGGCCGGTCGCTGCCGGGACTCTTGAGGTTCGAGGCCACCGCAACGATTTCCTGCTCGGTGGGTGCCTTCCCAGTGCTCAGGCCCACGACGGTGGCGACCGCCATCAGGCCGCAGTCCTGGAAGTTCTGCTGGCTCCAGTAATTGCTCGCTTCGTCGGGGTCACCGTGCATCTCCGTCGGAAGCATCGGACTCTCCGCGACACCGGGTGTCCCCACTGAGGCGAACGCGACTTCGTGCGTGACGTCCACGGCGCCGACCCCCCAGACGCCCAGTGTCAGCGCGGCCACCAGCGACGTGAACCCGATGGGAGTGCTCGTCATCTGGCCGCTCCTGTCGTTCCTTGGACCCGGATTCAGCGGACAGCCAGTCGGCTCCCAGCTTCGCGGGGGGAGCTTATCGTCCACGGATCGCCGGCGTCAGCGCATCGGAGATGTACAGCGGGGGGCGTGGACGTCAGGTGACGCCGCGGCCGAATCGTGCGGCTTCAGGTCTCTCCCACGCAGCGTGGGTCACTCGGGCGCTGCTGGATTGTCGGCTATCGCCGGTGTGATGAGACAATGACACCTGAACTGATTCCCGGTGGGGGAGCCGTCACGGCAGCGGTTCGCAAGTCACCGTCCGCGAACTGCGGATTCAATTGATTTGGCGGCCCCACTACACTGGATCGGTAGCAATTCGGAGGAGATAGCAGTGGAGACCGCAGCGAACGGCTCGCATCACAACGGCTCTGGCCACACCGGAACAGCCCGGGTGAAGCGCGGCATGGCCGAGATGCTCAAAGGCGGCGTGATCATGGACGTGGTCACTCCCGAGCAGGCCAAGATCGCCGAGGGCGCCGGTGCGGTGGCGGTCATGGCGCTCGAACGGGTGCCCGCCGACATCCGCGCTCAGGGTGGCGTCGCGCGCATGAGTGATCCCGACCTCATCGAAGGGATCATCTCGTCGGTCACCATCCCGGTGATGGCCAAGGTCCGCATCGGCCACTTCGTGGAGGCACAGATTCTGCAGAGCCTCGGCGTCGACTACATCGACGAGTCCGAAGTGCTGACTCCGGCCGACTACACCCACCACATCGACAAGTGGAAGTTCACCGTGCCGTTCGTGTGCGGTGCGACCAACCTCGGCGAGGCGCTGCGCCGCATCACCGAGGGCGCGGCGATGATCCGCTCGAAGGGCGAGGCCGGCACCGGCGACGTGTCCAACGCGACCACCCACATGCGTCAGATCGGCGGTGAGATCCGTCGGCTGACGTCGCTGTCGGAGGACGAATTGTACGTCGCGGCCAAGGAATTGCAGGCTCCCTACGACCTGGTCGTCGAGGTGGCTCGGGCAGGCAAGCTGCCGGTGACACTGTTCACCGCAGGCGGCATCGCGACCCCGGCCGACGCGGCGATGATGATGCAACTCGGCGCCGAGGGCGTGTTCGTCGGCTCGGGCATCTTCAAGTCCGGCGACCCCGCAGCGCGCGCCGCGGCCATCGTCAAGGCCACCACGTTCTACGACGATCCCGACGTGCTGGCCAAGGTGTCGCGCGGGTTGGGTGAGCCGATGGTCGGCATCAACGTGGAGAGTGTCGCAGCGCCACACCGGCTCGCCGAACGCGGCTGGTAACCGACCGAATGGCGATCGAACAAATCCTCGATCTCGAACAGCTCGAGGTCAACATCTATCGGGGAAGCGTGTTCAGCCCCGAATCCGGGTTCCTGCAGCGCACTTTCGGCGGACACGTGGCGGGCCAGTCGCTGGTGTCTGCGGTGCGCACGGTCGACCCGACGTTTCAGGTGCATTCGCTGCACGGCTACTTCCTGCGCCCGGGCGATGCCAAGGCGCCAACGGTCTACATCGTCGAGCGGCTGCGCGACGGCGGGTCGTTCATCACCCGCCGCGTCAACGCGATCCAGCACGGCGAGACCATCTTCTCGATGTCGGCCTCCTTCCAGACCGACCAGAGCGGGATCGAACACCAGGACGCGATGCCGGTGGCGCCGCCACCCGACGACTGCCCGGGACTGACCGAGATCAAGGCGTTCGACGACGCGGGCTTCAACCAATTCGCCGAGTGGGACGTCCGCATCGTGCCGCAGGAGAAGCTGACCCGATTGCCCGGCAAGGCTTCTCAGCAGCAGGTGTGGTTCCGTCATCGCGATCCGCTGCCCGACGACTATGTTCTGCACATCTGCGCGCTGGCCTATATGAGCGATCTGACGCTGTTGGGTTCTGCGCAGGTGCACCACGCCGGGGAGCGTAAGCATCTGCAGGTGGCCTCGCTGGATCACGCGATGTGGTTCATGCGGTCGTTTCGCGCCGACGAGTGGCTGCTCTACGACCAGTCGTCACCATCGGCCTCCGGGGGCCGGTCGTTGTGTCAGGGCAAGATCTTCAACCAGTACGGCGAGATGGTGGCGGCGGTCATGCAGGAGGGGCTGACCCGCTTCAAGCGCGACTACACACCGTGAGCACTGCGCACGTCGGTGTCCTTGCGCTACAAGGCGACACCCGCGAACACCTCGCGGCGCTGCGCGAGGCCGGGGCGGAGGCGTCGACCGTGCGACGGGTGCGCGAACTGGAGGCCGTGGACGCGCTGGTGATCCCCGGCGGGGAGTCCACGGCGATGAGCCACCTGCTGCGCGAACTCGATCTGCTCGAACCCCTGCGCTCGCGCCTGGCCGCCGGTATGCCCGCGTACGGCTCGTGTGCGGGGATGATCCTGCTGGCTTCCGAGATTCTGGATGCCGGGTCGGCGGGCCGGGAGGCCACGCCGCTGAAGGGGATCGATATGACGGTGCGGCGCAACGCTTTTGGCCGCCAGGTCGACTCGTTCGAAGACGACATCGCCTTCGGCGGCGTCAACGGGCCGGTGCACGCCGTGTTCATCCGGGCACCGTGGGTCGAACGCGTCGGACCCGAGGTCGAGGTGCTCGCCGAGGCCGCCGGTCACATCGTCGCGGTGCGGCAGGGCAACCGGCTCGCGACGGCCTTCCACCCGGAGATGACCGGCGACCGCCGCATCCACAAACTGTTCGTCTCGATGCTCTCCGAGTAGCGATTTGTGCACACTGAGGAGCGGTGAGCGCTCCTAACGGTGCACAAATCGCCAGAAGGGTTAGCGGATTTCGAGGCCGGTGACCGCGCGGCCGATCACCAGGCGCTGAATTTCGCTGGTGCCCTCGAAGATCGTGAAGATCTTGGCGTCGCGGTGCATCCGTTCGACCGGATACTCGCGGGTGTAGCCGTTGCCGCCGAGAATCTGGATCGCCTCGTCGGTGACGTAGACCGCGGTCTCGCTGGCCACCAGCTTGGCCATCGAACCCTCGGCATTCTCGAACGCCTTGCCGTTGCGCGCCATCCAGCCGGCCCGCCAGACCAGCATGCGGGCGGCGTCGATGCGGGCCTTCATATCGGCCAACTTGAATGCGATGGCCTGGAATTCGCCGATCTTGCGGCCGAACTGCTCGCGCTGACCGGCGTAGTCGAGCGCGTACTCATAAGCGGCGCGAGCCACGCCGACCGCCATGGCGCCGACGGTGGGCCGCGTGCGCTCGAACGTCGCCAACGCGGCCTGGCTCTTGGCCCTCTTGCCCTCGCGCACCCGCGCGATGCGCTCCTCGAACTTGTCCCTGCCGCCGACGATCAGGCCGCCGGGGATGCGCACGTCCTCGAGCACCACCTCGGCGGTGTGCGATGCGCGGATGCCGTGCTTGAGGAACTTCTGGCCCTGCCGGAAGCCGGGGGTGTTCGGTGGGATGATGAACGTCGCCTGCCCGCGCGTGCCGAGTTCGGGGTACACCGACGCGACCACGATGTGCACCTCGGCGATACCGCCGTTGGTGGCCCAGGTCTTGGTGCCGTTGAGCACCCACTCGTCTTTGGCCTCGTCGTAACGGGCGCGGGTGAGGATGGCGCCGACGTCGGAACCGGCGCCGGGCTCCGACGAGCAGAACGACGCGACCTTCGGCTCGTCGACGGTGCCGAACATCTGCGGCAGCCATTCGCCCATCTGCTCGGGGGTGCCGTTGGCGGCCAGTGACGCCGCGGCCAGGCCGGTGCCCAGGATCGACAGCGCGATACCGGCGTCACCCCAGAACATCTCCTCGAACGCGACGAGCATGCCCAGACCGGATGGTTCGCCGGCCTGCTCGGCGAAGAACTCCATCGAGTACAGGCCGACCTTCGCGGCCTCCTGGATGATCGGCCACGGCGTCTCTTCGCGTTCGTCCCACTCCGCGGCGGCAGGGCGGACGACGTCGGCGGCGAATTCGTGCACCCAGTCCCGGACGTGGACGAGATCCGGCGAGAGCTCAAGCGAGAAGGACATGCCGCTATCTTACTGCGGAGTAAGATAGCGGCGAAGTATTGTGGCAGACCTAACAGCGCCGGCAAGAACGGGGACGCCGCGATGACGATGGTCGAGGTCGAGCCGCAACCGCGCATCGATACCCTGGTCACGCTCTCAAATGGAAGCAACGCGCGGCACACCGAGTACACCGGAACCGCGTGGTTCGACGGCAAACCTCTCGTGTCGGGTCTGGCACTGCGCAGAGCACCGAACGCTCCCAAAGGCATCCGGACGCCGAACTTCTCGGCGTCGTTCTTTCTTCCCGACAGCCTCCCGTACAACCGGGCCTCGCTGAGCAGCGCGACGTTGACGGTGTCGGTGGTCCTGCAGGCCTCCGGCGAGACCGGCGCGATCGTCGACGCGGCCGTGACCTTCACCGACGACCCGTCGGGCACACCCACGTGGCTGCAACTGCACGTGCAGGGTCACATCGGCTGGCCGGCCGCCGTCGGCTACCGCGTCATCGCGCTGACGTCGCCCGACGCGGTTCGGTAGGGCGCATACGTCCACGTAGACTCGTCGGGCGGACTCAGCGCACGAAAACTTGGCGCACGAAAGCGCACGGAAGAGGTACTACCTGCATGAGCGGCCATTCCAAGTGGGCCACCACCAAGCACAAGAAAGCCGTCATCGACGCCCGCCGGGGCAAGATGTTCGCGAAATTGATCAAAAACGTCGAGGTCGCGGCGCGTGTGGGCGGCGGCGACCCGGCGGGCAACCCCACGCTGTACGACGCGATCCAGAAGGCCAAGAAGTCGTCGGTGCCCAACGACAACATCGAACGCGCCCGCAAGCGGGGCAGCGGTGAGGAAGCCGGCGGCGCCGAGTACCAGAACATCACCTACGAGGGCTACGGACCCAACGGCGTTGCGGTGTTGATCGAATGTCTGACCGACAACCGCAACCGGGCGGCCGGCGAGGTGCGCGTGGCGATGACCCGCAACGGCGGCAGCATGGCCGATCCGGGTTCGGTGTCCTACCTCTTCTCGCGTAAGGGCGTCGTCACCCTCGACAAGAACGACCTCACCGAGGACGACGTGTTGATGGCGGTGCTCGACGCCGGGGCCGAGGACGTCAACGACCTCGGTGATTCCTTCGAGATCATCTGTGAGCCAACGGATCTCGTTGCTGTACGCACGGCGCTTCAGGATGCTGGCATCGACTACGAGTCCGCTGAAGCCGGGTTCGTGCCCTCGGTGACGGTGCCGCTGGACGCCGACGGCGCGCGCAAGATCATGAAGCTGGTCGACGCGCTCGAAGACCTCGACGATGTCCAGGACGTCTACACCAACATCGATATCCCCGACGAGGTCGCCGCCGAACTCGACGCCGAGGACTAGATCGTCATCGCCACGCGGTAGTGGCGATGGGCGAACAGCCAGTTCCCGTCGACGCGCACCAGTTCATCGACATACTCGCCGACCAGTCTGCGGCCCGGTTGATCGCGCAACTTCATGAATTCCAGGCAGTACGACCGTGCGTCGGCCCGGTTGTCGCGCACGGTCAGCGACGCCATCTGGGTGAAGAACGCCATCTGCTCGATGGCTCCGAAGATGCCGTCCCAGTGGTCGCGCAGTTCGCTCTTGCCGCGGCACTCCCCGCCCGAACCGGTTCTGCGGCCGTCCTCGGTCCAGCACGCCAGATACGCGTCGAGGTCCTTGCGCATGACTGCGTCGCTGTAGATTTCGAGGCGCTCTCGGATGAGTTGTCTGTCTTCGGCGTGCCCGCTGAACGTCATTGGCTCATTATCGGGATGACGACTTCAACGAGCGGAGGCCGCGGGTATGGCCAGGGTGACGGTGACCGATCCCGAGGGGGAGACGGTGACGGTGCGGCGCTGGTGGTGGCGCACGATCCCATGGGAGACCGGGTTTTCCACACTGGACGCGTTCATCTTTCTGCTCGTCCTGCCGTTCATGGTGATGTGGCCGTTCTGGCTGTTGCTGAAGTGGCTCGGCGTGTCGTGGAAGATCGTCATCGAACGCGACGGCGAGCGGGTCGGACGCGAACGGGTGCGCGGCTGGCGCCGGTCGGGCGAGCGCATCTACGAGATCGCGGCGTCCGTGCAGGCAGGTACGTACCCGATCGATCCGGTCGAGCAGCCCGCGGCGTCCTGAGGCGCGCTCAGCCCCTGCCGTTGGACCGCACGAGCTCGTCGTCGTCGCAGTCGATGGTGTGGTCGAACGCCTTGGCCCGCTCCTCGGCTTCGGGACTACCGGAGAACATCCCCGCGGCCACGCGCTTGGTCTCCCCGGCGACGTCGCCACCGATCTCTGGTGCCGGAGCCGCTTCGGCGGGCTGAATGCGGTGGATCGGCACCACGCCGCCGGTGCGCTGCACCCAGTCGACCAAGCCTTCGCGAACCGTGCACTGCAGGTCGTACAGCGCACCGGCGTTGTGTGCGCTGACCACGACGCGCACCCGGACCACACCGCCGACCGCGTCGGTCACCTGCAGGACGCCGCGCCGGCCGTCCCAGAGGTCGCTTTCGGACAGCAGCCGGTCCAACTCGGCGCGCATGTCGTTGAACGGCACGTTGAAGTCGACGTCGAACTCGACGGTGCCCATGATCTCGGTGGCGCTGCGGGTCCAGTTCTCGAACGGCTCGGTGGTGAAGTAGGTGGACGGCAACACGAGCCGGCGCTCGTCCCAGATCCGCACGACGACGTAGGTCAGCGTGATCTCCTCGATGCGGCCCCACCACTGACCGTTCTCGAGCTGGACGATGTCGCCCACCCGGATCGCCCCGGAGAACGCGATCTGCATTCCGGCGAACACCGCGCCCAGCGACGTCTGCGCGGCCAGGCCGGCGACCACCGACAACACACCGGCGGAGGCGAACACCGTGGTGCCGATGTCGGAGAACGACGGGAACGTCATCAGAATCGCGGCACCGCCGAGGATGACGACGACCGCGATCGCCAGCCTGCGCAGCACGGTCACCTGCGTCCGAACCCGGCGCCACAGCCGGTCGGCGTCCGAGATCTCCTCACCGCCCCCGCCGTACCGGGCGATCATGCGCCGCTCGGCGACGCGGACAAAGCCCGTGACCAGCCAGGTGATGGAGACGATCATCAGGATCAGCAGCCAGTGGTCCACCCACCCGCGCCACGAGTCCGTGGTCTCCGACGTCCGTCGCACCGCGACCGTCGCCGCGATCACCATCAGCAGCATGCGCACGGGTTTGCGCGTGAGCACCTCGATGTCCTTGATCAGCGCGCTGCGGCGACTGACGCGTGCCATCACCCAGGTCAGCACCACCCCGAACACGTACACGGCGGCGATCGCTCCGGCCGCCCAGGCAAGGGTGACGGCGAGGTTGCTTGCGGTCTGCAGTTCGGTCTCGTCGGGCATGGGAATGAGGTCAACTCCACGAATCGGGATCAGGTCCTCAATCGACGGTAGCCCTGTTGCCGCGTGAAGAAACATCGGCTTCGGGGCGTCGAACGCGGATTCTGCCTTCTCACAAGCACAATTGGCGGGTGGCAGTGGTACGCGACACATTCGGCGCCGAGTGGCAGATCAGCAGACGGTGGTGGCCGTTCCCGGGCGACGCCCTCGACCTGATGTTCGGCTGGCTGGAGATTCTCGTCGGCGCACTGTTTGTGGTGCTGTGGCCGTTCTGGTTGCTCGGCAAGGTCTGTGGTGTGCGCTGGGTGATCACGGTCGAGCGCGACGGGCATCAGGTGGGCCGCGAACTCGTCCGCGGGTGGAGCAGGTCGAAGGGCCGTATGAGCGAGATCGCGCTGGAGATCACCGCGGGCGGCCGCGGCGGTCAGTTCGTAATCTGAGCGGGCGTGTCCCTGCCGAGTGGCGAGCCTCCGGGCGGCTAAGCTCTCGAACAAGTGTTCACAGAAGGGCCGGACGTGCGGGTGATGGGAGTCGACCCCGGGTTGACGCGCTGCGGCCTGTCGGTCATCGAGGGCGGTACGGGTCGGCAGGTCACCGCGCTCGACGTCGACGTCGTCCGCACCCCGTCGGGCGATCCGCTGCACCGGCGGCTGTTGGCGATCAGCGAGGCCGTGGAGTATTGGATGGACACCCACAGACCCGACGTGATCGCGATCGAGCGGGTCTTTTCCCAGCAGAACGTCTCCACGGTGATGGGCACCGCGCAGGCCGGCGGAGTGATCGCGCTCGCGGCCGCGCGCCGCGATATCGACGTGCACTTCCACACACCCAGCGAGGTGAAGGCGGCGGTCACCGGCAACGGCAACGCCGACAAGGCGCAGGTGACCGCGATGGTGACCAGAATCCTTGCGCTGCAGGCCAAGCCGACACCCGCCGACGCGGCCGACGCGTTGGCCCTTGCGATCTGCCATTGTTGGCGAGCGCCGATGATCGCCCGGATGGCGGCGGCCGAGGCGCTGGCCGCCGAACAACAACGCAAGTACAAGGCCACGCTCAAGGCGAAAGCGAGGGCGGCACGATGATCGCATCCGTTCGCGGTGAGGTTCTCGACATCGCACTCGACCACGTCGTGATCGAGGCGGGCGGGGTCGGTTACAAGGTGATGGCCACCCCGTCGACGCTGGCGACCCTGCGCCGCGGGGCCGAGGCGCGGCTGATCACCGCGATGATCGTGCGCGAAGACTCCCAGACGCTCTACGGCTTCGCCGACGGCGACGCCCGCGACCTGTTCCTCACCCTGCTCGGGGTGTCCGGAATCGGTCCCAGCATCGCGCTGGGCGCGCTGGCGATGTACGACGGGGCGACCTTGCGCCAGGCCATCGGCGACGCCGACATCACCGCGCTGACCCGGATTCCCAAGGTGGGCAAGAAGACCGCCGAGTTGATGGCGTTGAGCCTGCGCGACAAGGTGGGCGCAGTCTCGCCGTCCGGCGCGGCGACCGCGACGGGCCATACCGTGCGTGGCCCGGTGGTGGAAGCGCTCATTGGACTTGGATTCGCGGCCAAACAGGCCGAAGAAGCCACCGACAAGGTGTTGGCCAACGACCCCGAAGCCAATCAGTCGACCGCGTTGCGGGCGGCGTTGTCGATGCTGGGTAACAAATGAGCCGATTCACCGACGACGACGACGACGACGCCGACGAGCGCGAGGTCTCGCCCGCGCTGACGGTCGGCGAGGGCGACATCGACGCGAGCCTGCGGCCGCGGTCGCTTCACGAGTTCATCGGGCAACCGCGCGTCCGCGAGCAACTGCAACTGGTCATCGAGGGCGCCAAGAACCGCGGCGGCACACCGGATCACATCCTGCTGTCGGGGCCGCCGGGGTTGGGCAAGACATCGCTGGCCATGATCATCGCGGCCGAACTCGGCTCCTCGCTGCGGGTGACGTCCGGGCCGGCGCTCGAGCGTGCCGGTGATCTCGCCGCGATGCTGTCGAACCTCGTCGAGCACGACGTGCTGTTCATCGACGAGATCCACCGCATCGCCCGGCCTGCCGAGGAGATGCTGTACCTGGCGATGGAGGACTTCCGCGTCGACGTCGTGGTCGGGAAGGGCCCGGGCGCGACGTCGATTCCGCTGGATGTCGCTCCGTTCACGCTCGTGGGGGCGACCACCCGCTCGGGTGCGCTGACGGGGCCGCTGCGTGACCGGTTCGGTTTCACCGCCCACATGGACTTCTACGAGCCCGCCGAACTTGAGCGGGTGTTGGCGCGTTCGGCGGGGATACTCGGTATCGAGTTGGGCGCCGACGCGGGTGCAGAGATCGCGCGCCGGTCGCGGGGCACGCCGCGCATCGCCAACCGGCTGCTGCGCCGGGTCCGCGACTACGCCGAGGTCCGCGCCGACGGCGTGATCACCCGCGATATCGCCAAGGCGGCGCTGGAGGTCTACGACGTCGACGAACTCGGCCTCGACCGCCTCGACCGTGCGGTGTTGTCCGCGCTGACACGCAGTTTCGGCGGGGGACCGGTCGGTGTCTCCACGTTGGCGGTCGCGGTCGGGGAGGAGGCGACGACCGTCGAAGAGGTGTGTGAGCCGTTCCTCGTGCGCGCCGGGATGATCGCGCGCACGCCGAGGGGACGGGTCGCCACCGCGCAGGCCTGGACGCACCTCGGCCTGACCCCGCCGAGCGGAGTCACCGGTCTGGGACAGGTGGGACTTTTCGACTGAGGAGGCGGCAATGGGCAGCGGCACGATCAGGCTGGGCGGGTTGCTCGGCGTGGCCTGCGCCGGCGTGGTGGTACCGGCGTATCTGGTCGGCTCGCCGGAGACGCCGAACGACGCCGACGGGCTGGGCGCCTATTTCGACAGCGCGGCAACGTTTCTCATGCTGAACGGCACGCTTCCGCTACTACATCTGCTGTTCGGCTTGCTCTTCGTCGGCGTGCTCGTGTCGACGCTCCGGTCGGCCGCCGGGCCGACGGGTGCGGTGTACACCGCGGCGATCGGTGGGACGGTGTTTTTCGCACTGACCGCGGCCGGTCTGGCCGCCGAGGTGGCCGTGCCCGCCGCCATCGTGCGGTTCGACGACCTCACCGTGACGTCGTACTCGCAGCCGTTCCTCGGCCTGGCGGTATGGCTTTATCACTACAGCCATATCGGTTCGGCCGCACTGATATTCGCCACCGCCTACATCGTGTGGCGCACCGGCGTGCTGCCGAAGTGGTCGGCGTTCCTTGCGGTGCTCGGGATTCCCGCGCTGCTGCACACCTGGATCGGTCTGCCCGGTGCATACAGCGTGGTGGTTTGGATCGCGTTGACCGGTCTGGTGATGTTGGCCGTTCCGCCGGTAGTACGAGTGGAAAGCGTGGTCGCGTAATGGGTTTCGTCGGATTGTTCTTCGCGGGACTGGCCGCCCTCCTGCACATCTACATCTGGGTGATGGAGTCGCTGACGTGGACGTCGGCGCGCACCAGAGCGACGTTCGGTCTCACCGAGGAAGAAGCGCTGGCCACCAAGGAGTTGGCCTTCAACCAGGGCTTCTACAACCTCTTTCTGGCCATCATCACGCTCGCTGGAATCGTGATCGGCGGCATCGGCTACAACTGGGTAGGCATTGCGTTGATCTTCGCCGGTGTCGGATCGATGCTGGCGGCGGCGCTGGTGCTGTTGCTGTCGTCACCGGACAAGGCGAAAGCCGCCCTCACCCAGGGCATCTTCCCGCTGATCGCGATCGTGCTGTTGGCGGTGGCCGTCACGCTGTAGCGCGCGTAGCGCCGAACGCACGCTCACCGTCGTCTTAGAGCAGCCCCAACAGCTCCAGATCGGTGGCGTACTTGACGATGACCTCGCGCGTTATATGCGGAATGTCCTTGTCCGGACCGATCTTCGCATCCTGCACCGCCGTGCGGAACCGCTCCGTGGGGGCAATCGAACCCTGGATCGGGGTCTCAGGCCGCTGGTAGTTGTGCAGCAGCGGGAGCAGCGATGCCTGTCGCTGCCGCTCGGGCAACCCGCGCATCGCGGTGTCGAATCGCGGCAGCCACGTGGCGTAGTCACCGACGCGTTCGACCGGATACCCCGCATCGATCAGCCAGTCGACGAACTCGTCGAGCCCGATGCCGTCGTCATAGGGGTTCATGACGTGGTACGTCTCGAAACCCGGTCCGCCGTCGTGGCCGACCTGCGCACCCAGCGTCGAGATGGCCTCGGCGATGAACTCGACGGGAAGCCCGTCGTAGTGCGCACGTTGACGGTTGCCGTCCTTGTCGACCTCGTAGAACGAGAACGGCGCGATGCCGGTCGCGACGAGGCTCAGGATCAAGCGCGTGAACATGTCCGGCACGTTGAGCTGACCGGCGTATGTGGTGTCGGCCAGAATCATGTCGCACCGGAACACCGCGACCGGCAGCCCGCACAGATCGTGGGCCTCGCGCAGCAACACCTCGCCGGCCCACTTGCTGTTGCCGTAGCCGTTGGCGTAGCTGTCGTCGAGCCTGCGTACCGGGCTGATCTGCCGGATGTCGCCGTCCTCGGTGAACTGTCCGGACGCGATGCCCGCACCGACGCCGATCGTCGACACATAGACGAACGGCTTGATCCTCGTGGTCAGGGCGATACGGATCAGCTCGGCGGTGCCGACGGCGTTCGGCCCGAACAGCTGGCTGTAGGGCAGCACGTGGTTGACCAATGCGGCCGGATCGACGATCAGGTCCACGGTGTCGGCGAGCCGCTGCCACGTCTGACGATCCAGCCCGAGGTCGGCCTCGCCCTTGTCCCCGGCGATGACCTCGAGATGATCGGCGGCCAATCCCCGGTAGTGCCGCAGCAATTCGGGGTCTCCCGAGTCGAACGTCCGGTCCAACCGGTCCCTCGCCGACCGATCGTCCCTCGCACGGACCAGGCAGATCACCGTGCCGCCGACCATGGCCATCCGCTCGAGCCATTCCAGCGCCAGATAGCGGCCCAGGAAGCCGGTCGCGCCTGTCAGCAGCACCGTGCGCACCTCGGTGCTCGGCCCCGGTAGGGCGGGCGCTGCGGCCAGGCTGTCGTCGATGAACTTGTCCAACGTCAAGTCACTCGCATGGACCTCGGTGACATCGCGGCCGTGCACCGACGCGAATGTCGGCCTCTTGGAACCCGGTTCACGCGCGGATTCGATGTAGGCGGCGAGCGCGGCCAGGTCAGTGGCCGGGCTGACGATGACGCCGACGGGCACCTCGATGTCGTAGATCTCGTTCAGCAGGTTGCCGAAGGTCAACGCCGACAAGGAATCACCGCCGAGGTCGGTGAAGTGCGCGTCGGGCTGCAGATCGGTCGCGGTGGCGCCGAGCAGGGCACCCGCGGCCCTGCTGATCGTCTCGATGACGGGCCGTTCGGCGCCGTGCTGACGCAGTCCCCGCAATTCGGCGGCTTGGCTGTCAGCGAGTTCGGTGTAGAGCGCTTCGAGTCGATCGCCGTAGTGCTTCTTGAGCGTCGGGCGCGCGAGTTTGCGGATCCCGGTGAGCAGACCGTTCTCGAGCGTGAACGGCGTCGTCTCCACGATGAAGTCGCGGGGAATCTCATAGGACTGCAGCCCGGCGGTCCTGGCGACCTCCTGCAGGGATTCAGTGATCGCGGGCTTCAGGTCAGCACCGCCGTAACGCGCCAGCGCATCCTCGGTCGGTACGATCACCGCCAGCAGATAGGAACGAGCGCTGTTGCCGTACACGAAGATCTGGCGAATCAGCGGGCTGGTACCGAACGCCGCTTCGAGTTTGGAGACCGTGACGAATTCACCCTGGGACAGCTTGAGCACATTGTTGCGCCGGTCGAGGTAGACCAACTGGTCCGGTCCGACCTCGGCGACGATGTCGCCGGTCTTGTAGTAGCCGTCGGCGTCGAACACTGACGCGGTGATCTCCGGACGCTTGTAGTAACCCGGGAACATCGTCTCCGATTTGACCAGCAGTTCGCCGCGCGGATACGGGCGGTCGGTGCGGTAGTAGCCGAGGTCGGGAACGTCGACCAGTCGGTAGTCGATGACGGGCGGGCGGGTGACCTGACCGTCGGCGAATATCGAACCGGCTTCAGTGGATCCGTAACCGTCGGTCAGGTGGAGGTCCAGAAGCGATTCGACGAACTCCTTCATCTCCGGCGAGATGGGGGCGGACCCCGTCATCGCGGAAATGAACCGCCCGCCCAGCAGGTGCCGCCGGAACTCGGCCAACACGTCGGTCTCGGCAACCCAGCGATCGACACCGTCCGCCGTGCGGCGGTCGACGTCACTTTGGAATCGCTGGAACATCATGTCCCAGATCCGCGGGACGAAGCTCAGCTGGGTGGGACGCGCCAGCGACAGGTCCTCGAGCAGTGTCGACAGATCGCTTTTGGCAACGAAGTACCCGGTACCGCCGGCGCCCAGCGTGGCGTAAAGGACGCCGCGGCCCATCACGTGGCTCATCGGCATGAAGTTCAACGTGATCGACGGAAGAGCCGGGCCGCCACCCCACATGGCCATGCTCGAGCGACGCCAGGAGTTCGCCACCATCTCGCGCAGGTACATCGCGCCTTTGGGTGCGCCCGTGCTGCCCGAGGTGTAGATCAGCAGCGCGAGGTCGTCGGGGGCCAGGACGGCGGGCCGAGGAACGGGCAGCGCACGGCCGCGAGCGAGGACGTCGGTCAATGTCTCGATGTGCACGCCGGTTCCGTCGAGGCGAGCCGTCGCGGCATCGATCGCCGCGCGGTGGTCGTCGTCCTCGCGGTGGTAGTCGAACACGATCAGGCGTTGTGGGACATGGCCGTCGGCGATCACCTCGACCGCGTCGTCGAGGAAGTCGACACTCGACGCCATGGCGACAGGTTCGGTTTCGGCGACGATGGGCCGCAACTGCGCCACCGCCGCGCTGGTCTGAAGCGGCACCGAGACCGCTCCCAGGTGGATCAGCGCCAAGTCGACGGTCACGTAGTCGACGCTGGTGAAGCCCACGATGGCCACGCGGTCACCGGGCTGGACCGGAGCCTGGTTCAGCGCGGCGGCGACGGCTGCGGCACGCTCGGACAGCTCGCGGTAGGTGATGGTGTCGAAGCGCGGAAGGAGCTGTGCGGAGGTGCGGCCGGTCACCGGGTCGGTGACGAACTCGACGGCGCGCTCACCGAGCGCGGGCCGGTCCGCGTAGCCGTCGAAGATCGTCTGGACCAGTTGGGGGAGAGGCAGACCGGGCTCTTCGATCGCGTTCGCGATCTTCACCAGAGGGCGCGCAGCGGCGAATTGCGGGTCGGTGTCGAACAAATGAGAGATACGGCGCTCGAGTCGCGCCTCACGGGTATCAGTCGTCATAAGAAATCCTTCGGACGAACGTGGACTGCAGGGCGCGCCATTGCGTCCACCAAAAACATCGATAAGCGATATAAAAACTATTCCCGGCGTGGCTGGGAGCTCGCTGTGAAAACCGGCAGCGCTTCCTGTGCGGGTTCGACGTGCCTGGTCAGCGAATCGCCGGTATCGCCCTCTCGGGGGCGGCGCGGCCGGAAAGCACCTCGACCGCTGACAGCGCATCGGGCACGCAGATCAAGAGGTCCCGGGCGGCGCACAACGCCGCCGCCGAGGGTTCGACACCGCCGACCGCATCGGCGAGGTCGAGCAGATGCACCGTCGCCTCCATCAGGGCGGTCTCGGCGACGACTGCCAGCGTCGTGCTGCCGACGACCGGATACGCGATCGTCGTCTCGGCGGACATCGGCGTGTCACGCAGAACCCGGGCACTTTCGACGAACCGCTGGGCGGCCGTCCGCGGTGTCAGCGCCGCGGCTTCCCAAACTGCTTGCTCGGCAAGGCTTCCGGCATTGGTGTTGGCGACACCGTCGGGTTCGTTGAAGCGGCGCAACATTGTCGCCGCATCTGTGACGGCAGCGGGTCCGTCGACGACTGCTCCCGTGAGACGGTCGAACATCGACGGTTCGGGACAGACGTGGGCGAGCAGCGCGGCCACATTCCAACCCTCACAGCGCGTCGATGTCGACCACTCTTGCGCCGTCAACTGCTCGCACCGTCGTGCCCAGCGCTCCCACGCGTCGGCCAGGACGCGGCGGGCCGAGTCACCGTCGAAGTCACCGTCGAGTCGCATGGCGCCAACCTAGCCAACGACGGGTTACAGATCGCCAGCCTGGGTAATCACGCTAATACAACCAAGGAGGCATCATGACCGATACGCGTGTACACCCCCGCGGTGGCCGTCTGCGGATGCCGCGCAGTCGCGGCGCCACGAGTGGATTCCTGCTGATCCTGCTGGGCGCGTGGGGCGCACTGGCTCCCTTCATCGGGCCCCTGTTCAACTTCGCCTACAGCCCCGACCAGGCCTGGACGTGGACCACCGGCCGAGGCTGGCTGGAGGTACTGCCGGGCGTGGTGACCGTATTGGGCGGCCTGCTCCTGCTGATGTCACGAAACCGTGCGACGGCCTCGCTCGGCGGCTGGCTCGCCGTGGCAGGTGGCGTGTGGTTCATCATCGGCCGCGCTATGGCCGGCCCGCTGGGTATGGGTGACGCGGGTGTACCGGTCGCCGCCACCGAGGGCAAGCGCATCGCGCTGGAGCTGACGTATTTCTACGGTCTGGGCGCGCTGATCGTGTTCCTGGGCGCAGCGGCGCTTGGCCGCATCTCGGTGCGAAGCGTGCGCGACGTGGAGTGGGCGGATCGTCCAGTGGCCGCACACACCGTCGCCGACGAACACGCGCCGGCCACTGCCGCTCCGGTTGCTGCGGCCGACCCCGCGCCGGTCGCCGATCACACTCCCCACACCGCCGGGCAGCCGGCAATGGCGGAGCAGCGAACCGAGGTCATCGGACCCACGGCCGAGGCCGCACAACAACCGCGTCGCCGCGGTTTGCTCGACAGGTTCCGCTCTCGCGGCCACCGTGGCGGCAAGCTCGCACACCGGTAAGCGTTAGCGGATCGCAAAGCGCCCCACACAGGTTGTGGGGCGTTTCGCGTGCCATGGGCTATGGGGGGTGACGTAGATCCCAAATGTCCGCTCAAGCGAGGAGTTTCACCGCCTCCCTGTGACGTGCATGACTGCCCGCGGCCTGGCCAGAAGCTAGCCTGACTATGTAATCCGCTCAACGTGCGCCTCCCGGTGATTCCGCGCAACGGCGTTCGATAGTGACTTGAAATCTTGTCAGGAGAACAACCATGTCCGACAGGCCTGGTATCACCGATTCCATTGTCGCGCGCCAGAATTCGGCCACCGCAGTCTGCGAGGCGTTCGGCTTCCCGCAAGAGGACTGGCCGCTGTTCGCGCGGCTGGCCAGCGGTCCGATGACGCCCCACGACGAAGAGGCGCTATATCAGTACATCGACGTCAAGATCGGCGAGCGTTGCTGGAAGCCGACCGACGACCTGTTGTCCAACCTGATCGACGTCGAGGTCGACGGCACCGAACTGACCGTCGACGACATCCACCGATTCGTCTCCACGCTGATCGGCGTCAGGGTTTTCTAATCCTCCGCGATTTGTGGAGCCGCACCGGCGGTCAGCGCGCGGCTGCTCCACAAATCGCACGGACTGTCAGCCCGTGTAGGCCATGACGTGCTTGATGCGGGTGTACTCGTCGAACCCGTACATCGACAGGTCTTTCCCGTGGCCCGACGACTTGAACCCGCCATGCGGCATCTCGGCCACCAGCGGAATGTGGGTGTTGATCCAGACACAGCGAAATCAAGGGCAGCCGAAACCCGTAGTGCTCGTGACACATCGCGGGTCCACACTGAAGACGCCAACCCGTATTCGGTGCCGTTGGCCCACGCGATCGCCTCGTCCTCGTCGGTGAACGCCTGGACGGTGATGACCGGCCCGAAGATCTCCTGCTGAACCAGCCTGTCGTCCTGCCGAAGCCCGCCGATCACCGTCGGTTCGACGTAGAAGCCCTTGTCGCCCTGGCGTCCTCCACCGACCGCGACGGAGGCATGTGCCGGGACGTCTCCCAGGAACGCCAGCACCCGCTCCATCTGAGTGGAGTTGTTCACCGGCGGCACCCACGCGTCCTCGTCATCGACCGGCTTGCCGTACGTCGTGGTGGCAGCGCGCGCCTGCTCGGCCAGCGCCTCGGTCAGGTCCGAGGCCGCCCGGGCCGTCGCGAGCACGCGCGTTGCCGCCGTGCAGTCCTGTCCGGCGTTGAAATAGCCCGCCGTGGCGATGCCTTCGGCCGCCGACGCGATGTCGCTGTCGTCGAACACGATCACCGGCGCCTTGCCGCCCAACTCGAGGTGCGTGCGCTTGAGATGTCCGCCCGCGCTGACCGCCACCGCACGGCCCGCCGCGACGGAACCGGTGATCGACACCATCTGCGGAGTCGGATGTGCCACGACCGCTGCGCCCGTTTCCCGGTCTCCGCAAACGACATTCAGCACTCCGGGCGGAAAATGCCTGGCCGCGATCTCGGCCAGCATCACTGTCGTCACCGGCGTGGTGTCGCTGGGCTTGATGACGACGGTGTTTCCCGCCGCGACCGCGGGCACGAACTTCCAGATCGCCATCATCATCGGGTAGTTCCACGGCGCCACCTGCCCGATGACGCCGACCGGTTCGCGACGGATCCACGAGGTGTGGTTCTCCGTGTATTCGCCGGCCGACTTGCCCTCCAGCATCCGCGCGGCACCCGCGAAGAAGCGGATCTGGTCCACCATCGGGGGAATTTCTTCGGCCATCGTGACGTGGTTGGCCTTACCCGTATTGCGTCCCTCTGCCGCGACGAGCGCCTGGGCGCTTCGCTCGACGTCGTCAGCGAAGTCGAGCAGTGCCTTCTGCCGCACCGACGGCGTGGTGCGCTTCCAGTCAGCGAACGCTTTCGACGCGGCCGTGTACGCGTTGTCGATGTCGGCCTCGGTGGAGATCGGCGCGGTGCCGTACCGCTCACCGGTCGATGGATCGACGAGCGCCATGGTGGCGCCGCTGACCGAGTCGACGCTTTCACCGCCGATGAAGTTCTGGACCTTGAAGTCGCTGGCCATTCGATCCTCTCGTCGTCAGGAATGGGAGGCAGCGCAGCGCGTCGCCGACTACCCGCCGAACTCCGCGATACGCCGGGTCTGCTCGACGGTGATCATCGAGCAAGAGCCTAACCAAGACAGCACCGATCCGGTCGATAACTACGGGGGAGTGGGGTGTGATCCGCGGTCATCCGATGCGACGACGACGAAATCCGTTGACCACCGCAGCTCGGGCGTGTCCCGGCACGCTCGCGACCCAACGATTTCGCGATCTCATTGCGGTGGGCTGGTCGCTGCCGAAGCCCGCAATGGCACACTGGTCACTTATGGGTGCGCGCCCCAACCGCGCTGCGCCGTGACCACATGACCTAACGAAAGACTTTGTCGCCATGGACTTGGTTGTCTTCCTTCCCCTGCTCATCGTGCTGGGCGCATTCATGTTCTTCGCGTCCCGCCGACAGAAGAAAGCCATGCAGGCCACCATCGACCTGCACGAATCTCTTCAGATCGACGACCGCGTGCACACCACGTCCGGCCTGGTCGGGACCATCAAGGGCATCACCGACGATGAGGTGGAGCTCGAGATCGCCCCGGGCGTCGTCACCACTTGGATGAAGCTCGCGGTGCGTGACCGCATCACCGACGATGACGAGTTTGAAGACGACGAGCCCGAGTCGACCGCGACCGAACTCACCGAAAGCCCCAACACCAAGACCGACGGCTGAGTCCGCGGGCGATCTTCACAGCTGAAGCCCGTAGTCTCTGCGGTGCTGACGAACCGATCCCGAGGAGACCTGACAAAACGTGGCATCGTCTTCGACGCCGGTGCACCCTGCCCGCTACCTCTCGCTGTTTCTGGTATTGCTGGTCGGCGCCTACTGCCTGGTCTTCCTGACCGGAGACAAGAAGCCCGAACCCAAACTCGGCATTGATCTGCAGGGCGGTACCCGCGTCACCCTCACCGCCCGCACGCCCGACGGGTCGCCGCCCACCCGCGACGCGTTGAGCCAGGCGCAGCAGATCATCAACGACCGGGTCAACGGTCTCGGCGTGTCCGGCTCCGAGGTGATCATCGACGGCAACAACCTCGTCATCACGGTGCCCGGCAGCGAGAGCAGCGACGCCCGCAACCTCGGCCAGACGGCACGCCTTTACATCCGCCCCGTCGTGCATGTGATGCCCGCCGAGGTGCCCGGCCAGCAGCCGCCGACGGAGGGACCGGCCGGTATGCCTCCTGGTGGTCCGATTCCGGGGATGCCGGGCGGGATGATGCCGGGGATGCCGGGAACCGAGGCGCCCGCCGGTCAGCAGCCTCCCGCCGGCCAGCAGCCTCCCGCCGGTCAGCAGCCGCCTGCCGAGCCCGCCGCCCCTCCGGCCCCGCAGCCGCGTCCCTATCCCCAGGAACCGCCTGCCCAACCCGCACCGGAGCCACCTCCGACGCCGGCGCCGGGTAGCCCCGCACCGTCACCGGACGCTCCCGAGCCGACGCCGACTACACCCGCGTCACCGGAAAACGTTCCGCTGGCGCAGCGCATCGCCGACGAGAAGCAGTTGCGGCAGAGCACCGATCAGCAGATCCAGATCCTGGCGTTGCAGTTCCAGGCCACGCGCTGCGGCGAGGAGGACGTCCTCGCGGGCAACGACGACCCGAATCTTCCGCTCATCACCTGCTCGGCGGACGGCAACGAGGTGTACCTGCTGGATAAGGCGATCATCAACGGCGAGCAGATCCAGGACGCCACCTCCGGTCTCGACCAGCAGCGCGGTGAGTACGTCGTCGACGTCCAGTTCAAAAGCGATGGCGCGAAGACCTGGGCGGATTTCACCGCCGCCAACGTCGGAACGCAGACCGCGTTCGTGCTCGACACGAAGGTGATGAGCGCACCCGAGATCCGCGAGCCGATCCCGGGCGGGCGCACGCAGATCAGCGGCCAGTTCACCCAGCAGACGGCCCGCGAGTTGGCCAACGTGCTGAAGTACGGATCGCTGCCGTTGTCCTTCGAGTCGTCGGAGGCCGAAACCGTCTCGGCCACACTGGGTCTGTCGTCGCTGCGCGCGGGTTTGATCGCCGGGGCGGTCGGCCTGGCGCTGGTGCTGGCCTATTCGCTGCTCTATTACCGGATGCTGGGCGTGTTGACCGCCCTGTCGCTGGTCGCTTCCGGCGCAATGGTTTACGCGATCCTGGTGCTTCTGGGCAGATGGATCGGTTACACGCTGGACCTGGCCGGTATCGCCGGTCTGATAATCGGTATCGGTATGACGGCCGACTCGTTCGTGGTGTTCTTCGAACGCATCAAAGACGAGATACGCGAAGGGCGTTCATTCCGGTCGGCGGTGCCGCGCGGTTGGGCGAGGGCCCGCAAGACGATCGTGTCCGGCAACGCGGTGACGCTGCTCGCCGCGGCGGTGCTCTACGTCCTCGCCGTCGGACAGGTAAAGGGCTTCGCGTTCACCCTGGGCCTGACCACGATCCTCGACGTGGTCGTGGTCTTCCTGGTGACGTGGCCGCTGGTGTACCTGGCGTCGAAGTCGCCGACACTGGCCAAGCCTTCGTTGAACGGACTCGGTGCGGTGCAACAGATCGCCAGGGAGCGACGAGCGGCCGCGCACGCGACGGGACGGGACTGACATATGGCGCCCAAACAGTCATCGGAAGAACAGCAGAGCAGCGCCGTGGAGGCGCCGAACCTCGAGTCGACCGCGCCTCAGCACGGCTTCTTCGTCCGCCTCTACACCGGCACCGGCGCCTTCGAGGTCATCGGCAAGCGCAAGCTGTGGTACGCGGTCAGCGGTGCGATCGTGCTGGTGTGCCTGCTCAGCATGCTGCTGCGCGGCTTCACCTTCGGCATCGACTTCGAGGGCGGCACCAAGGTGTCGATGCCGACCGCGACCGAATCGGGCACCGTGACCGTCCAGCAGGTCGAGGACGTGTTCAGCAAGACGCTCGGTAAGAGCCCCGAGTCGGTGGTCGTGGTCGGCAGCGGCGGATCGGCCACCGTGCAGATCCGGTCCGAGACGCTGACCAACGAGGAGACCGAGGAGCTGCGCACCGCGCTGTTCGACGCGTTCAAGCCGAGGGGGGCGAACGGAGCGCCCAGCAAGCAGGCCATCAGCGATTCCGCGGTGTCGGAGACGTGGGGCGGCCAGATCACCCAGAAGGCGCTGATCGCGCTGGTGGTGTTCATCGTGCTGGCGACGGTCTACATCATGCTGCGCTATGAGCGCTACATGTCGATCGCCGCGATGGCGACGCTGGTGTTCGACCTTGTGGTGACCGCCGGTGTGTACTCGCTCGTCGGCTTCGAGGTCACCCCGGCCACGGTGATCGGCCTGCTCACGATTCTCGGCTTCTCGCTCTATGACACCGTCATCGTGTTCGACAAGGTCGAGGAGAACACCCACGGCTTCGAGCACACCACGAGACGCACCTTCGCCGAACACGCCAACCTCGCGGTCAACCAGACCTTCATGCGGTCCATCAACACCAGCCTCATTTCCGTGTTGCCGATCGTGGCGCTGATGGTCGTGGCGGTGTGGCTGCTGGGTGTGGGCACGCTGATGGACTTGGCGCTCGTGCAGTTGGTCGGCGTCATCGTCGGCACCTACTCGTCGATCTTCTTCGCGACCCCTCTGCTGGTCACGCTGCGCGAGCGCACCGACCTCGTGCGCAACCACACCCGCCGGGTGATGAACCGCCGCAAGAACGCGACCGCACGCGCTTCCCAAGCCGACGAGGATTCCGACGAACCCGAAACGGTCGGCGCGGCCGCGACGCCGCGCGCCGACGCTGCGACGCGAACCACTCCGCCGCCGGACAAGCCCGCACCGGGGGCACGTCCGGTGCGCCCGACCAGCAGCCGGACCGGACGCCCGTCGGGTAAGCGCGACACGCGGCGGCGGTAAGGGGATGAGCGCCGGTAAGCGGGCGGGCACACAGCCCGCGAGGGCAGTGAACCCGATCCGGCGTTGCGGGGTCCTGGCGGGCGTACTCGTGCTCGCCGCGTCGTTGGCGTCGGCGTGCACGCGCAGCCCCGCCGACAGCATCGACTACGCCGTCGACGGCACGCTGATCACCTACAACACCAACACCGTTGCGGGCGCCGCCTCGGCCGGTCCGCAGGCGTTCGCGCGGGTGCTGACGGGCTTCAACTACCACGGACCCGACGGCCAGATCGTCGGCGATCACGACTTCGGAACCATCTCGGTCGTCGGCAGGCAACCGCTGGTCCTCGACTACGAGGTCAACGCGAACGCGGTGTACTCCGACGGTAAACCGATCACCTGCGACGACGTCGTGTTGGCGTGGGCGTCACAGTCCGGGCGGTTCCCGAACTTCGACGCCGCCAGCCGCGCGGGTTACAGCGATATCGCCACGGTGGACTGCACGCCGGGGCAGAAGAAGGCGCGGGTGTCGTTCGCGCCCGATCGTGGGTTCGTCGACTTCGGACAGCTGTTCTCCGCGACGTCGATGATGCCGTCGCACGTCATCGCCGACCAGTTGGGTCTCGGCGACGGCGGAGTCACGCGGGCCATCCTCGAGAACGACGGCGCCGCGGTGGAGCGCATCGCCGCGGTCTGGAACACCGGTTGGGAACTCAAACCCGATCTCGACCTGAAGCGGTTCCCTTCGTCGGGGCCCTACAAGCTGGAATCGGTGACCGAGGACGGGGCCGTCGTGCTGGTCGCCAACGACAAATGGTGGGGCGCCGAGCCGGTCACCAAGAAGGTCACCGTGTGGCCGCGCGGCGCCGACATCCAGGAGCGCGTCAATCAGGGCGCCTACGACGTCGTCGACATCGCCACCGGATCGTCGGGCACGCTGAACATGCCCGACGACTACGTGCGAACCGATGCCCCGTCGGCCGGCATCCAACAGCTGATCTTCGCGCCGGAGGGGCCCTTGGCTGCCCCGCCGGCCCGCCGCGCGCTGGCCCTCTGCACACCGCGCGACGTGATCGCCCGCAACGCCGAGCAGCCCATCGCCAACTCGCGGCTCAATCCCGCCACCGAGGATGCCTACAGCGGGGCCGAGGCCGGTCCGGAGCCGGGACAGTTCGTCGCCGCCAACCCCGACGCCGCCCGCGCCGCGCTCAACGCGCGCCCCCTGACCGTCCGCATGGGGTATCAGACCCCCAACGCGCGGCTGGCGGCCACCGTCGGCGCCATCGCCAAGTCGTGTGCGCCCGCCGGCATCACCATCGAAGAGGCCGCAGGCGACGCGGTGGGCCCACTGTCGTTGCGCAACAACGAGATCGACGTGCTGATCGCCAGCACGGGTGGTGCCGCCGGCAGCGGGTCGTCCGGCTCGTCGGCGATGGACGCCTACCAGTTCCACACCGGAAACGGCAACAACCTGCCGCGCTACTCCAACCCGCAGGTAGACCGCGTCATCTCGGCGATCGCGATCACCAACGACCCCAAGGAAATGGCCCGGCTGCTCAGCGAGGGCAGCCCGGTGCTGTGGGCCGACATGCCGACGCTGCCGCTGTACCGGCAGCAGCGGACGGTGCTGACATCGAAGAAGATGTTCGCCGTGAGCACCAACCCGACGCGGTGGGGCGCGGGATGGAACATGGACCGTTGGGTGTTGGACCGGTGAGTGGCGGTGGCGAAGACATCTCGTCGCTGATCGCGAGGATGATGCGCGAGGTGCCCGACTTTCCGGAGCCTGGCGTCGCGTTCAAAGACCTCACCCCATTGTTGGCCGACGCGCACGGGCTGGCCGCGGTGACCGACGCGTTCGCCGAGGTCGCCCGCGGCGCGGACCTGGTCGCGGGGATCGACGCACGCGGCTTCCTGCTCGGTGCGGCGGTCGCATTGCGGCTGGGCACGGGTGTGTTGGCGATCCGCAAGGGCGGCAAGCTGCCGCCGCCGGTGTTCAGTGAGACCTATGCGCTCGAATACGGCACGGCCACGCTGGAGATTCCGGCCGACGGGATCGACCTCGGCGGCCGCAGTGTGCTCATCATCGACGATGTACTGGCCACCGGCGGCACCGCGGCCGCGGCGGTCAAACTGCTGCAGAACGCGGGTGCCTCCGTGCCGGGCGCCGCGGTGCTGCTTGAGTTGACCGCGCTGGGTGGCCGCGAAGCGCTCGAACCGCTGCCGGTCACCTCGCTGTACACCGTCTGAGGGATATCCTCGAAGGCGCGTGTTGTGACGCAGCCGTACCAGACCGATGCGCGCTTTGCGTGAGGACCAGACCGGGAGGTGACCATGGCTGAAGAACCCGGCACGGGCCAGGCCGTGCAGTCAGCGCCGCCCGGCGCCCAGATCCCCGAGACGCAGCCGCTGGAGATGCCGAAGCCCTCCGCGAGCGCGTCGCGCCGCGTGCGAGCCCGGTTGGCGCGCCGGATGACGTCGCAGCGCAGCGCGATCAACCCGGTGCTCGAGCCGCTGGTGGCCGTCCACAAGGAGATCTACCCGAAGGCCAATCTGCAATTGCTGCAGCGGGCCTACGAGGTGGCCGAGCGGCGGCACGCCGATCAGCTTCGCCGCTCGGGTGATCCCTACATCACGCATCCGTTGGCGGTGGCCAACATCTTGGCCGAGCTCGGCATGGACACCACCACGCTGATCGCGGCGCTGCTTCACGACACGGTCGAGGACACGGGATACACCCTGGAAGCGCTGACCGAGGAGTTCGGCACCGAGGTCGGCCATCTGGTCGACGGCGTCACCAAGCTGGACAAGGTCGCGCTGGGTACCGCCGCGGAGGGCGAGACCATCCGCAAGATGATCATCGCGATGGCACGCGATGCTCGCGTGCTGGTGATCAAGGTCGCCGACCGGCTGCACAACATGCGCACGATGCGGTTCCTGCCGCCCGAGAAGCAGCAACGCAAGGCGCGCGAGACGCTGGAAGTCATTGCACCGCTTGCGCATCGGCTGGGTATGGCGACGGTCAAGTGGGAACTGGAGGATCTCGCCTTCGCGATCCTGCACCCCAAAAAGTACGAGGAGATCGTGCGACTGGTCGCCGACCGTGCGCCGTCACGCGACACCTACCTGGCCAAGGTGCGCGCCGAGATCACCGCGACGCTGAATGCGTCGAAGATCACCGCGATCGTGGAGGGCCGGCCCAAGCACTACTGGTCGATCTACCAGAAGATGATCGTCAAGGGCCGCGACTTCGACGACATCCACGACCTCGTCGGCGTGCGCATCCTCTGCGACGAGATCCGGGACTGCTACGCGGCTTTGGGTGTGGTCCACTCGCTGTGGCAGCCGATGGCCGGGCGCTTCAAGGACTACATCGCCCAGCCGCGCTACGGCGTGTACCAGTCGTTGCACACCACCGTCGTCGGGCCCGAGGGCAAGCCCCTGGAAGTGCAGATCCGCACCCACGACATGCACAAGACGGCCGAGCTGGGGATCGCCGCGCACTGGCGTTACAAGGAAACCAAGGGCCGCAACGCCGTTCCCAACCAACACTCGTCGGCCGAGATCGACGACATGGCATGGATGCGACAGCTTCTGGACTGGCAGCGGGAGGCCGCCGACCCCGGCGAGTTCCTCGAGTCGCTGCGTTACGACCTTGCGGTGCAGGAGATCTTCGTGTTCACCCCCAAGGGTGATGTCATCACGCTGCCCACCGGGTCGACGCCGGTCGACTTCGCCTACGCGGTGCACACCGAGGTCGGTCACCGCTGTATCGGTGCACGGGTGAACGGCCGCCTCGTCGCATTGGAACGCAAGCTCGAAAACGGCGAAGTGGTCGAGGTTTTCACGTCCAAGGCACTCAACGCCGGGCCGTCGCGCGACTGGCAGACCTTCGTGGTCTCACCGCGCGCGAAGGCGAAGATCCGGCAGTGGTTCGCCAAGGAGCGCCGCGAGGAGGCGCTGGAAGCCGGTAAGGACGCCATCGCCCGCGAGGTTCGGCGGGGCGGACTTCCGTTGCAGCGCTTGATGAACGCCGAGTCGATGGGCGCGCTGGCCCGCGAACTGCGGTACGGTGACGTCTCGGCGCTCTACACCGCGGTCGGTGAGGGCCACGTCTCGGCGCGGCATGTGGTGCAGCGGCTGGTCGCTCAGGTCGGTGGCGACGAGGAGGCCTCCGACGAACTCGCCGAGCGGTCGACGCCTGCGACGATGCCGGTGCGCCAACGCACCAGCGACGACGTCGGGGTGGCCGTGCCGGGTGCTCCCGGTGTGCTGACCAAGCTCGCCAAGTGCTGCACGCCGGTGCCCGGCGACAACATCATGGGTTTCGTCACCCGCGGCGGCGGGGTCAGCGTGCACCGCACCGACTGCACGAACGCCGGGTCGCTGCAGCAGCAGTCGGAGCGGATCATCGACGTGAAGTGGGCGCCGTCGCCGTCGTCGGTGTTCCTGGTCGCCATCCAGGTCGAGGCGCTCGACCGGCACCGGTTGCTGTCGGACGTCACGCGGGTGTTGGCCGACGAGAAGGTGAACATCCTGAGCGCGTCGGTGACGACGTCCAACGACCGGGTGGCCGTCAGTCGGTTCACCTTCGAGATGGGCGACCCCAAGCATCTGGGCCACGTGCTCAACGTGGTGCGCAATGTGGAGGGTGTCTACGACGTCTACCGGGTCACTTCCGCGGCGTGAGCCGCAATTGGGCAGAAGCGGCGTGAGCCGCAATTGGGCAGAAGCGGCGTGAGCCGGCGCAATGGCAAATTTCGCTGAAGCGCGTCAATTTTTGCTCGTTCTGGGATACTGCGACGATGCGGCCCGCCGTCGTCGTCCTTCTCGTCTCCCTCGGAGTCGCCGTCGTCGGTTGCGGGTCGACGATCAAGCCCGAAGCAGCTGCGCAGTCCGTCGTCGACCTGGTCTCCGAGCAGACGGGGTTCACACCGACCGACGTGAAGTGCCCCGAGGACGTCGAGGCAGAAGAGGGCGCGAAGTTCGAGTGCACGTTCACTGGACCCGAAGGTGTGGCGTACACCGCGAACATGCGGGTGACCAAGGTCGAGGGCGAGGACGTCGAGTTCTACATCGAGACCGCCCCGGCCGAGTAGTCGCTCAATCCAGTCGGATCGACTCGACGACGACGTCGGCGACGGGCTTGCCGTCCTCGCTGCCGTTGGCCACACCCTCGGCCGCGATCTTGTCCAGTGTCGTCAGACCGGTCTGGTCGATCGTGCCGAACACCGTGTACGTCGGCGGCAGCTGCGAGTCCTCGTAAACGAGGAAGAACTGGCTGCCGTTGGTGCCGACGCCGGCGTTGGCCATCGCCAGCGTCCCGCGCGGATAGCGCACCGGCGATCGCAGCGCCGGATCGCTCAACCGGTACTGGTTGGTCGGGTATTCGTTCGGGAACTGATACCCGGGGCCGCCGATGCCGGTTCCGCTGGGGTCGCCGCACTGCAACACCCCGAGATGCACTGCCGTCGTCAGCCGGTGGCAGGGGGTGTCGTCGAAGAAGCCCTGCTGGGCCAGGTTGGCGAAGTTGTTGACCGTGCAGGGGGCCTTGGCGTTGTCCAACTGCAGGCCGATGTCGCCCTTGCTGGTGGTCATGCTGGCGCTGACCTCGGCGGGGTCCGTGGGTACGCGTCCGGTGCGCGGCGGCTTGGCCGGCTTGCTCGACGGCTCTGCGGTGCGGGGGTACTGGCAGTTCGAGCCGAGCGTCGCGGGCCGATCGAACTTCGGCAGTTCGTCGACCGCCAGACCGCCGGTCGCGGTGTCGTCGGGAACCGCGCCGTCAAACCTCTCGAGTTCACGGCCCAACGCCGCCAGGAAGACGACGCTGATGATGACCACCAGCACCGTCAACACCGACACCAGGTATCCGATGACCAGACCCGCGATGGCTAGCCCGCGACCCTCCTCGCCGGACTTTTTGATCTGCGACAGCGACACGTGGCCGAACACGATGCCCAGCGGCGCGAAGACGAACGCGCACACCAGCGCCGCGACGGCCAGCGTGTTGGTCTGCCTGGGTGGCGGATATCCGAACGAGGACGGCTGCGCGGGATAGCCGTAAGGCGGTGGAGGACCGCCGTAGGGCGGGGGCGCGCTCACGGCATTAGTCCAACAGGATCGACTTCACGGTGACCGGGGTGGCCGGCGCACCGTCCTGGCCACCGCCGGCAACGCCTCCCTGCGCGATCTTGTCCAACGTGGCCAGGCCGGTGTCGTCGACCCTGCCGAACACCGTGTAGTTCGGCGGGAGCTTGGAGTCCTGGTAGACGAGGAAGAACTGGCTGCCGTTGGTGTTCGGGCCGGCGTTGGCCATGGCCAGGGTGCCGCGGGGATAGGTGACGGGCTCTTGCAGCTTGGGGTCGTCGGGCTGGAACTGATTGGTCGGGTACTCGTTGGCGAACGAGTAACCCGGCCCGCCGGAGCCCTTGCCGGTCGGGTCGCCGCACTGCAGCACCTTGAGCTGTTCGGCGGTGGTCAACCGGTGGCACGGGGTGTTGTCGAAGTAGCCCTGCTGGGCGAGGCTCGCGAAGCTGTTCACCGTGCACGGCGCCTTGCCGTTGTCGAGCAGCAGGCCGAGGTTGCCCTGGTCGGTGGACATGCTGGCGCTGATCTCGGCGGGTTCGGTGGGCACCTTGCCTGCGCGGGGCGGATCAACGGGCTTGCTGGCCTGCTCGGCGGACGCCGGGTACTGGCAGTTCTCGCCGAGTCCGGCCGGTGCTACGAACGCCGGAAGCGATCCTGCCGCCGACGGGGCCGCCGACGTGGGGGAGGTCTCGGTGGCGGCCGCGGTCTGGCTGTCGGAGTCGCGGTTGGTGACGACGAGCGCGACCACCGCGGCGACTACGACGATCGCGCCTGCGACCGAGCCGATGATCGTGTACTGGCGCCGCCTGCGTGCCTTCTCCGCGCGACGCTCCAATTGCCGCTCGAGCTTGCGCTTGGCCGTCGCCCGCCGCTGTTCGTTGGTCGGCACCGCTGATGTCCTCCTGTTGTCGGTCGATCGGCAACGAGTGTGCCAGGCATTGCTGAGTGTGGCGCCGCGACCCACGCCATCGGGTGGTGGGAAACTGGACGTCGTGTTCATCACCGGGTTTGCCGCCGGCATGCTGGCGTGCAACTGCTACGTGCTGGCCCCACGGGCCGGGGGCGACGCCATCGTCGTCGACCCCGGCCAGCGGGCGATGGGGCCGTTGCGCCGGATCCTGGACGAGAACCGGCTGACACCTGCGGCGGTGCTGCTCACCCACGGCCACATCGACCACATCTGGTCGGCCCAGAAGGTGGCCGACATGTACGGCTGCCCGGCCTACATCCATCCCGAGGACCGCTTCATGCTGACCGACCCGATCAAGGACTTTGGGCGGGGGTTCCTCGGGGGGCTGGCCAGCTCGGCGTTCGGCGCGTTGTTCCGCGAGCCCAAGCAGGTCGTCGAACTGGACAAGGACGGCGACAAGGTGGAGTTGGGCGGTGTGACGGTCACCGTCGACCACACGCCCGGACACACCCGCGGGTCGGTGGTGTTCCGCGTCGACGAGGCCATCGGGTCGGGGCCGGGTGCGGTCGCGTTCACGGGCGATACCCTGTTCCGGCAGTCGGTGGGCCGGACGGACCTGCCGGGCGGCAGTGGTCGGGACCTGCTCGGCTCGATCGTCAACAAACTGTTGGTGCTCGACGACGACACCGTGGTACTACCGGGGCACGGCCCGAAGTCCACGATCGGTCTCGAACGCCGCACCAACCCGTTTCTCGAAGGCTTGATCTAGTGAGTTCCAGTGAGTGAATTTCAGGCGCCCAAGGGCGTCCCGGACTACCTGCCGCCCGACTCGGCGCAGTTCGTCGGTGTGCGCGACGGTCTGCTCGACACCGCCCGGCGGGCGGGCTACGGCGATGTCGAACTGCCCATCTTCGAGGACACCGCGTTGTTCGCGCGGGGGGTCGGGGAGTCGACCGATGTGGTGTCGAAGGAGATGTACACGTTCTCCGACCGCGGTGACCGCTCGGTCACGTTGCGGCCGGAGGGCACGGCGGGGGTGATGCGCGCAGTCATCGAGCACGGCCTGGACCGTGGGCCGCTTCCCGTGAAGCTGTGCTACTCGGGGCCCTTCTTCCGGTACGAGCGACCGCAGGCCGGCCGCTACCGTCAGCTGCAGCAGGTCGGGGTTGAGGCCATCGGCGTCGACGACCCGGCCCTGGACGCCGAGGTGATCGCGGTCGCCGACGCGGGTTTTCGATCGTTGGGGCTCGACGGTTTCCGGCTGGAGATCACCTCGCTGGGTGACGAGACCTGCCGTCCGCAGTACCGGGAACTGTTGCAGGATTTCCTGTTCAAGCTGGACCTCGACGAGGAGACTCGGCGGCGCGCGGAGATCAACCCGCTGCGGGTGCTCGACGACAAGCGCCCGAAGATCCGCGAGATGACCGCCGATGCGCCGGTGATGCTCGACCACCTCTCCGACGGCGCCAAACAGCACTTCGACACCGTGCTGGCACATCTGGACGCGTTGGGGGTGCCGTACGTCATCAACCCGCGCATGGTGCGCGGGCTGGATTACTACACCAAGACCACCTTCGAGTTCATCCACGACGGGCTCGGCGCCCAGTCGGGTATCGGCGGGGGCGGACGCTACGACGGCCTGATGGCACAGCTCGGCGGAAAAGACTTGTCGGGCATCGGATTCGGCCTGGGTGTCGACCGCACGTTGCTGGCGTTGAAAGCCGAGGGCAAGACCGTCGGCGGGACGGCGCGGGTCGATGTCTTCGGCGTGCCGCTGGGCGAACAGGCCAAGGTGACGCTGTCGGTGCTGGGCGCGCGACTGCGCGCCGCCGGTGTGCGCGTCGACCTTGCCTACGGCGACCGCGGGATGAAGGGGGCGATGCGCGCAGCGGACCGTTCGGGTGCGGCGCTTGCGCTGGTGGCCGGTGACCGCGACATCGAGGCGGGCACGATCGGTGTGAAGAATTTGGCGACCGGGCAGCAGACGGACGTAGCGGTGGACGACGTGCTGGCCGAAGTGCTCGCCCGCCTCAACCGCGCCTGACTCCTTGCCCCTGTTGGCGCGAGCGTGCGTGTCTGCACACGACACGCCGCGAAATTCCGACAGTTTGCGCACACTCGTGGGCTATCGAGCGTGCTCAAACGCGGTGTACGGCGTCGGTGAGCACCCTGTCGAGCATCCCGACGCCGCCGCTGAACACGTTGCCGCGCATGAGGACTCGCGTCGATGACGGGGTGACCGCGACCAGAGTCGAGGTCAGCAACCGCGATCGCCGCTCGAACTGCACTTGGCTCAGCGGTGCCACGATCTCGCCGGTACCGTCGCGGTAAGTCTGGTTCCGCCGGTCGAAGACGGCCGCCGCGGGGTACGCGCTCAGCGGTGTCATCCGCATGTGCCGAAGTGCTGCACCGCCGCGGATCATCGCCCGGAACGCCACGATGCCGATGATGAGCAGCCCCGCCCCGATCGCCGCCGAAGGCCACACCATCGAATACGCGAACGCGTAAAAGATCGACACGACGCCGAAGCCGCCGAAGATCAACGCCGACATCGTCAACAGCAGCACCGTCATCTCCGTCGGCGCGCGTCCGCGGTCAATCAGCAGGACCTCAAAACCGCGCTCGGCCACCACGACGGGTCCCTGCTCCGCCAGCGCGATCGGCTCGAGCGACGGGTTCACGCAGAGCCGCGGGCGACCGAGTTGAGAAGTTCGTCGATGTGCCCGACCCCACCGTCGAACGGGTTGCCGCGCTTGAGTGTCTTCGTGCCGCCGGGTGTGAGCGCAACGAGTTTCGGTGAGCTCGAACCGATTTGGAACTTACGTGCAAAGCGCACCTGATCCAGCTGCACCAGGGCGCCACCGCGGTAGCTGAACAGCCCGAGCTTGCGGTCCAGCACCGCGGCGGGCCGGCAGTCGTGCAACGGTCGGCTGCGGTACTTGCGGATTCTGCGGACGACGAGAAACGCGGCCACCGCCAATACCACGCCGACGGCGAGGAAGACGGCGCCCAGCGCCCGCGACGGGGAACCGCCGATCAGAGCAATCAGCCCGAACCCGCCGACGACGATCGTCAGGACGCCGAGCACGAACGCCAGCACCGTCAGCGGTCCCGTGCCACGGTCCACGACCAACACCCGACGACCGTCGTCGGTGACGACAAGTCCGCCGGTGTCGGCCAGTACCTGCGGCTCCGAAGCTGTGTTCACGGGTGCACTGTGCCACTTCGGCGGCCTCGAGCGTGCGCAAACTGCTGGAAATGCGCGGCGTGTCGTAGGCAGACGCGCGCGCTCGCGGAAGGGGGCACGCAGCGGCTAGATGGCCATCGCGGCGCGGACGTCGGCTTCAGAGGACGAGCCGCCTGCGCCGCTGGAGGTCACGCGACCGGACTCGAGAACGTAGTAGTGCTGTGAGGACTCCAGCGCGAAACCGATGTGCTGTTCGACCAGCAGCACGCCCATGTCACCCCGCTGGGTCAGCGACGTGATCGCCGCTTCGATCTCGCCGACCACCGACGGCTGGATGCCCTCGGTCGGCTCGTCGAGAATCAGGCACTTCGGCGTGGTGATCAGCGCACGGGCGATCGCCAACTGCTGGCGCTGACCCCCCGAGAGCAGACCGGCGCGGCGAGCCAACAGTTCCTTGAGGGCGGGGAACAGGTCGAGTTGTTCGTCGATGAGCCGCTTGCCGTTCTTGCGTCCGTCCGCGACGACCTGCAAATTCTCCATTGTGGTGAGCTGGCCGAACGCCTGCTGGCCCTGCGGCACGTAGGCCAGTCCACGCGCGACGCGCGCGCTCGGGCGCAGCCTGCTGATGTCGTCGCCGTCGAAGAGCACCTTGCCCGCACTGCATCGCACCAGTCCGACCGCGGCACGCAGCAGCGTGGTCTTACCCGCTCCGTTGTGGCCCATCACCGCGGCCACCCCGTCGGAGGGCACGTCGACGCTGGCACTGTGGATGACCTCGGAACGGCCGTACCCGCAACGCACGTCGACCAGTGACAGCATCAGGACTCCTCGATGAGTTCGGCGGGGACATCGGCGGTGCCCGCCGCGGCGGTGCCGAGGTAGACCTCTTGCACCTTGGGGTTGGCCTGCACCTCGGCGACAGAGCCCTCGGCGATCACCTGTCCGCGCGCGAGCACGCTCACCGACGTGGCGAACGCGCGCATGAAGTCCATGTCGTGTTCGACGACGACGACCGTGCGCTGGGCGCCGATGCGGCGCAACAGCTTTCCGGTCTCTTCTCGTTCCTCGTGGCTCATGCCCGCAACGGGTTCGTCGAGCAGCAGCACGTCGGCGTTCTGCACGAGCAGCATGCCGATCTCCAGCCACTGCTTCTGCCCGTGGGCCAGCACACCGGCCGGCTTGTCGGCCAGGTCGCTCAGCCCGATGGTGTCGAGCGCCTCTTCGATCGCGGGAAGCACACCCTTGCGGCGGCGCAACAACGTCCACGCCGACCGTCCGGCACCCGCGGCGATGTCGAGGTTCTGCAGCACGGTCAACTGCTCGAAGACGGTGGCCGTCTGGAACGTGCGACCCACGCCGAGCCGGGCGATCTGATGCACCTTCTTGCCGAGCAGTTCGACGCCGGATTTGTTGACCGACCCGGTGGCGCTGACCAGGCCGGTGATCGCGTCGATGACCGTCGTCTTGCCCGCACCGTTCGGGCCGATCAGGAACCGCAGGTCGCCCTGAAACAGCGTCAAGTCGACATCGCTGACCGCTTTGAAGCCATCGAAATCGACTGTGAGTCCGCGTACTTCGAGGTACTCGGTGCCCATGCCGACGTTGCCGCCCGCGATCGGCTCCGCTTCCAGCGTCATGTGGCTGCACCCACCTTCTCGGTGTCGGGATCCGCCTGCGGTTGGGGCTCGACGGCGACGGGTTTCGTGCGCCTGCGGATCCGGCGCCGTTTGAACAGCACACCGAGACCGGCCAGCCCAGCCGGGAAGAAGCCGACCACGACGATGAACAGCAGACCCTGTGCGTAGGTCCATTCCGAGGGGAAGCGTTCGGAGAACAGCGTCTGCGCCCACGCGACCCCGATCGCGCCGAGCACCGGCCCAAGCAGCGTGGTGCGCCCACCGATCGCCACGCCGATCAGAAACGCGATCGAGGGCAGGATGCCCACCTGCGAGGGTGCGATGAACCCGACGATCGGGGCGAACAACGCGCCCGCGACGCTGGCGAACAGTGCCGCCACGGTATAGGCGACCACCTTGATGTTCGCCGGGTCGTAGCCCAGGAAGCGGACACGCTCCTCACCGTCGCGAACCGCGACCAGCAGTTCGCCGTACCGGCTCTGCATCAGTTGGCGGACCACCGCGACGACGGCGAGCAACACGCCGGCGGCGATGAAGTACAGCATGCGCCGGTTGGCCGGGTCGTTGAGCGTGAACCCGAAGAACGTGCGAAACCTGTTGAGTCCGTTGCTGCCACCCATACTGGTCTGCCCGACGAGCAGAATCGCCAGCGCGGCGGCCAGCGCCTGCGACAGGATGGCGAAATAGGCACCCTTGACGCGGCGCTTGAATACGCCGAGCCCCAGCGCGGCCGCGATCGCCGTCGGCACAATTACGATCGCCGCCAGGGTGAAGACGGGGGAGGCGAACGGCTGCCAATAGCCGGGTAATTCGCGCACACCGGCGATCTGCATGAAGTCCGGCACATCGTCGCCCCGCAGCTGTGCGTCGGAGATCTTCAGATGCATGCCCATCATGTAGCCGCCGAGGCCGAAGAACACGCCCTGACCCAACACGAGCATTCCGCCGCGGCCCCAGGCCAGTCCGATCCCGACCGCGACGATCGCGAAGCACAGAAACTTGCCCAGCAGGCTGAGCCGGAAATCGGACAGCACCGCGGGCGCCACGGCGAACAGCAGCACCGCGGCCACCGCGAAACCGGCCCAGGTCTGCCAGCGGCCAACGAAGGTCCTCACGCGAGACTCCTTGTCCGGACGGTGAACAGGCCCTGCGGCCGAGCCTGCAGGAAGATCACGATGATCACGAACACGACCACCTTCGCCAGTGACGCGGTGGTGTTGTATTCGATGAACGAGTTCAAAAAGCCCAGCGCGAACGCCGCGATCACCGTGCCCTTGATCTGGCCGAGTCCACCGACCACGACCACCAGGAATGCGTCAATCAGATAGCTCTGCCCGATGGTCGGGCTGGTCGACCCGATCAGCGTCAACGCGACACCGGCCACCGCGGCCAGCCCCGAACCGATGAAAAACGTTGTGATGTCGGTCTTCCGGGACGAGATTCCGCTGGTCTCGGCGAGGTCGCGGTTCTGGACGACGGCCCGGATCCGCCGTCCCATCGGGCTGACCTTGAGCGCGGTGGCCAGCGCCGCGACACAGACGAGGGCCAGCACCAGGATGAAGATCCGCGTCTTGGGCACCACCGCACCGAACATCTCCACCCCGCCCGACAACCACGCCGGCGCCACCACGTTGACCGCGGGAGCTCCGAAGACGTCGCGAGCGACCTGCTGAAGAATCAACCCGACACCGAAGGTGACCAGCAGTGTGTCCAGCGGCCGGTGATACATCCGGCGGATCAGCGTGGTCTCCAGAAGCGCACCCATCGCGCCACCGATCACAAATCCGACGGCCAGCGAGATCAACAGCGACGCACCGGCGCTCGACACGATCTGCTGCACCACGTAGGCGGTGTAGCAACCGGCCATGATGAACTCGCCGTGCGCCATGTTGATGACGCCCATCTGGCCGAACGTCAGCGACAACCCCAGCGCCGCCAGCAACAGGATCGAGCCGAGGCTCAATCCCGTTGCCAGCTGCCCGATCAGGACATCCACTACGACATACTCCCGTCGCTTCGCTGGCTCGAAGTCTCAGCTGGACAGGCCGGCCGCCCACGGATACGACTTGAGATAAGGATCGGGTTCGATCGGCCCCGGCGACTCCCAGATCGTGTAGATCAGCCCGTCGGGCCGGATCTCGCCGATGCGCGCGGTCTTGGTGATGTGATGGTTTTCGCCGTCGATGGTGACCAGACCCTCCGGCGCGTCGAACGTCACGCCACCCGCATTGTCCTGAATCGCCTTGGCGTCGAACGACTTCGCCTTCTCCACGGTGTTCTTCCACAGGTACACCGAGACGTAGGCGGCCTCCATCGGGTCCGACGTCGGCTTGTTGGCGCCGTACTTGTCCTTGTAGGCCTTGACGAACGCCTTGTTGGCCGGGTTGTCGACGGTTTCGTAATAGTTCCAGGCGGTGAGTTGACCGGTGATGTTCTGGATTCCGATTCCGCCGACCTCCTCCTCGGCGATCGACACCGACACCACGGGCATCGCCTCCGGGGTCAGGCCGACGTTGCGGTACTCCCGGAAGAAGGCGACGTTCGAATCGCCGTTGAGCGTGTTGAACACGGCGTCGGCGGCGGCGGTGCGGACCTTGTTGACGATGGTCGAGAAGTCCGTCGAGCCCAGCGGCGTGTAGTCCTCGCCCTTGATCTCGATGCCGTTGGCGCCCGCGTATGCCTTGATGATCCGGTTGGCGGTCTGCGGGAACACGTAGTCGCTGCCGACCAGATAAAGCGACTTGACGCCCTTCTCTTTGAGGTAGTCCAGCGCGGGCACGATCTGTTGATTGGTGGTAGCGCCGGTGTAGAAGATGTTCTTCGACGACTCCAGGCCCTCGTACTGCACGGGGTAATACAGCAGCGAGTTCGCGCTCTCGAAGACCGGCAGCATCGCCTTGCGCGACGAGGAGGTCCACCCGCCGAACACCGCTGCCACGCAGTCGCTGCTGATCAGCTTCTCGGCCTTCTCCGCGAACACCGTCGGCTCGGACGCGCCGTCCTCGCCGACGAGCTGGATCTGCTTGCCCATCACACCGCCGGAGGCGTTGATCTGCTCGACCGCGAGGTCGATGGCGTTGCGGACGGTCACTTCCGAGATGGCCATGGTGCCCGACAACGAGTTCAGCGCACCCACTTTGATCGTCGGGCCCGAGGTGTCGACGCACGATTGGGCGTTCGTCGAATCCGACTCGGTCGCCTTGCTTCCGCAGCCGGCCAGCACCAGGCTTGTCGCAGCGACGATTCCGCCGGCAACAAGGGCTGAACGTCTCACGGAGGACCGTCGTGGTAGTCGCATGAACAGCCTTTCCCTATATATCCGCAGCGCACATCGGCGATGAGCGTCGAGCCGGGCGCGGGTCCCGACATCGCGTGGTTGTCGAATCGGGACGTTAGAGCGGTGGTGTTTCTGGGAAATGTCTGCGTGTGACAAACAAATTAACCTGTGACTTCTCCGCAGGTCGTGTGCCGTTCAGCGGCGCATCGAAGGCGCTCGGCAGCGGCGGCGCTGCGGCTGTAACGGTTTGGTACCGTCCGGCGATGTGACGAACATGCGAACAGCTATAACCAAGGTCGGGGCGGCTCTCATGGTGGCTGCGGCGTCAGTCGCGGTCAGCCATGCGACGGCGAATGCCCAATCGGAAGGCCACGTGGTCCGGTACACGCTGACGTCAACGGCTCCTGCCGACTTCCAACTCAACTATCTGACGGCTCAGCCTCCGAGCAAGGAGGCGTACAACGCCGACGCGTATGCGTACCTGAAGAAGGAAGAAGTGGTCCTGCAGCCGGGCGTGCCGTGGGTCTTCGAGACGACAATGGCCGACCCGCAATGGGCGATCCTCACCGCGAGCACGGGCGTCCACGCCATGCAAGCCTCCCCGAATCCGCACTGCGAGATCGCGATCGACGGTGAGGTGGCGGTGCAGCAGGACGGTACCTACACGGTGCAGTGCCAGCTGAGCCAGTGGTGACCGCGCCGCTGTAGGTATCGCGGCCGCTCAGTCGGCCACGTTCTGGAGCTCGGACAATTTCAGCGTGGGTGGCAGCGGCTCGGTGTGCAGCACACCGAGCCGTTGTGTCGCGCGGGTGAGCGCGACGTAGAGGTCGGCCGCCCCGCGCGGACCGTCGGCGAGGATGCGGCCCGGCTCGACGACGAGAACCGCGTCGAACTCCAAACCCTTGATCTCCGACGGTGACACCGCCCCGTCCATTCCCGAAGGCCCGATCACGACGCTGGTCCCATCGCGGCCGTCTTCGTCGCGACGGAACTCCTCGATCGCGCCGGGTAGTTCGTCGGTATCGATGAAGCGCGCCCATGGCCGAACACCGCATGCGCGAACGGATTCGGGTGGCCGCACCTCGGGGGCGAACTCGGCGAGCAGGCCCGCGGCGACGTCCATGATCTCGGCTGGCGTGCGGTAGTTCACCGACAGCGGCCGGTAGATCCAGCGACCGGGCACATAGGGATCGAGCATCGAGCCCCACGACGTGGTGCCCGCGGCCGATCGGCGCTGCGCGAGATCTCCGACAACGGTGAAAGACTTGCTGGGACACCGACGCATCAGCACCCGCCAGTCCATCTCCGAGAGTTCCTGCGCCTCGTCGACGACGACGTGGCCGTACGTCCAATCACGTTCTGCGGCAGCACGTTCAGCGAGATCGCGGGTGTCGCGTTCGATGAATCGCTCGGCGAGGTCTTCGGCGCCGATGAGGTCGGTGGCGAGCAGATGATCCTCGTCGGCCATCAGGTCCTCACGGGCCACCATCAGGTCCAGCACACCGGCGGCGTACGCGGCCTCCTCCTGCCGCTGAGTCTCGGCCGCGGCGTCCGGTTTGAGCCCGCCCAACATGTCGACCAGCTCGTCGAGCAGCGGCACGTCCGGCACCGTCCAGGCATCGCCTTGGGCGCGCAGCAGGGACTCGTCGGCGCCTGCGGCACTGAGCCGTTCGACAGACTCGTAGAGTCCGGCCAGCAGAGCCTCCGGCGTCAGCTGCGGCCACAGATCGTCCAAGGCGGTGTTGAACGCTTCGTGATCACCGAGTTCGTCGAGAAGCTCGGCACGCAGGTGTTCCCACGCCGCCTTGTCGTCGCGGCTCAGCCAGCCCTTGCCGATGCGGGCGATCGCCCGCTCGGTGAGGACCCAGGTGATGACGTCGACGAACACCGCGCGCGCGTCGTTGTGTGGCAAGCCGCTGTCGCGGGCTTCCTGGATCGCCCACTCGGCCGTCTCGGCGTCGATCCGTACGGTGACGTCGGCCAGCTTGATCGGCACCGGTTCTTCGGGAGCCCGTTGCCGGTCGGCGATCGCCGCGGCCAGCACGTCCAGCATCGTCAGCGAACCCTTCGCGCGCGCCGCATCGGGAGGGTCCTCGGCGGTGACCCGCAGGCCGGGAACGAGGTCACCGGCGGTCATGAACACGACGTTTGTTTCGCCGAGCGAGGGCAGCACCCGGTCGATGTGTCGTAGGAACGCGGTGTTCGGGCCGATCACCAGCACGCCGTGGCGTTCCATCCGCTCCCGCTGCGTGTAGAGCAGGTAGGCCACCCGGTGCAGTGCGACGACGGTCTTGCCCGTGCCCGGGCCGCCCTCGATCACCAACACGCCCGGGTGCTCGAGCCGAATGATCTCGTCCTGTTCGGACTGGATCGTCGCCACGATGTCGAGCATGCCCTCGCCGCGGGGCGCGTTGACCGCCGCGAGCAGCGCGGCGTCACCCTGGGCGCCTTCAGTGGGCCTGCCCAGAGTCTCGTCGGTGGAATCGGTGATGCGACGCCCGATGGAATGGAACTGGCGCCGGCGGCGCATGCCCGCGGGGTGGGCCGCGGTGGCGACGTAGAACGGGCGCGCCGCGGGAGCCCGCCAGTCCAGAAGCAGCGGCTCGTACTCGTTGGCCTCGTCCAGCAACCCGATTCGACCGATGTAGAGACGGTCACCCGTGACGCTGTCCAGCCGACCGAAGCACAGCCCGTGGTCGGCCACGTTGAGCCGGTTCATCCGCTTGGCCACCGCGCGCACCTCGGCGTCACGGTCGACCAGTGAGCCGCCGTCACCGCGCAGCGCCGCGTCGTAGTGCGCCCGCACGCGTGCGCGTTCGGCGTCGAGTCGTGCATACAACCCGTCGATGTAGCGCTGCTCAGAGCGCAGTTCGTCCTCGTGGCTCTCGCTCGCCACATCGCCCCCAAATCTGTTCTGCAAAGCGTTCGCGCGCGTCGACCTTGACAACCCATCGAACGTGAGTTCGAATCGAGTGTATGCGGTGGGATGGTCAGGGTGTCGGCGTCGACGACGGCGCGCTGCCCGGCCTGCAGCGTATCGGTTTCGTGCGCAGCGTGCGGACGCCGCAGTTCGAGGGCATCACATTCCACGAAGTGCTGTGCAAATCGGCGCTCAACAAGGTGCCCAACGGGGCCATGCTGCCGTTCCGGTTCACGGTCAACGGCTACCGCGGATGCTCGCACGCCTGTCGCTATTGCTTCGCGAGGCCCACGCACGAATATCTCGAATTGAACTGCGGCAGCGACTTCGACAGTCAGGTTGTGGTCAAGACCAACGTGGCCGACGTGCTGCGCCGCGAACTGTCGCGGCGGTCGTGGCAGCGCGAGACGGTGGCGTTGGGCACCAACACCGATCCGTACCAGCGGGCCGAGGGCCGCTATGCGCTCATGCCCGGGATCATCTCGGCCCTGACCGATTCCGGTACCCCGTTCTCCATCCTCACCAAGGGCACGCTGCTGCGACGCGACCTTCCGCTGATCCGCGAGGCCGCCCGTCAGGTCGACGTCAGCGTGGCGGTTTCGCTCGCCGTCGGAGACCTCGCGCTGCACAGGGAAGTCGAACCGGGCACACCGTCGCCGCAGGCGCGGCTCGGGATGATCGCCGCGATCCGGGACGCCGGGCTGGACTGCCACGTAATGGTAGCCCCGGTGTTGCCGCATCTGACGGACTCGCCCGAGCAGCTCGATGCGCTGCTCGCCCAGATCGCGGCCGCGGGCGCCACCGGTGTCACGGTGTTCGGCCTGCACCTGCGTGGTTCGACGCGCGGCTGGTTCATGAACTGGTTGGCCGGCTCGCACCCGGAGCTGGTGGGAAAGTACCGCGAGCTGTATCGCCGCGGCGCCTACCTGCCGCAGGACTACCGAAAGAGGTTGCACGACCGGGCGGCGCCGCTTGTGGCCAAGCACGGCCTGGCGCCCGACCGCCGGTCGTTCCGCGCCGCGGACACACCGCCGGCGCCTGCACCCGTCCCAGCGTTGCAACCCACATTGTTCTGAGAAAGGGTCAGCCCCTGTTGCGCTTGACCTCTTTGAACGGCACGTCGCGGTCGGCGGCGGGTTCGCGGGGGAAGCCGAGCACGCGCTCGCCGATGATGTTCCGCGCGATCTCGGTCGTGCCGCCGCCCAGGGCGGCGGCTTGGCGCGACAGGTACCGCTCGCCGTGACGGATCAGCACACCGTCGACGTCGACCACACCCGCGCTGCCGGTGATCGCCAGCGCCGTGTCGAACTCGACGTGATGGACGTCGGCGTGCGCGATGCGGATGATGGACCCGGCGGCCGGCGGTAGCGAGCCGTCGAGCACACCGTGGTAGACGTGGTCGATCAGCTGCTCGCGAACGGTCCGGTGCACCAGCGCGCGCCCGGCCATCTCCTGAAGCCGCGCGTTGTCGGCCTGACCCGCCTTCTCAAGCAGCTCAACGTAATTGGTCGGGACGTCGGATTTGCCCTCGGCGCCGATCCCGCTGGCGAACTCCGATCCGCCGCCGACCGCGCGCCGCTCGTGGTACAGCTGCCGGGAGGCGACGTGCCAGCCCGCGTCGACCTCGCCGACCACGGCGTCGTCGTCGAGCTCGAGGTTGTCGAAGAACTCCTCGCAGAACTCGACGGAACCGTTGACCTGCTTGATGCGGCGCAGTGTGATGCCGGGGCTGTCGATGGGCACCAGGAACATCGTCAAACCCTCGTGCTTGGGCACGTCCCAGTTGGTGCGCGCCAGCATCAACCCGTAGTCAGCGGCGAAAGCGCTTGTGCTCCAGGTCTTTGCCCCGTTGATCACCCACTTGTCGCCTTTGCGGTCGGCGCGGGTGATCACACCGGCGAGGTCGGAGCCGCCGCTCGGTTCCGACAGCAGCTGCACCAGCACCTCGTCGCCGCGCAGCGCCGCCGAGATGTGCTGTCGTTTCTGCTGTTCGCTACCGGTGTCGAGAATGGTGGCCGCGCAGATCGTGAACGTCGGAGTGTTGAGGATGATCGGCAGCTCATATGCACGCGAGACCCTGTCGAACGCCTTCTGATAGGCGATCGGCAGACCGAGCCCGCCGTACTCCTTGGGGAAACAGATGCCGGCGAATCCCCCCTCCCACAACCGCTTCTGGAGTTCCCGCGCGCGCAGCCACGGCTCCTCTTCGCCGCGGTCGTGTTCGGGTGGGTTGTTCGGATCGATCGGGGGCATGTTTTCTGCCAGCCACGCCTGAGCCCGGGCGGCGAACTCCTCGGCCGACTCCGTAGTGGCGGTCGCGGCGGGGGCCGATGTGGTCTCGGTCATGACGCATGCTCCAGGTTCTTGGTGAGGGAGTAGACGCGCAGGTTGTGCTCCTCGGGAGTGCCGAACATCGAGCGGTTCAACGTGGTGCGTCGCAGGAACAGGTGCAGGTCGTGTTCCCACGTCACCCCGATGCCGCCGTGCAGCTGCACGCACAGCTGCAACATGCCCGGTGAGTATTCGCCCACGTACGATTTCGCGACGCTGACGGCCATCGCCGCACCGGGCGTCCGCGCTGCCACCTCGGCCACCGCTGCGTTGGTCGTGGCACGGCACCCTTCGAACCAGATCTTCAGGTCGGCGTATTTGTGCTTGAGCGCCTGATACGAGCCAAGGGGGCGACCGAAGGAAAGCCGGTCGAAGCCCCACTGAATCGTGAAGGCCAGCACCGTATCCAGGATGCCGACCACCTCCGCGCACTGCAGTACGCAGGCGATCTGGGTCTGCCGCTCGATCAGGGCCGGTGTCTGATCGGCGGTGCTCACCGCCGCGCCCGCATCGACCTCGACCCCGTCGAAGTGCACGCGGGCGTAGGTCTTCACCATGTCGATCGAGCGCTGCGGCTCCACGCGCACACCCGGTGCGTCCGCGGGTATGAGGAACTGATGGATACCGTCGTCGGATTGTGCTGTGACCAAGAACAATGCGCTGTCGGCGCCGGCCTCGACCCGGTCTTTGACCCCGTCGATACGGAACCCGGTCGCGGTGGCGGTGGCGGTGACGGTCGGCGTCAGCGGTGACCACTGCTGCCCGGGCTCGTAGACCGCCCAGCTGGCCACCGCGTCGCCGGCCACCAGCGCCTCGATGGTGTCCTCGTGGCCGACGGGCGCCTCCACCAGTCCGGCGAGCACGGTGCTGACCGGGTGCAGCGGACCGGGAGCGACGGTCTTGCCGGCGATCTCGGCGACGAGCGCCAGGTCCTTGACGCCCTCCCCGGAGACGCTGCCGCCGCCGAGTTCCTCGGGAATCAGGAGGCTGGTCCAGCCCAGCTCGACGGCGCGGCGCCACCAGTCGGCGTCGAACGACGTTCCGGCATCGTGCATCTCGCGTATCCGACTCAGCGGCACTACCTTTTCGAGGAACGACTGCGTCGTCGAGGCGAAGAGCAGTACCTCAGGATTCGTGCCGTTGTTCGAGCTATCGGTCACGGGCTCTCTTTCGTAATCGTGCGAACGTGCGTGTCGACGCATCGACACGCACGTTCCGCGACGGTGCCTGAACTCAGGCGGGGATGACGAGCGCGGGCACGTCGGGGTTGTGGACGATCTCGTTGGGCACCTTGAACAGGTCGATCATGTTGCCGCCCATGACCTTCCGCTGGCCTTCCTCGTCGAGTCCCTGCAGGTCGTCGATCAGATGGGTCGGCTCGGCCAGCCCCTCCGGGTGCGGCCAATCCGACCCGAAGATCACCCGGTCGACGCCGATGAGGTCGGCCATCTTGGCGAAGTCGTCCTCCCAGAACGGTGCGACATACACCCCACGCTTGAACGCCTCGATCGGGTTCTCGGGGAACTCCTGCGGCATCTTCTTGTAGACGCCCTCGAACTGCTTGAACAGGTACGGCACCCAGTCGGCGCCGTTCTCGATGGACAGAATCCGCAGATCGGGATTGCGGGTCAGCGCGCCGTGGCACACCAGCGCGGCCATCGAGTCCTCGATCGGCCGCTTGCCCATCGACACCATCCGGAACGCGGTCGGCTTGAACGGCAGGTACTCATCGGCCGGTTCCCAGTCGTTGAGGTACTCGGCGTAGCCGGAGTCCGAGGCGTGCATCGACACCGGGATACCGGCCTTGACGCAGGCGTCCCAGAACGGGTCGAACTCGGGCAACCCGAACGACCGCGTGCCGCGCACACCGGGCACCGGCGCCGGCCGGACCAGAACCGTCTTGGCGCCGCGCTCCAGACACCATTCGAGTTCTTCGAGCGCGCGGTCGACGATGCCGAGGTTGATCACCGGGGTGGAGAAGATCCGGTCCTCGTAGTTGAACTGCCAGGTCTCGTACATCCACTCGTTGAGCGCGTGGATGACGTCGAGGATCAGTTCCGGATCGTCCTTCATCCGCTCCTCGACCAGGCTGGCGAGGGTCGGGAACATCAGCGAGTAATCCAGGCCGAGGCCGTCCATGACCTCGAGTCGCGCGGCGGGTTCGCGGAAGGCCGGAATCGCCTTCATCGGCTTGCCCATCACCTCGCGGAAGCTTTTGCCGCCGCTGCCGTGCTTGAAGTACTCCTCCTGGGCGCCCGGGCGCGCGACAACCTCGAAGGTGGGGTTCGGGATGTAGTCGCTGACCTGGTTGCGCACCATGATCTTGGTCCGTCCGCGCACCTCGATGTAGTCGATGACGTGCTTGCGGTGGTCCGGGAGGAACTTGGTCAGCGCCTCTTTGGGCTCGTAGAAGTGGTTGTCCGCGTCGAACACGGGATACGGAAGCTGGCGTGTCATGTTCGCCTCCTGCAAGTCTGATTGGCTGTTAGTGGTAATGACATTACCACTTTGGGACCAGCAGAAACAGCGGCGCCGGAGAAGCCTGTTCTCTGCCGGTGCGGCGCAGGTCAAGCGTTGTGGTCCGGGCCGGTGAGCCCGCTGAGGCAGAAGTCGTAGATGTCGTCTGCGCCGACCGGTATGCCGCTGAGTTCCGCGCCGAGCACCTGCAGCCGGATCGCGCCCAGCGACGACTGCATGATCAGTGCGGCCCGGGCGTCGACGTTGAGGTCCGACCGGAAGACGCCCTCGGCGATCCCGCGGTTGATGATGTCCTTGATCAGCTCGTAGACCGGTGAGAGCACGCGCGAGTATTCGCGCGGCAAGGTCTCGGCGAGGCGGTCGTTGTAGTTGGTCAGGCCGCGGTTGACCTTGTCCTGGGTGGTGGTCTCGGGCGGGGTGCAGATCCGGTCGATGAGCACGCGAAGGGCCGTCGCGGCGGGCAGGCCGGCGGTGTCTTCGCGCCAGCGGCGCGTCGACTCGGCCATGATCTTGTCGACGAGCGCGAGCAGCAGTTCGTCTTTGGTCGAGAAGTGTTGGTAGAAGGACCGCAGCGATGTCTTCGACCGTTCGACCACCTCGAGCACGGTGAAGTCGGTGCGCCCGGTCTCGCCGAGGATCGCCAGCGCCGACTTCATGAAGCGCTTGGGCCGGGGGTCGCCATCGGCGGCGTCGGCCATGCGTGTGGCGCCCGCGGCGGGGCGCCCGCTCGGCTTGGCCATGGTCGTCACCTTCCGGCTCGAGATCGACTGGTAACGACGTTACCGCTTTTGTAGAAGCTCGGTTACTGTTCCTTGTCATGACGACAGACTCAGCGCAGCAACAGTGGACCGTCGACACCCTGCTCGACCTGTTCGACGTCCGCCAGGACGGGGACAACCGATTCATCGCCGAGACCGGCCCGGCCGGGGAGGAGGACCGGCAGGTCGTCGAGGGCACACAGGTGCTCGCCCAGGTGATCGTGGCGGTGGCCAAACGCTTCGAGGGCAAGTCGGTGCGCTCGGCATACGCGGTGTTCTCACGGGCGGTGATGGTGGCCGCGGGCCCGCTGGAGTTGGAGATCGATGTCGTCAACGAAGGTCGTTCCACCGCAACGGCTGTCGTCACCGCCAAGCAGAACGGTAAGCGCTGCATCACCGTCACCGTGCTGACCGACGTCCCGACCGACGACGTTATCCGCCACGCCGTCGCGCGCCCCGAGGTCAAGCCGCCCGCCGAGGCGAACGACGCGCGCATGGCCATGGCCGGTCGCGAGATCCGGCTGGTCGATGTCGTCGACGTCAACAGCCCCGACGAGGTCGGCCCGCCGGAACTGTATGCCTGGGTGCACTACGACAAGACACCCGAGCGTGACGAGCTCGCCAAGGCTCTCGTCGCGTATCTGACTGGACACCTGGGTATTTCGACGACCATGCGCGCCCACGAGGGCATCGGCACCGCGCAGTCCCACGTCACCGTGTCGACCGCACCGATGACGGTGTCGGTCAGCTTCCATGAGCCGTTCGGATTCGACGGGTGGCTGCTGTACAGCCACGAGAGCACGCAGGTGGGCGCGGGCATGTCGTATGTCCGCGGAACCGTGCACACCGAGGCCGGTGAGCTGATCGCATCGTTCACCCAGGACGCGCTGATCCGGCCGCTGCGCACCAGCGACACGGCGATCAAGGAGCAGTCGCGCCTGTAACAAGGCCGGTGCCCGCCCGGCCGGTGCCCGCCCGCCGAAACTGAACTTCTGCACGAAGTTTCGGCCGGATTTGACGCATAAGCTCAGACTCGCGGCAAGCTCAAATCTTCAGATAGCCCTTGTCCGCGGGGATTTGCGCCGCGGTCAGCAGTGACGAGGCATCGCTGGCCAACCAGACCACGATGTCGGAGATCAGATCCGGGTCCGCCAGGGACTCCGTCGGCAGCGCGCCGGGGGAGAAGCTGTGGATGTAGGTCTGGTGGTCGGCGAAGACCTGCCACATCGAGGTGTCGTTGCCCATCGGGGTGTCGGTGCCGTACGGATGCACCGAGTTGACCCGGATGCCGAACTCGCCGAGTTCGACCGCCAACGAGTTGGTGAGCCCGACCACGCCGAACTTGCTGGCGCAGTAGTGACCGCACCCGGGAACGGCTTTGATGCCGGCCGCCGAACTGATCGTGATGATGGAGCCGCCGTTGCCCGCCTCGATCATCGGCGGCACGGCGGCCTTGATCGTGTTCCACACACCGGTGAGGTTGACGTCGAGGACTTCCTGCCACTGCTGTGCCGAAATCTCCCACAGCCGACCCCAATTCATCACACCGGCGTTGGCGACGACGATGTCGAGGCGGCCGAACTGTTCGATCGCGTCGGAGACCACCCGCTGCTGGCCCGCGAGGTCGCGGACATCGACGCGGTCGGCGACGATCTTGCGGCCCTCGCCTTCGACGAGGCTCACCGTCTCGGCGAGATCCTCGGGAAGCGCGGGCGGATAGCCGTTGTGCTCGGCGACCGGACCGCACGCGTCGATCGCGACGATGTCGGCCCCGGCGCGGGCCAACCGTATGCAGTGCGAACGGCCCTGTCCGCGAGCGGCGCCCGTCACGTAGGCAACTTTTCCGGCGAGGGGGGTATCGGGGTTGGTCATCGAGTTCTCCTGATCAATTGGCACCGGCGGCGAGCCAGTCGTCGAACGTCGTCGGGGCGATGCGCGCATCCTCGCCCGGCAGCAACACATTTCCCGACATCGACAACCCGAACATGCCCGACCAGGTCGGCACCAGCTTGACCTGTTTGCCCCTTTGCGGCCAGCGTCCGGCGGGCCATGTCGACGAGGTCTTGTGTCTCGGGCCCCGCGACATCCACGTACCGGCCCTGCGGTTGGCCGACGGCGACCTCGGCAAGAACCTCGGCGATGTCGTCGGGCGCGATCGGTTGCACGAGCAGCGGCGCGATGGTCGACACCCCGTCCTGCTCGAACCAACCGGCGACCATGGCCGCGAAGTCGTGAAACTGGGTGGCGGGCACGATCGTCCACGGCACCGGTCCGTCGGCGACGAGACGCTCCTGCTCCCGCTTGCCTGAGTAGTGCGGATTGCCTTCGATGTCGTGGATGCCGACGATCGAGAGCAGGACGTGATGGCCGACGCCAGTGCGTTGTTCGGCGGCGAGCAGGTTGCGTGTGGTGGTGCCGAAGTACTCGATGGTTCGGTCCCGATCGGTGGGCGGTGCGCTGATGGCGTCGACGACGGCCTGCACGCCGGTGAGCGCGACGTCCAGGCCTTCACCGGACATCAGGTCGACCCCTTGTGAGCGGCTGATGGGGACCACCTCGTGGCCGTCGCGCTCGAGCGCGGCGGCGGTGCGGGCGCCGATGTTCCCCGTCGCACCTGCGATTGCAATGCGCATGAATGCCTCCTTCGACCACGGTGACGGTACTCGTCGGGTGACTCGGATGGAGCCGGTCACGTCAACGTGGCGGCGACCTCGCGGAGCCGGTCGCCCGCGCCGGCAGCGATCGGGTCGCCGTGACCGAAACACGCCGTGTCGATGTCGAGCGCGGCAAGACGGCGGAATGATGCCACCGTGCGCGCACGGTCCTGGTTGAAGGTGCCGAGCATGAGCGTGCCGACGTTGGCGATGGTGTCGCCGGTGAGCAGCACGCCGTGGCGGGGCAGATGAATCGCGATGCTGCCCTCGGTGTGACCCGGTATCGACAGGACCTCGGCGCCGCCACCGAAATCCAGCATGTCGCCGTCGCACAGTTCCCGGGCGACAGGGACGGGCTCGGCAGCATCGGGCAATCCTGCTGCGACACGCGCGTGGATCGGCACCTCCCAGTCCTCGAACACCGGTGGGGGCAGCGCAGCTCCGTCGCGAATCGCGGCGGCATCCCCTGCGCCGGCGACAACCGGGGCGCCGGTCGATCTGTGGAGTTCGGCGGCCGAGCCGATGTGGTCGACGTGTCCGTGCGTCAGGATTATCCGATCGATTGATGGCACCGCCTCGGCGATGGCTGCGCCGGATCCCGGTGCCCCGGTGTCGATCAGCGTGACCGAGTCACCGTCGCGCCAGGCGTAGACCTGCCACCCGTTGACGACGAGCATGGTGAGGTTCGGCGTGACGGCCACGGAATCCATGCGTCCACGCTAGGGCGTACGAGCGGGCAGTGAAAGGGGCTCAGCCGGAGGCGAAATCGCGCGTCAGCGCGGACCGGAGCACGTCGAGCGGCAATCCGCCGAGGTCCAGGGCGCGGTCATGGAACTCCTTGAGCGGCACACCCCGGCCCAGCATCTCGTCGCGCAGCCGTTGCCAGATCCGCTGGCCGATCGCATACGACGGCGCCTGACCCGGCCAGCCGAGGTAGCGGTCGAGTTCGAACTGCAGGTGCTCCTCGTTCATCGCGCTGTGCGAGACCAGAAATTGCCACGCCTTGTCGACATCCCACACGGTGCCGTCGGGTGCGGTCATGGCGCAGTGCACACCGATGTCGATGACGACGCGTGCGGCCCGAAAACGTTGCGCGTCAAGCATTCCGATGTGGTCGCCGGGATCGTCGAGCCAACCGAGTTCGGCCATCAGCCGTTCGGCGTAGAGCGCCCAACCCTCCCCGTGGCCCGATACGAAACAGCCCAGTCGCCGCCACCGGTTGAGTTGGTCGGCGCGCACGACCGCACGCCCGATCTGCAGATGGTGTCCCGGAACGCCCTCGTGGAACACCGTCGTCGTCTCCTGCCACGTATGGAAGGTGTCGATGCCGTGCGGAACCGACCACCACATCCGACCGGGTCTGCTGAAGTCTTCCGACGGACCGGTGTAATAGATGCCGCCGGTGTGGGTCGGCGCGATCCGGCACTCCAGCTCGCGCAGCGGTTCGGCGATGTCGAAGTGCGTGTCGGCGAGCGCCTCGACAGCGCGGTCGGAGAGGTCTTGCATCCATGCCTGCAGTGCGTCGACGCCCTGGATGAGGTAGCGCTCCTCGGTGTCCAGGCGCCGCAGCGCGTCCGCGATCGACGTTCCGGGGTACAACTGCTTGGCGAGCTTCTCCTGTTCGGCGACAATGCTTTCCAGCCGCTGAAGGCCCCACTCGTATGTCTCCTCGAAATCGACCTCGGCGCCGAGAAAGGAACGTGAGCACAACCGGTAGGCATCGCGGCCGACCGCATCCTCGACGCGCGCATGTGGTGCGATCTCGTCTCCGAGAATCCTGCCGAGTTCGCGGTAGGCGTTCGCCGCATGGGCGGCGTTCTGTTGCAGTTCGTCGTGCAGCGTTGCGTTGTCGGGGACCGCGGCCGCGACCATGTCCACCAACAGGTGCTGGATGCTTGCGGACTGCTCGATGCCGCGCGCGACCTGGCGCACCGCGGGGGGATGGCCGGTGGTGACCGCGGTCCGCAGCGCGTCGGCATATCCGGCGACACGGTCGGGCACCTGCGAGAGTCGGCGCGCGATCACCGCCCAGTCGTCGTTGGTTTCGGTCGGCATGAGGTCGAACACGTCGCGCATCGACTGCAGCGGGGAGGCGATCACGTTGAGTTCGCCCATATCGAGCCCGGCGTCGTTGATGTCGATCACGATGCCGAGGCGCTCGCGCATCGCCGCCACCGTCACCTCGTCGACGGCGTCCTCGGCGGTGACGTTGTCGAGCTCCCGCAGTGTGTGGCGCGCGGCGTCGGCACGTGCGGCGACACCGTCGGGGGAGTAGTCGGTGATCTCCTCGTCGTAGTTGCGGTCGTGGCCGGTGATCCCCATTTCGGTTGCCGCACAAGGGTCGAGCGCGGCGAGGGTGTCCAGATAGCGTTCGGCGACGGCGTCGACGGCCGTGGGTGTCCTACCCAAGGTCGTTCGTGGAGAACGTGTCACAGGCCTTCGGATCACCGGTGCGGTAGCCCTCGGTGAACCACTTCTGCCTCTGCGCGGCCGATCCGTGCGTCCACGCCTCCGGGTTGACCCGGCCCGTGGTCTGCTTCTGGATGCGGTCATCGCCCACCGCGGCCGCGGCCGACAGCGCGTCGGCGATGTCCTTGTCGGTCAACGGCTGTAGGAACGTGACATCGGTGCCTTCCTGCTTGGTGATGGCGGCGTAGTGCGCCCACACCCCCGCGTAGCAGTCGGCCTGCAGTTCGGTGCGGACGCCGCCGCCGGTGGGGCCCGCGGCGCCGGGACCCTGCGACTGCCGAAGCGCGCCGGTGAGGTTCTGAACATGGTGACCGTACTCGTGTGCGACCACGTACTCCTGCGCCAACGGGCCGCCGCTGGAACCGAATTGGTCGCGCAGCACGTCGAAGAACTCGACGTCGAAATAAGCGGTCTGATCCGCCGGGCAGTAGAAGGGGCCGACCTCGCTGGTCGCCGGGCCGCAGGCTGTGTTGACGCTGTTTCTGAAGAGATGAACGCCGGGCCGCGTGTAGTCCGGCATCAGCTGTGGCCAGATCGCGTCGAGCGAGTTGCCGGTGGCGAGCACCCGGCACTGGGGGATCGCGTTAGCGTCCGCACCGGTCTTGCACTGGCTGAGGTCGAAACCTGGCGACTCGACGCCCTGGCTGTCGTACTGACCCTGCTGAGGCACCACCGTGCTGGGGTCGACGCCGAGGAACAGCGCCACCACGAGGATGAGCAGGCCGCCGACGCCACCGCCGACCGCGATGCCCCGCCCGGGCCCGCCACCGCCACCGCTGGACGAGGCGGTGCTGGTGTCGATTCGCATGCCTTCGTTGAAGGTCATGACGTTCAGCTTTGCACACTACGATTCGGTCGTGGCCACCGTTGTCGGACATTCGGTCATCGTGCACACCGACCTCGGTGATCTCCGCGGCACTAGCGAGGGCGGCGTCGGGGTCTGGCGAGGCGTGCCGTATGCCGAGCAGCCCGTGGGCGAGCGCCGGTTCCTTGGTCCCGAGGCGAAGCGACCGTGGGCAGGGGTGCGAGACGCGATCGAGCACGGGCCGCTGCCCCCGCAGGGCAAGTCGTTCGTCGGCGGCGGGCGCGACGATCCGAAAGTGCGTGACGAAGCCTGCCTGACCTTGACGGTGTGGTCGCCCGACACCAGTGCGTCGCTTCCGGTGATGGTGTGGATCCCCGGCGGCGCGTTCGTGTTCGGTGCCGGACAGTTCCAGCTGTACAACGGCTCGCGGTTGGCCGCCAACGGCGACGTGGTCGTCGTCAACATCACCTATCGCATCGGCGTCTTCGGTGGCTTCGAACTCGGCGACCTCGGCGACGGGTTCGACGACAACCTTGCCCTGCGGGACCAGATCGCCGCACTGCGGTGGGTCCGCGACCACATCGCGGCCTTCGGCGGTGATCCGTCCCGCGTGACGGTGTTCGGTGAGTCCGCGGGCGGCACATCGGTGCTCGCGCTGATCGCCAGCCCCGCCGCCGATGGTCTTTTCAGCCGCGCGATCGCCCAGAGCCCGGCGCTGCCGCTGATCGCCGATCGCGAGCTGCGCGCCGAGCAGGCACACGAGTTCGTGCGCCGACTCGGCGTGCCGGTCTCGGAGATCAAGGGCTTACCGCAACGCGAGCTGCGCAGAGCGGCGGGCAGGCTGCAACTCGAAAGCGCCGCGCGCACGCCGACGTTGGCCTACGGCTTGACCCACGGCGTCGAGCTGCTGCCGCGTCACCCTGTGGACGCCGCGCGCGCCGGAACCCTGCGGCGGGTGCCACTGATCATCGGAACCAACAGCCACGAAGCGTCGATGTTCGCCTGGACCAAACCGCCGATGCTGCCGACCACCCAGGCGTCCGTGGAGGCCTACTTCGCCCGCGTCGCGCCCGACGCCAAACAGCGGGTGCTGGCCGCGTACCCGCACTTTCCGCGCCGAAGGGAGTTGCTGGCGTTCGCCTCCGACGTGATGTTCGGCGGTCCGGCGTGGGCGTTCGCCGATGCCTACAGCGCACACGCCCCGACCCACATGTACCGCTTCGACCACTTCGGCTTCAGCCTGCGCATGCTCGGCCTCGGCGCGACCCACGGCAGCGAGATCGTGCACATCCAGCACAGCTACGCGTCATATCTCGGACGCAAGATCCACCCGCTGGGGCGGCGGCTGCAGCCTGCGGTCGGCAGGCGCATGCAGCGGGCGTGGCTCGACTTCGCTTCTCAGGGGTGGGACACCGGCGAGATCCACTGGTCGAACGGACACGACTGGCCCGTCTACGACACCCAACGGCGCTGCACCCGGATCATCATGAGTGCGCGCGACACGGTGGTCTCCGATCCCGACGCCGAGCGCCGCGAAGCCTGGGCGGGCCTGTATTAACCGCGAAATGGAATTCCAGCAGCGAAAATGCGAGTAGACGCCTGCGGGAATGCAATTTCGCGAACTTCAGACCCCGAAGCGCTTCGCGGAGTAGTCGCGCAGGTTGTAGAGAAACTTCTGGAACAGCCAGCCCATCACCGGCCCGCCGAACGTCATTCCGATCCGGGCGGCGGCGCCGTTGGGCTTCATCGCCATCACCCACGTCAGGTGGCAGCCCTGCGGCGTCCGAACCACCCGGTAGTCCTCGGCGAACGCGCCGATACTTCCGGTCGAGGCCTCGTTGAACCGAAACGCCATGTGGCTGTATGGCTCCCAGGCCAGGAACTCCTCGTCGCCGACGATGCCGCCGCGCATCTTCACCGTTCGGGTGGTGCCGACGCCGCGTGGTTCGGGGCTGGTCCACGTCACCTCGGTGATCACGGTGGCCCAGTGCGGCCACGACTCCGCATCGGCGAGCACGTCGAAGAGCTGCTCGGGCGTGATCGCGAGGTCGACGGTGCTGACGAACCGAAACGGCGCGTTCTCGACGAAGTCCAGGTCGACGCGTTCACACTGCTGCATGGGCATACACAGTAAAGGACGCTGTCTAGTCAGAGCCCAAGCCTAGCCAGGCCCGTCGCTGGCCGCGGCCAGCAGCGGCACCAGCACGTCGCTGATCGGCGTGCTCAGCCCGTGCTCGGCGGCCTTGCGGGCGATCACCCCGTTGCGGATGTCCCACTCCAGCTCCCGGCCGGCCTCGCGGTCGGTCAGCATCGAGGTGGTGATGTCCTCCGGCGACTTGGCGAGCAGGCCGACGATGTCGTCGATCACCTCTTCGCTCAGCTGTGCGCCCTCTGCCCGCGCCACCGCGAGGCATTCGGCCAGATAGCGACGCGCCAGGCCGTCGACGTCGTCGCGGCGGAACATGCCCGAGCGGCGCCCACTGAGCACCATGAACCCCACGACCGCATTGACCAGAAGCTTGTGCCACGCCGCGCTGAGGAAGTTCGGGTCGATGTCGACCGTGACGGCGCTGTCGGCGAACAGTGCCGCCAGTGTCCGCGCCCCGTCGGTGTCGGGCAGCACGAGGCGGGCCCCGGTGCGCAACCGGACATAACCCTGCTCCGTCGGCTCCGCCGAAACCCAGACGGCCGCAGGCACAACCGTCGATGAAGGGCAGTAGCGCCCGACGCGCTCGACCTGTTCGACACCGTTCTGCAGCGCACACACCACGGTGCGCTCGTCGCACAACTTCGCCAGCCACCCGGCCGACTGCTCGTTCTGGGTGTCCTTGACCGCCAGCAGCACGACATCGGCCGGTTCGGAGATGTCGGCCGGGTCGGTCAGCACCGGGCCGGGCACCACAATCGGCTCGCCGTCGTCGGACCTGACCTCGATCGCGTCGCGCGGCGTGCGCCCGCACAGCATCACCGGGTGGCCGGCCGCGTGCAGCAGAGCCGCGACCGTCGATCCGATCGCCCCGGGTCCGACGAGCGCGACGCGACTGGGCATGAACGCCAAACTACCGGCGGATCCGACCCCTCTACACTTGTGCAGTTGTCTTGTCAGGCGAATTCCAGGAGTTTCAGTGCTGCGCAGTCATGCCGCCGGATCGTTGCGGCCCGCCGACGCCGGTCAGAAGGTGACGTTGGCCGGGTGGGTGGCGCGTCGGCGCGACCACGGCGGCGTCATCTTCATCGATCTGCGCGACGCGTCCGGGGTGTCGCAGGTCGTGTTCCGTGAGGCCGGCGTCCTCGAGGCGGCGCACCGGCTGCGCGCCGAGTTCTGCATCGCGATCGACGGTGTGGTCGAGATCCGCCCCGAAGGCAACGCCAACCCCGAGATCGCCACCGGTGAGATCGAGGTCAACGCGACGTCGCTGACCGTGCTCGGGGAGAGCGCGCCGCTGCCGTTCCAGCTCGACGAGCAGGCCGGCGAGGAGGCGCGCCTGAAGTACCGCTACCTCGACCTGCGGCGCGACGGCCCCGGCCACGCGATCCGGCTGCGGTCCAAGGTGAACGCCGCCGCCCGCGAAGTGCTGGAACGGCATGACTTCGTCGAGATCGAGACCCCGACGATGACGCGCTCGACCCCCGAGGGTGCGCGCGACTTCCTGGTGCCCGCACGGCTGCAGCCCGGGTCGTTCTACGCGTTGCCGCAGAGCCCGCAGCTGTTCAAGCAGCTGCTGATGGTCGCGGGCATGGAGCGCTACTACCAGATCGCGCGCTGCTACCGCGACGAGGACTTCCGCGCCGACCGCCAGCCCGAGTTCACCCAGCTCGACCTCGAGATGAGCTTCGTCGACTCCGAGGACGTGATCGCGGTCTCCGAGGAGATCGTCGCGGCGCTGTGGCGGTTGATCGGCTACGACGTACCCCTGCCGCTGCCGCGGATCACCTACGCCGACGCGATGCGCCGCTTCGGTTCGGACAAGCCCGATCTGAGGTTCGGACTCGAACTCGTCGAGTGCGGCGACTATTTCAAGGACACCCCGTTCCGGGTGTTCCAGGCGCCGTACGTGGGCGCCGTCGTCATGCCCGGCGGCGCTTCTCAGCCTCGCCGCACGCTCGACGCCTGGCAGGACTTCGCCAAGCAGCGCGGGCACAAGGGGCTTGCGTATGTGCTCGTCGGCGAGGACGGCACATTGGGCGGCCCGGTGGCCAAGAACCTCTCCGACGTCGAGCGCGACGGCCTCGCCGCGCACGTCGGCGCATCCCCGGGTGACTGCGTGTTCTTCTCGGCGGGCCCGGCGAAGAGTTCGCGCGCGCTGCTCGGCGCGGTGCGCATCGAGATCGCCAAACGGCTCGAATTGATCGACCCGAACGCCTGGGCGTTCACCTGGGTGGTGGACCCGCCGCTGTTCGAGCCCGCCGACGAGGCGACCGCGCACGGTGACATCGCGGTCGGATCCGGCGCGTGGACCGCGGTGCACCACGCGTTCACCGCGCCCAAGCCGGAGTTCGAGGACCGCATCGACACCGATCCCGGCAGCGTGCTGGCCGACGCCTACGACGTGGTGTGCAACGGCAACGAGATCGGCGGCGGCTCGATCCGTATCCACCGTCGCGACATCCAGGAGCGGGTGTTCGCGGTGATGGGTATCGACAAGGCCGAAGCCGAGGAGAAGTTCGGATTCCTGTTGGAGGCGTTCACTTTTGGCGCGCCGCCACACGGCGGTCTGGCGTTCGGATGGGATCGCACCACCGCCCTGCTGGCCGGTGCGGACTCGATCCGCGAAGTGATCGCGTTCCCGAAGTCCGGTGGCGGTGTCGACCCGTTGACCGGCGCGCCCGCGCCGATCACCCCGCAGCAGCGCAAGGAATCCGGGATCGACGCCAAGCCGAGGACCGACTGATCCCAATCCGCGTCGGGTTCGGCGCGACTGAGGCTACGATCCGCGCGTGACAGGTGCGGCGCCATCAGGCACGCCCAAACGGCGACGGGTCACCGTCGTGACGACGGTCGTGGCGGTGATGGCTGTCTACGTCGGATCCCTCCTCGGATATGCGTTGTTGGAGCCGCGGCCTCGCAACTTCGAATTCTCGGAGCCGTCGGTCACCGGTGAATCCGTCGTCATCATCCGCTTGCGGCAGATGGACGCGATCCAGAACCGCCTGGCGGTCGACGTTCTCATACACCCGGGCCCCAACCTGCAGCAGTACGAGCCCGCCGATTTCACCGTCCGGTTGAGTTCATGGACCGCTTCCGGCGAGTTGATCTATGTGCACGGCGACCTGTCTGTCAGTGAATCGGCCACCCACCTCGTCGCGGTCGGCGACCCCGACGACTGGCCGTTCGACAAGTTCACCACCGACACCATCGGCGTGGAGGCCTTCGCGGGCTACGGTGCCGAACAACGCCGCATCCCGGCGGGAATCGTCGCGGCGGGGCAGATCAACGGATGGGACTTTCGTGTCCAGAACGGCACGGTCGATTCGGCGCCGGACCCGATCCCGACCGTACGTTTCACCATGGAGCGCACCAGGGGAGCGCTCGCGTTCGACCTCGGGGTGTTGCTGGTGCTGCTGGCACTGCCTGCGGCGGCGTTGTTCGTGGCGATCGAGACGGTGCTGGGCCGCCGAAAGTTCCTGCCTCCGTTGACGACCTGGTTCGCGGCGATGCTGTTCGCGGTGGTGCCGCTTCGCAACCTGTTGCCCGGCGCGCCGCCGGCGGGCGCCTGGATCGATCTGGCGGTGGTGCTGTGGGTGCTGATCGCGTTGGCGGCGGCGATGGTGCTGTACGTCGTCGCGTGGTGGCGACAGCGGGACTGATCAGCGCGGCCAGTCGCAGCCGGTGTGTTCGGCCGACGCGTCCCACAGTCGGCGGGCCGTCGCCGGATCGACGGCCTTGCGTCGCAACCGGGTGACCTTGGGCCTGCCGAGCTGATTGAACCGCGGCGCCAGATAGGTCCCGCTGGGCAGGTCGGTCGTCACCGCCTGCAAGATGGCCCGGGCACCCTGGGCGGGGGTGTGCATCAGGCGCCGAATCCGTTGATGCTCGCCCATTCCGAGCGATCGTGTGATGTCGGTGTCGGTGGCGCCCGGGTCGGCGGCATACGCGCGCACACCTCGGTTCGCCAACTCGGCGACGAACAGCAGGTTGGCTAATTTGGACTCGCCGTAGGCGCTCCACTTCGAGTACTTGCGGCGCTGCCAGTTCAGGTCGTCGAGATGCAAAGTGGCGAACAGATAGGTCGCGCTCGCCACCGAGATCACCCGGTCGGTGATCCGGTCGGCCAGCAGCGACGTCAACGCGAAGTGGCCGAGATGGTTGATGCCGATGTGGGATTCGAAACCGTCGGCCGTGCGCGTCAGCGGCATGCCCATCACGCCGGCGTTGTTCACCAGCACGTCAACGGATTCGACGGAGTCGGCGAACGCGCGCACGCTGGCCAGGTCGGCGAGATCGAGGGCGGCCACGTCGACGTCACCGGTGATCTCGGCCGCCGCGCGGCGCCCCTTGTCGACATCGCGACAGGCAATCAGCACGCTATGGCCGTCGGCCGCGAGAGCCGCCGCCGTGGCCTTGCCGACACCGCTGTTACCGCCCGTCACTATCACCCGCATGGTCGTCGATTATGCGGATGCGGAATACCGGGCGTCCGCCGGGACTTGGAGAGGGAATGACCGAGATCTCCAACATCAAGGACTTCAACGCAAGCATCGTCGATGAGTTCCGCGCCAACGGCGGCAAGGTCGGCGGGCCGTTCGAGGGCGGAAACCTCCTGCTGCTGCACACCACCGGCGCGAAGTCAGGTCAACGGCGGGTGTCGCCGCTGGCGTACTTGCGACACGAGGACAGGATCTACGTCGTCGGCTCCTACGCCGGCTCCGACAAAGATCCAGCGTGGGTGCACAACCTCCGGGCGAATCCGAAGGTCAACGTCGAGGTCGGGACCACCGACTACGACGCCACCGCTCGGGAGCTGCCGCACCAGGAGCGCGACGAGCTCTACCCGAAGCTCGTCGAGTATGCGCCGGTGTTCGCCGAGTACCAAGCGAAGACGAGTCGGGTCATCCCGGTCTTCGAGCTCGCCAGGGCGTGACTTCGGTGTAGTTGGGCGCGGTCAGCGCGACCAACTACACCGAAGTCGTTCGGTTCAGAGGCGTTCGATGATCGTGGCGTTGGCCATCCCGCCGCCCTCACACATCGTCTGCAACGCATACCGTCCGCCGCGCTGCTCCAACGCGTTCACGAGAGTCGTCATGATGCGCGCGCCGCTGGCACCCAGGGGGTGACCGATCGCGATCGCGCCGCCGTTGACGTTCGTCTTGGCGAGATCGGCTCCGGTGTCGTGTGCCCACGCCAGGACGACGGGCGCGAACGCCTCGTTGACCTCGAATAGGTCGATGTCGGCGAGGGTGAGGCCGGCGCGCTGCAGCACCTTCTCCGTCGCTGGGATGACACCGGTCAGCATGTAGAGCGGGTCAGAGCCGACGACGGTCATCGAGTGGATCCGGGCCAGCGGCTGCAAACCTAAATTCGCGGCCACCTCGCTGGTCGTGATCAACACCGCGGCGCTGCCATCGGACAGTGGCGACGAGTTGCCCGGGGTGATCTCCCAGCCGATCTGCGGGAACCGCTGCTCGTAGGCCGGGTTGTAGAACGCCGGCTTCAGCGCGGCCAGCGTATCGACGGTCGTACCCGGCCGGATGATCTCATCGGTGGTCAGACCGGCGATCGGGATCAGTTCGTTGTCGAAGCGGCCCTCTTTGGTCGCGGTCGCGGCCTTCTCATGGCTGCCCGCCGAGAACTCGTCGAGCTGCTGACGCGACAGACCCCACTTCGCGGCGATCAACTCAGCGCTGATGCCCTGCGGCACAAGCCCTTCGGGGTAGCGCTGCGCCATGGCGCCGAACGGGTCACTGCCGGGTAGCACGCTCGAACCCATCGGAGCCCGCGACATCGATTCCACCCCGGCGGCGACGACGATGTCGTAGGCGCCCGAGATGACGCCCTGGGCGGCGAAGTGGATGGCCTGCTGGCTGCTGCCGCACTGCCGGTCGACCGTCGTACCCGGTACCGATTCGGGGAATCCCGCGCCGAGTAGCGCGTTGCGCGCGATGTTGACCGCCTGGTCGCCGACCTGGGTGACCGCCCCGGCGATGACATCGTCGATCTGTACCGGGTCGATGCCTGTCCTGGCCACCAGTTCCTTCAGACTGTGTGCGAGCAGGTCCACGGGCAGCACGTCGTGCAGCGCCCCGTTTTGCTTGCCTTTGCCGATCGGTGTGCGAACCGCTCCGACGATGACGGCGTCCCGACCTGAGAATCCGGACATTGCTGCCTCCTACCTCCACGCTGAGTGAACTTGTCTATACCCAGCTATACCAGCTAGGTATAGGTAGAACAACTCAGGGGTAGGGTGAATTCCATGACAGTTCTGCAGGGGAGGCTGGCCGACCGGGACGCCTGGTCGGCGGTCGGGGAGTGCCCGATCGAGAAGACGATGGCGGTGCTGGGCACCAAGTCGGCGATGCTCATCATGCGCGAGGCCTATTACGGCACCACCCGCTTCGACGACTTCTGGCGCCGGGTCGGCATCACCAAAGCCGCCGCGGCGGCCCGGCTTTCGGACCTGGTCGAGGCCGGCCTGCTGCAGCGGCAGCCCTATCAGGAGCCGGGCCAGCGCAGCCGCGACGAGTACGTCCTCACTGACGCCGGCCGGGAGTTCATGCCGGTGGTCTGGGCGATGTTCGAGTGGGGCCGGCGCCATCTGCCCAACCGCACGCTGTTGCGCCTTGCGCACCGGGGGTGTGGCGCCGAGGCCACCGTCGAAATTCGGTGCGCCGACGGTCACCGCGTACCGCCGGAGGAACTGGCGGTGCGGCTGAAGCGATGAGCATCGATCGCCGGCACAGCGCACTGCGCCGCATCCCGGGCTGACCGGTTACCGTTCTGCACTGATGGCACTACCGGCACCGAACGTCCCTGACGACCTGCTGGGCAGGTACCGCACCGCACGCATTCAGCAGGCGCTGTTCGACGTGCGACCGGGCGCAGGCAGCGGCTACGACGAGTTCGTCGATGCCGCAGGCGAAGTCCGCCCGGGGTGGCAGGACCTGGCCGACTGCGTCGCCGAGCGCGGCCGCCCCGGTCTGGCGCAGCTGCGTGAGGTGGTGCGCAGCCTGGGCGACAACGACGGCATCACCTATGTTCGGGTCGACGGGCGCGGTTCGGTGGTCGGTCAAACCGGCCCGAACGGTCACGAGCCCACCGAACCCGGGCCATGGCAGCTCGACGCGCTGCCCCTTGTGGTCTCGGCCGACGAGTGGAACGTGCTGGAATCCGGTCTGTTGCAGCGCTCCAGACTTCTCGACGCGGTCCTTACCGACCTGTATGGGCCTCAGCTGTCGATCACCAGCGGCGTGCTGCCGGCCCAGCTTCTCTTCGCCCATCCTGGCTACGTGCGGGCCGCGCGAGGCATCGACGTCCCCGGCCGCCACCAACTGTTCCTGCACGGCTGCGACGTCAGCCGCGTTGCCGACGGCGACTTCCTCGTCAACGCCGACTGGACACAGGCACCCTCGGGGGCGGGTTACGCGCTGGCGGACCGGCGCGTCGTCGCGCATGCGGTTCCCGACCTCTACGAAAGGATCGGCCCGCGACCAGCGTCCCCGTGGGCCCAGGCGCTGCGACTGGCGCTCATCGACGCCGCTCCCGAGTCGGCCGAAGAACCCACTGTGGTGGTACTCAGCCCGGGCATCCACTCCGAGACCGCCTTCGACCAGGCGTACCTGGCAAGCGTGCTGGGCTTTCCGCTGGTGGAGAGCGACGACCTGGTCGTGCGTGACGGCAAGCTGTGGATGCGCTCGATGGGAACGCTCAAGCGCGTCGACGTCGTGCTGCGCCGGGTGGACGCGGACTTCGTCGATCCGCTGGATCTGCGTTCGGACTCACGAATCGGTGTCGTCGGTCTCGTCGAGGCGCTGCGCCGTGGCACGGTAGCGGTCGTCAACACGTTGGGCAGCGGTGTCCTCGAAAGCCCCGGGCTGCAACGGTTTCTGCCCGAACTCTCGCAACAGTTGCTCGGCGAGGCACCGATGCTCGACACCGCGCCGATGTACTGGGGCGGCATCAGCACCGAACGCTCGCATCTTCTCGCCCACCTGTCGTCGCTGTTGATCAGACCGGTGACCGGCGGCCGTGGGATCGTCGGCCCCGCCCTGTCGGCCGATCAGCGCCGGCAGCTCACCGAGTGCATCGAAGCCACACCGTGGCAGTGGGTCGGCCAGGAGCTGCCCCAGTTCTCCTCTGCGCCAAGCCTTGTCGTATCCGGCAGCTTGTCGGCGACGAATGTCGGCATGCGCCTGTTCACCGTCGCTCAGCGCGGCGGCTATGCGCCCATGATCGGCGGCCTCGGCTATGTCCTGGCGCCGGGCGATGCGGCGTACACACTGAACACCGTTGCCGCCAAAGATGTCTGGGTTCGGGCACCGGAGCGGGTCACCGTGGAGCGGGTGCCGCCGGTCGAATTGCCCGCGGTCCGGCCGAGCCCGACGCGCGCGGTGAGCTCGCCGCGTGTACTGGCCGACATGTTCTGGGTGGGACGCTACGCCGAACGCGCCGAGCACATGGCGCGCCTGCTCACGGTGACCAGGGAGCGCTACCACGAATTTCATTACCGCCGAGACATGGACGCCAGCGAATGCGTGCCGGTGTTGCTGGCCGCGCTGGGCAGCCAAACCGGTACCGACACCGGCGCCGGCGGCGACGACGCGGAGATGGTCGCCACCGCACAGTCCACCCTGTGGTCGTTGACCGCGGACCGGTACCGCCCGGGATCGCTGGCCCAGTCCGTCGAACGCCTCGGCCTGCTCACCCGTTCGGTGCGCGACCAGATGTCCAACGACACCTGGATGGTGCTGGCCGCTGTGGAACGGGCGCTGCTTCATCCACCCGCGTCATCGGCCGGCCGTCCCGCCAACGAGCCGCCCGATTCGCAGGCCGAGGGCGAGGCGTTCCTCACCGCGACGGCCAGCCTGACCCTCGCGGGCATGCTGGCGCTGTCCGGTGTGGCGGCGGAATCGATGATCCGCGATGTGAGCTGGACGATGATGGACATCGGCAAGCGCATCGAACGCGGCCTGAACCTCACCGCGCTGCTGAGCGCGACGCTCACGACCGCCCGTAGCCCAGGTGCCGAGCAGACCATCACCGAATCGACTCTGGTGGTGTGCGAGTCGTCGGTCATCTACCGGCGCCGGATGCTCGGAAAGGTCAGCATGTCCGCGGTCGCCGACCTGGTGCTGTTCGACGCCGACAACCCGCGCTCGCTGGTCTACCAGCTGGAACGGCTGCGCGCGGGCCTCAAGGCGTTGCCCGGGTCGTCGGGTTCGTCGCGGCCCGAGCGGATGGTCGACGAGATCGCCACGCGGCTACGGCGACTCGACCCCGATGGTCTCGAGGAGATCGTGGACGGCAGGCGGGTCGAGTTGGCCGAGCTGCTCGACGGAATGCACGCGGATCTCCGTGAACTGGCGACCGTGATCACCGCGACCCATCTGTCGCTGCCTGGGGGCATGCAACACCTGTGGGGTCCGGACGAGCGGAGGCTGATGCCGTGAACGCGTACCCGGACGGCCCGACTTCGTCTGCGGCCAGCCGCACCTACCGCATAACGCACCGCACCGTGTACCGCTACGCCGCCGATGTCACCAGTTCCTACGGCCGTGGCTTCCTCACCCCGCGGGACACCGAGCGTCAGCGATGCCTGTCGCACCAGCTCGAGATCGATCCGCCGGCCGCGGACAGTTCCACCAGCCGCGACGTCTACGGCAACATCAGCTCGTATTTTCACGTAGCCGAACGCCACCGGACGCTGGCGGTGACCAGCCGGTCGGTGGTCGAAGTCGACCCACCGCCGCCCACGCTGTACGGGGCCGGTTCGGCGTTGGCGCCGTGGGAGATCGCCCGCCCGGTCGGCGTCGACGCCGCGTTGGCAACCGAGTTCACCCTCGACCTGCAGCCGCCGGAGATCACACCGGCCCTACGCGATTACGCGGCAGCCAGTTTCGAGCCGGAACGACCGTTGATCGACGCGCTGGGGGACCTGACGCACCGCATCTACTCCGATTTCACCTACCGCTCGGGATCGACGACGGTGTCCACTCAGGTCAGCGAGGTTTTGGCGGCACGCGAAGGGGTATGTCAGGACTTCGCACGGCTGGCCATCGCCTGCCTGCGCGCCAACGGGTTGGCCGCCAGTTATGTGTCAGGTTATCTGGCGACCGATCCGCCGCCCGGGAAGGAACGGATGATCGGTATCGACGCGACCCACGCGTGGGCCGCCGTGTGGACACCGCAGAACCAGTGGTTGGGCCTCGATCCCACCAACGACCAGATGGTCGACGAGCGCTACATCACCGTCGGGTACGGCCGCGATTACGCCGATGTCCCGCCGTTGCGCGGCATCATCTACACCGAGTCGCAGAGCAGCGAGATCGACGTCTCCGTCGACGTCGAACCGTTCGAGGGAGGAGTGTTGCATGCGTGACTTCCTGTGCCCCAACTGCGGACAGCGCCTCGCGTTCGAGAACTCACTGTGCCTGTCGTGCGGTCGGCCGCTGGGGTTCTCGCTCGACGACATGGCGTTGTTGGTCATCGCCACCGGCGACGAGCAGAACCACGCCGGCTTCGTCGACGGCGAGAAGTACCAGCTGTGCGCGAATATGCATCTGGCGGAATGCAACTGGCTGGTGGAGAAAGCTCCGGTCCACAAGCTGTGTGACGCATGCACCCTCACCCGCACCCGGCCGCAGGACTCCGACACCAAGGCGCTCGCGGCGTTCGCCGACGCCGAGCGCGCCAAGCGGCGGTTGTTGGCCGAACTGCACGAACTCAAGCTGCCGATCATCGGCCGTGACGAGGATCCCGACTACGGCCTGGCCTTCGACTTGTTGTCGAGCGAACATCAAAAGGTGTTCACCGGACACCAAAACGGTGTCATCACTTTGGATCTCGCCGAGGGCGACGACGTGCACCGCGAGCAGTTGCGCAAGGCGATGGACGAGCCGTACCGCACGCTGCTCGGCCACTTCCGCCACGAAGTCGGGCACTATTACTACTACCGCCTGGTCAGCGTGTCACCCGATTACGACGCCCGGTTCCGCGAGTTGTTCGGTGACCCCGACGCCGATTACCAGGCCGCTCTGGACCGTCATTACAACGACGGTCCGCCCGACAACTGGCAGAAGAGCTACGTCTCCTCCTACGCCACCATGCACCCGGCCGAGGACTGGGCGGAGACGTTCGCGCACTATCTGCACATCCGCGACACTCTCGACACCGCCGCCGCGTTCGGGGTGGCGCCTGCGGCGGCGACGTTCGAACGAAAGGTCCTGGGGCCGAGCAGCTTCGACGCCATCATCGAGATGTGGCTCCCGCTGTCGTGGGCGCTGAACATGCTCAACCGCTCGATGGGCAAGGAAGATCTCTACCCGTTCGTGCTGCCCGGCCCGGTGCTCGAGAAGATGCGGTTCATTCACACCGTCGTCGACGAGATCACCCAACCCTGAACTAGCGCTCCCCACACATCTCCGCGAGCGGCCGTGTTTGCACACGACACGCCGCGACAATTTGACCTCCCGCGGTCGCTCGCGCCGGTCGAGAGTCACCCCGATGTCGGGTGTCCGGCCACGCCAGCCGTCAACAACTCGCGAGCCTCGACGCTGCCGTCGAGTTGTCGGGTTCGCCGCGCGACGATCGCCCATCGGCCGTCGCTGCGGTGCAACCGGAAGTGGTTGGCGCCGGCACGTGACACCGCGAAACCGTCGTCGTGGCGCGTCACCAACAGCGACTCGCAGACCGCGACCGCGTCGTCACCGTCCACCGTGACCACCGCGGGTCCCAAGAAGTGGCAGCATCCGCGACGGATCAAACCCTGGTGCGCGTCGGAGCGGACCATCGCCGCGACCTCGCCACGGCCCGCCATGTGCCAACCCTCGACGTCGTAGGTGCCCTCGTCGGCCCAAAGGTCCGCGGTCGCATCGGCTTCGCCGGCGTCCACCAGCGGACCGTAGGACGCGATCAGCCGCTCGATCGCGCGCTCGTCCTCGAGGCGGGCAAGTCGCCGTTCAAGGTCCGCCAATTCGGTCATCGGGTTCCTTTCTCGCCCAGCAGCTTCTGCATGAACTCGTGCGTGCGCAGCACGACCTTGGCGCGGTCCGGGTCGTTGCGACGTGCGACGTCCTCGGCGTTACCGCCTGCCACATACACCGGCCCGTTCGCCAACTGCTCCAGACCTTCTCGCGCCACGTCGGCAGGATCGGCCACCCGCATACCGGGCACGTCGAAGTTCAGGCCTACCCGCTCCATGGCCGGTGTGCGGGTCACGCCGAGGACGAGTTCGAGCACATGGACGTCGTAGTCGCGCAGTTCGAGCCACAGGCTCTCGGCGAAGATCCGGCCGAACGCCTTCACCCCGCCGTAAACGGTGTGGCGCACGGAGCCCAGGTATCCCGCCATCGACCCCACCATCAGGATGCCGCCGCGGCGGCGCTCTCGCATCGGACGGCCGAAGTGCTGCACCATCGCGAGCATGGTGCCGACGTTCAGGTCGATCACCTTCTGAAAGTCGGCGAGGTCAGCGTCGAGGAAGTGCTCGCTGCAGGTGTTGGCTCCGGCGTTGTATATCAGCAGGCCGACCTCGACGTCACCGGTGACCGCCACGGTGCGCTCCAGCGCGTCGGGTGAGGTCAAGTCGACGGCAAGGGTTCGCACCGCAACGCCGGTGCGGCGACAGGTTTCGGCCGTCTGCTCGAGCGGGTCGGGCTTGCGCGCGATCAGCACGAGGTTGAACCCAGCGTGGGCAAGTTGGTGGGCGAACTCGGCGCCGACGCCTTCGGAGCCGCCGGCGATCACCGCCCAGGGTCCGTATCGGAACAGATCGGTCACGCCCCGCATTGTCGCCGACGCGCCTTTCTCATCCGCGGGCAGACGTCGCAGTGGCAGACATCTCGGCGTGTCGCAACCTCATCGCATCGGGTGGGGGCGAGACGCGGCCCTACGATCGCCCGGTGGCTGATCGCTATGGCTCCGACATCCTGGCCAACAACCCTCACCCGCGCAGAGTCCGCTCCACTGAACAACCGGCCGAGATCGGGCTCGTCGTCGAGGACGCGCAGACGGGATTCGTCGGCGCCATCGTGCGGGTTGAGTACGGCCGCATGGAACTGGAAGACCGCAACGGACGGCGTAAACCGTTTCCCGTCGGGCCGGGCTATTTGATCGACGGAAAGCCCGTCATCCTGACCGCTCCTCGCCGAACCGTACCCAAGACCACCCGAACGGCGTCGGGATCCGTTGCGGTGCACGGCGTCCGGGCGAAAGTCGCGTTGGCCAGCCGCATCTACGTCGAGGGCCGGCACGACGCCGAACTCGTCGAACAGGTCTGGGGCGACGATCTGCGGATCGAAGGCGTCGTCGTCGAACACCTCGGCGGCATCGACGATCTCGTCGCGATCGTCGAGGACTTCCGGCCCGGGCCCGGCCGCCGCCTCGGCGTCCTCGTCGACCACCTGGTCGCGGGTTCGAAGGAGGCCCGCATCGCCAGCGAGGTCATGAACGCGGTCCGGCGCGGGCCCGGCGGCTCCCACACCTTGGTCGTCGGCCACCCGTTCATCGACATCTGGCAGGCCGTCAAACCCGAGCGGTTCGGCGTCGAGAAGTGGCCCGCGGTGCCGAAAGGCGTCGACTGGAAGGCGGGCGTGTGCCGCGCGCTGGGCTGGCCGGCCGCCGGACAGGCCGACATCGCCAGGGCTTGGCAACGCATCCGCGGGCGGGTGCGGGACTGGAACGACCTCGAGCCCGCGCTGATCGGGCGGGTCGAGGAGCTGATCGACTTCGTGACGCAACCCGCGTCGTGACGGCGTGGTAAGCAGAAGGCGTGTCCGACGGTCTGTTCGACGTCCCCGGCGAGGCCCCAACGCCCGCGGCCGGGCCCGTAGGCGCGTCGGCGCCCTTGGCGGTGCGGATGCGTCCGGCCACCCTCGACGAGGTCGTCGGCCAGGACCACCTGCTGCAGCCCGGCTCTCCGCTGCGTCGAATGGTGGAGGGGTCGGGTGCGGCCTCGGTCATCCTCTACGGCCCGCCCGGTACCGGTAAGACCACGCTGGCGTCGCTGATCTCACAAGCCACCGGCCGACGATTCGAGGCGCTGTCGGCGCTGTCGGCGGGCGTCAAAGAGGTGCGCGCCGTGATCGACGTCGCCAGGCGTGCGGCCGCCTACGGCGAGCAGACCGTGCTGTTCATCGACGAGGTGCACCGCTTCTCCAAGACGCAACAGGACGCGCTGCTGTCCGCGGTCGAGAACCGCGTCGTCGCCTTGGTCGCTGCGACCACCGAGAACCCGTCGTTCTCGGTGGTGGCCCCGCTGCTCTCGCGGTCGCTGATCCTGCAGCTGCAGCCCCTCGATACCGACGCGGTGCGCACGCTGGTCCGCCGCGCCATCGACGACCCTCGGGGCCTCGCAGGCAGGGTGCCCGTCACCGACGAGGCCGTCGAGCTTCTGGTTTCGTTATCTGCCGGCGACGCCCGCCGGGCGCTGACCGCGCTGGAGGTGGCGGCCGAAGCTGGCGAGGCCGTGACGGTCGAGACCATCGAGCAGTCGCTGGACAAGGCCGCCGTCCGCTACGACCGCGACGGGGATCAGCACTACGACGTGATCAGCGCGTTCATCAAGTCCGTGCGCGGATCCGACGTCGACGCCGCACTGCACTATCTGTCCCGGATGCTGGTCGCGGGGGAGGACCCACGCTTCGTCGCGCGGCGGCTGATGATCCTGGCCAGCGAGGACATCGGCATGGCGGATCCGACGGCGTTGCAGACCGCGGTGGCCGCCGCTCAGACCGTGCAGTTGATCGGCATGCCAGAAGCGCAGCTCACGCTCGCGCACGCAACGGTTCATCTCGCGACGGCGCCAAAGTCGAACGCGGTGACCACGGCGCTGGGGGCGGCGATGGCCGATATCCGGGCGGGTAAGGCCGGGATGGTGCCGCCGCATCTGCGCGACGGCCACTACTCCGGCGCGGAGAAGCTCGGAAACGCGGTCGGCTACAAGTACAGCCACGATGATCCGGACGGGGTTGTGCCGCAACAGTATCCGCCCGATGAACTGGTCGGTGTCGACTACTACAAGCCGACCTCGCATGGCGTGGAGCGCGAGATCGCCACCCGACTCGACAAGCTGCGCGCGATCATCCGTCGTAAGCGCTGACTTCAGCCTTGACACGGCCTTTGGGCCGGTTTACCTTGGTAGTCAACCATAGAGTTGATCAAACATAAGGTTGACAGTTGGAGCGTGATGACGATGCTGACTCCGCACTCGACCGCGCCTTCATGGCGCTGGCCGACCCCGTCCGGCGCGCCATCGTGGCGCGGCTGTCTCGGGGGCCGGCCACGGTCAACGAGCTCGCGGAGCCCTTCGACATCACCAAACAGGCAGTGTCCAAACACATTCAGGTGCTCGAGCAAGCGGGACTGGTCACCAGGACCCGCGAGGCTCAGCGCAGGCCGGTACACCTGGACGCCGCCGCGCTCGAGCGGCTGACCGCATGGATCGACCGGTACCGGCTCGACGCCGAACGCAGTTATCGCCGGCTGGACGCCCTGCTGGCTCAGATTTCACCGATGACCGACACCTGACAGGAAAGAACCGACACATGAGGAACGCACTCGATATCACGGCCCCCGTGGACACACTGGCCATGGAGTTCACCCGGGAATTCGACGCTCCCGTCGACGCTCTGTTCCGCGCGCACGCCGAACCCGATCTGATCAAGCAGTGGCTCGGCCCGCGCGGACTGGAGATGTCAATCGAGGAGTGGCACTTCAAAAGCCACGGCGGATACCGCTACGTGCATAAGGACCAGGGCGGCGCATACAGCTTCAACGGCACGTTCCACACCGTCCGGGAGAACGACTTCATCCTGCAGACGTTCGAGTTCGACGGGGCGCCGGATCAAGTCAACATCGAGTACTTGTGGTTCGAGGACCTCGGTGGTGGCCGCAGCCGCTTGCGCGGCCGGTCGATCTGCCCGTCAGTCGAGGCCCGCGACGCGCTCCTGGCCTCCGGTATGGAGGGCGGGATGACCGAGGGCTACGAGAAGCTCGACGAACTACTGAAGACGCTGTGAGACACCCTGTGCAGAAGCGATCCCGGCTGCCGGGGGGCGCAGCCGGGATCGCCTGGGTGGTTTTCGCTAGCGCAGGACGCCGCCGCGACGGCCGCCCGTCACGCCGGTGCGCCTGCGTCCCATGAGCGCCGATACCAGAGCCACGCCGATCACGGCGACGACGACCTGGCAGAGCAATTCGATCCAGTCGACGCCGGCAGTTGCGGTCGGCAGCCCGAGCGCATTGGCGAGCCACGTGCCGATCAGCGCCGAGACGATGCCCACGAGAACGGTCACGATGATGCCGATGGGCTGCCTGCCGGGCAAGATCAAGCGGGCGAGCACGCCGACCACTGCGCCGATGAGAATCGCGGTGATAACTCCGGTGACGGTCATGGTTTCTCCAGGGTCTCGGGGTGCAGCTGACATACCCCGACACCGACGTCAATAAACTGATCGGCGCGGCGGACCGGGATCAGACCATTTCCGGTATGCGGAGGTGGGCGAGGGCCAGATCGAACTCGCCCACGTCGACGATGTCGGCTCCCAATTCGCGCGTCCGGGTGTTACGCAGTTCCCTGGCCTGGTCCCGGTTCTCCACCATCGCTTCGTGGCTGTCGAACGTCGCCGACGCCACGGCGCGGCCCGAATCCGGATTTATCAGGTAGCTGGCGCTGTAGAAGCCGTGCAGTTCCTCAAGGGCCGGCAGCACCTCGGTCTTGAAGAACGCGATCGAGCGTGCGACGTGTTCGCGAGGCACCCTCAGCCAGGTGGCCCGGACGCAGGCGCCGTCGGCCGAGCGGTGATCGCGGTGCATGACGCCGATCTGCCACTGATCGACGGTCGCCTCACCGCCGAGGGCCTCGGCGGCGCGATCGCGCAGCGGTGCCGCCCGCTCGGTGCTCGCCCGCAGCGCGTCCTCGGAGTCCCATGCGCTGGTCGCGATGCAGTGGCCGGATTCTCGATCCACCAACAACGACAAGCCGACGAACCCGTCGACCGCTTCCAGCGCGGGCATGACCTCGGACCTGATGAACGCGATGCCGTCATCGATCGACGAAGGTCGTGCATGGATGGTGGTAGAGCGTGCGTACACGGCCCACCTCCTTTGCTCGGGGCAGCGCCCCAGCGGCGCCGCCGGACCACCTCTCAGCTTCCTCCTGGTAGGAGGTCGATTCAATGGACGATAGAAACGCGACTCGTACTCTCGATGAGGTGGATACCGACGTGATCGACATCGAGACCGGTCAGCGCCGCATCATCGACCTGACCGACGACGTGCGCTCGTTCTGCGGCCGCCGCGGCGACGGGTTGTGCAGCGTCTTCGTCCCGCACGCGACCGCGGGTGTGGCGATCATCGAAACGGGCGCGGGTTCTGACGACGATCTCGTCGACACCCTCGAGAACCTGCTCCCGCGCGACGATCGCTACCGGCACTCCCACGGCTCGCCGGGACATGGCGCCGACCATGTGCTGCCCGCCCTGGTGTCGCCGTCGGTGACCATCCCGGTGCAGAACGGCGAGCCGTTGCTCGGCACCTGGCAGAGCATCGTGCTCGTCGACCTTAACCGCGACAATCCGCAGCGCAAGGTCCGGCTGAGCTTCATCGACGCGTGACGTGACATCGGTGACACCAGACCGAGTCTGACCTGGGCACTGCCGACGCGGCCCGTTCGTTGTCTTTTCGGCGTGACAACCGCGACCGGTACTGTAGTGCGGTCGAATAGTCGCAGGTATCAGCGAAACTTCAAGGATGTATCAGACGTGCAGACACACGAGATCAGGACGCGTTTCCTCGATCACTTCGTGAAGGCGGGCCACACCGAGGTGCCGAGCGCCTCGGTGATCCTGGACGACCCCAATCTGCTCTTCGTCAACGCCGGCATGGTCCAGTTCGTGCCCTACTTCCTGGGTCAGCAGGCCCCGCCGTGGAAGCGGGCCACCAGCATCCAAAAGTGCATCCGCACACCCGACATCGACGAGGTGGGCATCACCACCCGCCACAACACCTTCTTCCAGATGGCGGGCAACTTCTCGTTCGGCGACTACTTCAAGAAGGGCGCCATCGAGTTCGCGTGGACGCTGCTCACCAATCCGGTCGAACAAGGTGGTTACGGGCTCGACCCGCAGCGCTTGTGGGCCACGGTCTACATCGACGACGACGAGGCGATGGCCCTCTGGCAGGAGGTGGCAGGGCTGCCGGCCGAGCGCATCCAGCGTCGCGGGATGGCCGACAACTACTGGTCGATGGGCATCCCGGGGCCGTGCGGGCCGTCGTCGGAGATCTACTACGACCGGGGCCCCGAGTACGGCGTCGAGGGCGGCCCGATCGCCAACGAAGACCGCTACATCGAGATCTGGAACCTCGTCTTCATGCAGAACGAGCGCGGCGAGGGCACCTCCAAGGAGGACTTCGAGATCCTCGGGCCGCTGCCGCACAAGAACATCGACACCGGCATGGGCGTCGAGCGGGTGGCGTGCCTGCTGCAAGGCGTGGACAACGTCTACGAGACCGACCTGCTGCGTCCGGCCATCGACCTGGTGGCCGCGCACGCCCCGCGCGGCTACGGGCAGGGCAGCCACACCGACGACGTGCGATACCGCATCATCGCCGACCACAGCCGCACGGCGGCGATCATCATCGGCGACGGTGTGAGCCCCGGCAATGAGGGCCGCGGATACGTGTTGCGCCGCCTGCTGCGCCGGATCATCCGCTCCGCGAAACTGCTCGGCGTCGAACAACCGATCATGGCCGACCTGATGACCACCGTGCGCGAAGCGATGGGCCCGTCGTATCCGGAACTGGTCGCCGACTTCGACCGCATCCAACGCATCGCCGTGGCCGAGGAGACCGCGTTCAACCGGACGCTGGCCTCCGGTTCCCGGCTGTTCGACGAGGCGGCCGGCGCCACAAAGGCCAAGGGGGCCACGGTGTTGTCCGGCTCCGATGCGTTCACGTTGCACGACACCTACGGGTTCCCGATCGAGCTCACGCTGGAGATGGCGGCCGAACACGGCCTGTCCGTCGACGAGGAAGGCTTCCGCGGTTTGATGGCCGAGCAGCGCCAACGCGCCAAGGCCGACGCCGCGGCGCGCAAGCAGGCGCACTCGGATCTGTCGGCGTACCGCGATCTCGTCGACGCGGGTCCGACCGAATTCACCGGATTCGACGAGTTGTCTTCCGAGGCACGGATTCTCGGTATCTTCGTCGATGGAGAGCGGGTGCCGGTCGTCTCGCACAGCGGTTCCGGAGGAGGCCCGCCGCCGGACCGCGTCGAGTTGATCCTCGATCGCACCCCCTTCTACGCCGAGTCCGGCGGCCAGATCGCCGACGAGGGCACGATCAGCGGATCGGGCGCCTCCACCGCGGCCAAGGCGGCGGTCACCGACGTGCAGAAGATCGCGAAGACGTTGTGGTCGCATCGTGTCCGTGTGGAGTCCGGCGAGTTCGTCGAGGGCGACACGGTCGTCGCCGCGGTCGACCCGAAGTGGCGCCACGGCGCCACGCAGGGCCACTCCGGGACCCACATGGTGCACGCCGCGCTGCGGCAGGTGCTGGGGCCCAACGCCGTTCAGGCGGGCTCGTTGAACAGGCCCGGTTATCTGCGGTTCGACTTCAACTGGCAGGGACCGCTTTCCGAGGAACAACGCAGCCAGATAGAAGAGGTGACCAACGAGGCGGTCGAGGCCGACCACGAGGTCCACACGTTCACCACCGAGTTCGACAAGGCCAAGGCGATGGGCGCGATAGCGTTGTTCGGCGAGCAGTATCCCGAACAGGTTCGCGTGGTCGAGATCGGCGGACCGTTCTCGCTGGAGCTGTGCGGCGGCACCCACGTGCACAACTCTGCGCAGATCGGTCCGGTCACCCTTCTCGGTGAGTCGTCGGTCGGCTCGGGCGTGCGCCGGGTGGAGGCCTACGTCGGCCTCGAGTCCTTCCGCCACCTGGCTAAGGAACGGGCGTTGATGGCCGGGCTTGCGTCGACGCTGAAGGTGCCCTCCGACGAGGTGCCAGCGCGGGTGGCGAACCTGGTCGAGCGGTTGCGGGCGGCCGAGAAAGAGCTGGACCGGTTGCGTCTGGCCAATGCCCGCGCCGCGGCAGCCAATGCCGCCGCGGGCGCGGAACTTGTCGGTAAGGTCCGTCTCGTGGCGCAGCGCATGGCCAGTGGGATGTCGGCCGGTGATCTGCGCACGCTCGTCGGCGACGTCCGCGGCAAGCTCGGCAGCGATCCCGCCGTTGTCGCGCTGATCGCCGAGGGTGAGAACGACAGCGTGCCGTTTGTGGTTGCGGTCAACCCAGCCGCACAAGACCTCGGGTTCCGTGCCAACGATCTGGTGAAGACGCTGGGTGCGGCCGTCTACGGTCGCGGCGGCGGAAAACCCGATCTGGCACAGGGTTCGGGCAAGGGGGCGGCAGGAATCGACGCGGCGCTGGCGGCGCTCCGCGCAGAGATCGACCGAGGCTAGCGGCGTGAATTCCACACCGACGGGCGACGATCCGCACTCGCGGGGGGACTCAGGCGACCGTCGACCGGATCGGCCTGGGCATTTGCTGAACCCGCCGGATCCGGGGCGCGGCCGCCGGATCGGCATCGACGTCGGCAGTGTGCGGATCGGCGTGGCCGCCAGCGATCCGGACGGCATCCTGGCCACGCCTGTCGAGACCGTTCGTCGCGACCGCACCGACCGGCACATCCGCAGGCTCACCGGTTTGGTCAAGGACCTCGATGTGGTGGAGGTCGTGGTGGGGTTGCCCCGCACGCTCGCCGATCGATCGGGGACCTCGGCCCAGGACGCCGTCGCGTTGGCCGATGCGTTGGCCGCACGGATCGCGCCGACACCGGTGCGACTCGCCGATGAACGACTTACTACGGTGGTGGCGCAACGCTCGCTGCGGGATGCCGGTGTCCGCGCCAGAGGGCAGCGCTCGGTGATCGACCAAGCGGCGGCGGTGGGCATTCTGCAGAACTGGTTGGACCAGCGGCGCGAAGCGGCGCGCACGCAAGGAGCGGATGAGCACGTTGCCGCGCATGGAGAGGTCGGGGATGACTAACCATTGGGGCGCCGAGCGGGCCGAACCTGTTGCGGTGGGTCCGCCGCGGCGCCGGATGACCCGCGCGGAGCGGATCCGCGCGGCGCGCAGCCGGCGCAAGCGCCGCTTGGCAAGTGGCCTGGCCGTCGGCCTGCTGATCGTGGTCGTCATCGGTGCGGTGTTCCTGGGTTCGAAGTTGTGGCACTCACTGTTCGGCGGTAACGACTTCAGCGGCGACGGTGTCGCTGACGTCGTGATCCAGGTGCACGACGGCGACTCGACGACCGCGATCGGCAAGACGTTGCAGGAGCACAAGATCGTCGCGACCGCCAGCGTGTTCGTCGACGCCGCAGAAGGCAACGAAGCGATATCGGCGATCCAACCGGGCTTCTACAAGATGCGGACCGAGATTCCGGCCGCTAACGCCGTTGCGCGGCTTTCGGATCCGAAGAACCGGGTCGGCAAGCTGACGATTCCCGAAGGGCGCCAGCTCGACGATGTGCGTGATGTCAAGACCAACGCGGTCACCGAGGGCATCCTCACCCTGATTTCGCGAGCGACGTGTGTCGACCTCGACGGTGAGCGCCACTGTGTGTCCGCCGACGCGCTGAAGAACGTGGCCGCGACGGCGGCGCCGGCGTCGCTCGGTGTGGCCGACTGGGCCGTCGGCCCCGTCCGGGCGATGGGTGACGACCATCGCCGCCTCGAGGGGCTGATTGCCGCGGGGACGTGGAACATCGACCCGTCGGCACAGCCGCAAGAGATCTTGACCAATCTGATCTCCACCAGCGCAACCCAATACGCCAACGGTGGACTGCTCGAAACGGCCGCGGCCATGGACATGTCGCCCTACGAGATCCTGATCGTCGGCTCCCTGGTGCAGCGGGAGTCGACACCGGAGGACTTTGCGAAGGTGGCGCGCGTCATCTACAACCGGCTGGCGGAGAACCGCACACTCGAGTTCGACTCGACGGTGAACTATCCGCTCGACCGCATCGAGGTGGCCACCACCGACGCCGACCGCGCCCAGCGCAACGACTGGAACACCTATGTGCGCCCCGGCCTTCCGGCGACACCGATTTGTTCGCCGAGCACCGCGGCGTTGACCGCTGCGGAGAACCCTGCGCCAGGGGACTGGCTGTACTTCGTCACCATCGACATGCAGGGCACGACGTTGTTCACCCGGGACTACCCGCAACACCTCGCGAACATCGAGCTCGCCAAGCGCAACGGTGTGCTCGACTCCGCGCGGTGAGCGCGGGGCGTAAGGCGGCGGTGCTCGGTTCGCCGATCGCGCATTCGCGTTCCCCGCAGTTGCATCTCGCGGCGTACCGGGCGCTGGGTCTGCCCGACTGGACCTATGAGCGCATCGAGTGCACGGCCGAACAGCTGCCGAACCTGGTGGGTGGGCTCGGACCGGAGTGGGTCGGCTTGTCGGTCACCATGCCCGGTAAGTTCGCCGCGCTGGGGGTCGCCGACGAGCGCACGGCGCGCGCAGAACTGGTCGGGTCGGCTAACACGCTGGTGCGCACCGATATTGGCTGGCGGGCCGACAACACCGACATCGACGGGGTGAGCGGCGCCCTCGGCGAGGCGCCCGCCCAACACGGTGTGGTCATCGGGTCAGGCGGCACGGCGCCCGCGGCCATCGTCGCGCTCGCGGAACGCGGCGTCGCCCGGATCACCGTGATCGCGCGTAATCCGGACAAGGCCGGTCCGCTGGTGGATCTGGCGACGCGGGTCGGCGCCGAGGCGCGATGGGCCGACATCGACGGAAGCGGCCTGGCAGCGGCGGCGGCCGACGCGGATCTGATGATCAACACAATTCCGGCGGACGTCGCCGCGGCGTATACCCCCGCACTGGCCGTCGTCCCGCTGCTGCTCGATGCGATCTACGATCCCTGGCCGACCCCGCTGGCCACCGCGGTGCAGAACGCCGGTGGACAGGTGATCAGCGGCCTGCAGATGCTGTTGCACCAGGCGTTCGCGCAGGTCGAACTCTTCACCGGGATGCCGGCGCCGAAAGAGGCGATGGCCGCGGCGCTCGACTGACCCGGCGATCCTGGCGCCCAGTTCTGCGCCAGGGTCGTGATCCGGGGCGAATTCACAGCCCTGGCGCAGAAATCGGTGACCAAGCGTGCTCCGGGCGGGCGTTAGCCTTTCGTAGATGGGGGGAGTGGTGGCCTGCGCCGCCGTGCTGGCGTGGCTGGTGGCGCTGAGCGTGTTCGACGTCACGGCGCGTCGGCTGCCCAACTGGCTGACCCTGCCGGGTGCGCTGGTGATCGTTGCGGCCGCGTTCGCGGCGGGGCGCGGTGGTGCGGCCTTGAGCGGCGCCTCGGCGCTGTTTCTCGTGTACGTGACGGTGCACCTGCTCGCGCCCGCGGCGATGGGCGCCGGCGACGTCAAACTCGCTATCGGTCTCGGAGCCCTGACCGGTTCATTCGGCGTCGACGTGTGGGCCCTGTCCGCGCTTACCGCACCGCTGGTGACGGCGACGTGGGCCGTTGTCGCCGTGATATGCCGCAGGGAAAGCACTGTCCCACACGGCCTGTCGATGTGTCTGGCCGCGGCGACGGCGACGGGGCTCGCGGTGTCCTAGTGGCAGGGGAACCCGAGCAGATGGCGGGCGTCGTGCACGAACTCGTGGATGTGGGTGTCGGAGCCGAAGACCGACGTCGCGCCCTGGTCGAGCCCGACGAGATACAGCACCATCAATGCCAGGAACGCCGTACCGGACAGCCACGCGGTGGCGGCCAGTCCGCTGACGTCGATGCGGGTGGCGGTCTCCTCAGTCATGGCTGTCTCCGGTCATCCGGGCGGGCGCGGTCAGCAGATGGTGGTCGTGAATCACCCTCTCCAGGGCGCTGACCCAGTGGTCGTAATACCGCCAGTCGCCGCGGTCGGTTTCCGGGCTCTCCTCCCACCGGCCGATCGTCTCTATCAGGCTCTGCTGGAAGTCACTCCAATCGAAGTGGCGGAATTCCGACAGGGCCAGTGCCAGACCGAACGCCCGCCGCTGCCAGTCGTGGTCGAACTGCGGGGCCGCCTGGTCGGTGGTGCAGGTCTCGTGCAGGTTCATGAGACCGGCCCCGCCAGGGCCACGCCCATCATCGATTCGGTGGTGACCAGTTCCATCAGCTCCTCGTCAGTGAATTGTTCTGTGCCGGACGGGCGTTCGGGAATGACGAACCACCGTGAGTGTCCGCTGCTGTCCCAGACCTTGATCTCGGTGTCCTCGGGCAGTTCGACGCCGATCTCGGCGAGCACCTTGCGTGGTTCGCGCGCTGCGCGAGCACGGAACACCGGGTCCTTGTACCAGTACGGCGGCAGACCCAGCACGGGCCAGGGGAAGCACGAACACAGCGTGCAGATGACCAGATTGTGCACACCGGGGGAGTTGGCGACGGCCTGCAGATGCTCACCCTCGGCGCCGGCCATACCCTCGGGCAGCTCGAGTTCGGCGATGGCTGCAGGGGTGTCGACCACGACGCGAGCCGCGAAATCCGGGTCGGTCCATGCCTTCACGACGATCTTGCGTCCGTTCAGCGGTGTCATCTCTGATTCGAAGTACGACAACACTTTGTCCACGGTTTGGTTTGTGATCACGCCCTTCTCGATCAGAAGAGATTCCAGCGCAGCGACTTTGGCGGCGCTGGACAGCTCGCGGTCCTCCGGGTAGTAGAACTGGTCGCTCATCACGCTCCTTCCAGGTAGGCCTCGAACAGCTCGGCGTAGATGGTCAGCGGACCGTTCTCGGCGCGCTCACCGAACAGATCCTGCGGGTCGAACGCGACGATGTAGATCGGCATCGGGTCACCGATGCCGTCGCCGGTGTGGGTGAAGTACGCGTAGTCGCCCTCGAAGATCCGCTCCACGGTGCCCACGCGGCCACGCAGATAGCCGGGCAGGCGGGTGTGGGCGGCAGCGGGGACGTTGGTGATGCGCACGGAGTCGCCGACGGCGAACTTCGGGTGAGCGACGTCGCGGCGGGGACTGTCGCCCCGACGAAGGTAGTCGACGACCTGGTCGTCGATCGCCGGTACCGGATCGCTGACGGCAGGGGCGGCTTCGGCGGCCAATTCTTTACGCGCGGCCAATTCGTCTTCGGTCACGTAGCCCTTGTCGATGAAGAACTGCGTGATGCCGCCCAGCCACTTCTCGTAGTAGCGGAACTTGAAGTAGTCGAACGGGTTCATCGCTTCGGCGCCGGTGCGCAGGTCGGCCCACGTCCACTCGTCCTTGAACGCGGTCGGCACCTTGTCGATCGGATACCGCGGAAGCGACGAACCGAGGTGGTTCGACAACCCCATCATCGCGACGTGGATACCAAAGATCCGCTTCTCCCATTCTTCGACGAAGACTCGCTTCTCGAGGTTGAGCGGTGCCGGCAGCCCCTCCAGGCCGCCGAGGTAGTGCTGCAGCTTCATTACGCGGGGCTGCCTTCCGTCGTCGGTGCAATTTCCGGACTCGCGTGGTGCGTTTCGGGCTCGCGGGTCAACACCTTCGCGACGTACTCGCTCAACAAACCGAACGAGGCCCCGAGCACACACGCCATCGCGGCGACCAGGCCCGGATGCGATATCGACGTCACGGTGATCGCGTTGCCCGTCCCGGCCACCGTGGACACTGTGCTCGCGAAACCCACCACCACCGCGGGCGTCGTCGAGAGCAGCGGTAGCCAGGACGCCTGCACCATCACCGCGCTGCCGATCCCGACGGCCACCGCGACCGCCAACAGGCTGCCGCCCAACAGGTGGCCCGCATACAGGCTCGCCGCCGCGATCAGGACGCCGGCCAGATTGCTCGCCAGCGACCGCACCCATCCGCCGATTCCGCCACCGACGAAGAAGAAGGAGGCCCACGTCAGGAAGACCACCCAGATCGGGACCGTGATCACTTCCGCGGTCAAGGCCACCGCGAGTCCGCCGAGCACACCGATGCTCACGGTCAATGCCGATCTTGAATCCATGGAAGAACTGTGCGGTCGCGGTGTTTCGCCCGCGTAACGACTGTGTTGGATTCAGAACAACTGCAGTTGCATACTCAGAGTATGTTAGTACATACTGTGAGTATGCAAAATCTCGACCTTGACCTGAAAGCCATCTCGGAGCGGTATTTCGCCGCATGGGCCGATCGCGACCCCGACGCGATCGCCGACCTGCACACCGCGGACACCCGGTTCTGGACCCATGTGGACATCGAGCCCGCGGTCGGCCGCGACGCCGCGCGGGAGGCGTTCGCCGGTGTCTTCCGGCAATTCCCCGACTTCGCCTTCGAGGTCAACCGCGTCCTCTACGGCAGTGCCCACTGGGTGCTCGACTGGGTGTTGATCTCCGGTGACGTGCGATTCGACTGCCTCGACGTTGTCGTCGTCTCACCCGACGGACTGGTCGCCCGCAAGGACTCGTTCATCGACTCCGCGCAGATGGTCGCGTCGATGAGCGGAGGCCGTTCGTGACTGCGGCAGCAGCGATCGACCAACTGCCACTCATCGACGCGCTGCCCGTGGAGCACCTCTTCGACGTCAGCGTTGATCTGCTTCCGGCACAACCGGTTCCGACCGCAACCGGCATGCGGCTGACGTTCGTCACCAAAGGCGGGAGCGTGAACGGGCCGCGGCTGCGCGGCGAGGTACTACCCGGGGGTGGTGACTGGCTGCTCGTCGGTGACGACGGATGCGGCAGGGTCGACGTCCGCGCGACCTTGCGCACGCACGACGGCGTGCTCATCCACTTCGAGAGCGCGGGCATCGTCAACGTTCCCGCCGACGGCCTCGACCGGCTGGCGCGCGGGGAGGTACTCGGTTTCGACGAGACCTACGTGCGGACCACGCCGAGATTCGCCACCGCCGACGAGCGGTATGCATGGCTCGGCGGAATCGTCGCGGTGGGTTACAACATCCTCTCGCCCGACCACGTCGACTACCGCATTTATCAAGTGCTCTGAACTGAAGAGGCAGAACGCCGCGAACGCGCTGAATTCGAAGCTGAAAGAACGCCACCGCCAAGACTGGCCGGCCGCCGACGACAAACCGCACACTCCCGAAGAGAGTGGGTTGTTCGAGACACAGTGGAATTGCTGAGCTGCAACTGATTCAGAGGAGATGAGTACAGCTCCGCTCTGACATGCCCGGGACTGGCCCGGCAAGGCCCGCGGAGCGAGCACGATTACTCGGCGGCGAGCTCGCATTCGTGGCCGCTCGCGAGCACTCGCTCCAGCCACTGAAGCACCGGCGGCGCTACCTGCTGCAGACCCGACTCCGCGACGATCCAGTGCGGCATGTCCGGATGCATTTGATGCTCGGCGCCGTACCGCTTTGCGATCCGTCGCGAAATCCACGGCGCGACATTGCGATCCGAACCGCCGCTGACCACGAGCACGGGACACCTCACCGAACGCCGGTTCGCCCGCACCGACGGCGTGCCCAACGTCAACGCGCGAAACGCCTTGCCCGAGTCGGGCACCAGCTTCGGTACCAGCTCATCCTGCTCGGCCGTCGGCAGCGTGCTCAACGGCACCGCCCGCATCGTGCGCGCATTCGGCAGCACCGGCCGGCCTGCCAGCACCGCCGGCAGGATCGGCACCAGGTGCGGCAAAGACCGCAGCTGCGGCCACAAAACCCCGGCCGGAATCGACGCCAGTAGCACCAGCGCGCGCACGTCGCGCACTGCGGCCAGTTTCTGGCCCAATAGCCCGCCGATACTGTGGCCGACCACCACCGCCGGGGCGTCCAGGCTGTCGTACGCGGCCAGTGCCGCCTCGAAGAACTCCGCCACCCCGCTCGCCGACAACACCTCCCGATCCGTCGGGTTGCGGCCGGGCATTGTCGCGGTACGACACTCGTACCCCGTGGCGCGGAAGAACTCCAGCCACGGCTTGTACAGCTCGGGAGTTCCGAAAATCGAGTGTAGGAACAGGATCGGCGGCTTCTCGGGCGTCATCGCACTGATTCTCGCGGACGGTGTTCGCCGAGTCGATTACCTCGGAGGTCATGGAAGCTCCCACCCACGACCGCACGACACTTGCATACTCGAGGTATGCCCGCAACGCGACTCACCCAGGCCGAACGCACCGAGGCGACCACCGCCGCGCTCATCGACGCGGCGCGCGCGTTGTTCGCCGAGAACGGATACGAGACCACCTCGCTCGACGCCGTCGCGGCCCGGGCGCGGGTGACCAAGGGTGCCGTCTACCACCACTTCGACGGAAAGCGCGGGCTGTTCGAGGCGGTCTTCACGCGCGAGGTCGAGCGGATGGCGGTGCCACTGGCCGAGACCTATCAGCGTGCGTACGCACGGAAGAAGGATCCGTGGGACGCGTTCGGGGCAGGCTGCCGGGCGTTCCTCGACGAATGCCTCGACCCGGGGGTGCAACGGATCGTGCTGCTCGACGCGTTCACCGCGCTGGGCTGGGAGCAGATGCGGCGCCTGGAGACCCCGCTGCTCGACATGATGGAGGCGGCCATCGCTCGTGCGGTCGACGCGGGGCGGATCGCCAAGCGCACGCCTGGGCCGCTGGCGCACTTCCTGTTCGGAGCCATCTGCGAGGCGGCCATGATCGTCGCGCGCTCGACCGATCAGAAGGCCGCGCACCGTCAGGCCGCGGCCGAACTCGCCCGCGTCCTCGACGGCCTGGTCATCGCCTGATTCGGGGTCAGACGGCCGACGTGGGAAGATGGGACGCGTGTTGCGATGGACCACTGCTGGTGAATCACACGGCCGCGCCCTGGTGGCCGTGGTCGAAGGCATGGTCGCGGGCGTGCACGTCACCTCCGACGACATCGCTGGACAACTGGCGCGTCGACGTCTCGGGTACGGTCGCGGCGCCCGGATGAAGTTCGAGCAGGACCAGGTCACGATGCTGGCGGGGGTTCGACACGGCGTCACGCTTGGCGGCCCGATCGCGGTCGAGATCGGCAACACCGAGTGGCCGAAGTGGGAGACGGTGATGGCCCCGGATCCGGTCGACCCCGCCGAGCTGGCCGAGAGCGCGCGCAACGCGCCGTTGACGCGGCCCCGGCCCGGGCACGCCGACTACGCGGGCATGCTCAAGTACGGCTTCGACGACGCCCGCCCGGTGCTGGAGCGTGCCAGCGCGCGCGAGACCGCGGCCCGCGTCGCTGCGGGCACCATCGCCCGCGCATTCCTCAAGGAGGCCCTCGGCGTCGAGGTGGTGTCCCATGTCATCTCGATCGGGGCGTCGGACCCCTACGACGGCCCGCCGCCCCAAGCCGCCGACCTCGCGGCGATCGACGCCAGCCCGGTGCGCGCGTACGACAAGGACGCCGAGAAGTCGATGATCGACGAGATCGAGGCGGCCAAGAAGGACGGCGACACGCTGGGCGGCGTCGTGGAGGTGGTGGCCAACGGCCTTCCGGTCGGGCTGGGCTCATTCACCAGCGGCGACAACCGGCTGGACAGCCAACTCGCCGCCGCCGTGATGGGCATCCAGGCGATCAAGGGCGTCGAAATCGGCGACGGCTTCACGACCGCGCGCCGCCGCGGCAGCGCCGCCCACGACGAGATGTATCCCGGTCCGGACGGTGTCATGCGCTCGACCAACCGCGCGGGCGGGCTGGAAGGCGGCATGACCAACGGCCAGCCGCTGCGGGTGCGCGCCGCGATGAAGCCGATCTCCACGGTGCCGCGCGCCCTGGCCACCGTCGACATGGCCACCGGTGAAGAGGCCGTCGCGATCCACCAGCGCTCCGACGTGTGCGCGGTGCCCGCCGCGGGCGTGGTCGTCGAGACCATGGTGGCGCTGGTCCTGGCGCGCGCGGCGCTGCAGAAGTTCGGCGGTGACTCGTTGACCGAGACGCGCGCCAACATCGACAACTACCTGCGCTGGGTGGCCGAACGTGAGCCCTCTCCGCAACGGGTCCAGGCTTCGGGCTGATGGCGCCCCGAGCAGTGCTGGTCGGATTGCCCGGCTCGGGTAAGTCCACCATCGGGCGGCGGCTGGCCAAGGCGCTCGACCTTTCAATGCTCGACACCGACGCCGCGATCGAGGAGACCACGGGCCGCACGATCGCCGACATCTTCGCGACTGACGGCGAGCAGGAGTTCCGCCGGATCGAGGAAGAGGTCATTCGCTCGGCACTGCAGACCCACGATGGTGTGCTGTCGCTGGGCGGCGGCGCGGTGACCACACCCGGCGTGCGCGAGGCTCTGGCCGGTCATACGGTCATCTATCTGGAGATCAGCGCCGCAGAGGGGGTTCGCCGGACCGGCGGAAGCACCGTGCGTCCACTGCTCGAAGGCGGTGACCGCAGCGAGAAGTTCAAAACGCTGATGTCCGAACGGGTTCCGCTGTATCGCGAGGTGGCGACGCTTCGGGTCAACACCAACCGGCGCAACCCCGGCGCCGTGGTGCGCTACATCGTGGCCCGCCTCCAGAACCCCGAGACCACCCACTCCTCGCGACGCAAACGCCGCTCGCCGTGGCGCAGGGGCCCGTCGCAGCTGACCGCCGAACCCAGTACCGAGGCCCCGCCGTCCCCGGCGGCGGTCGCCGCCCGCAATCCGAAGGCCAACCGTGACTGAGCCCGTGACCATAGACGTCCTCGTTGAGGTTCCCTACCCGGTGATCGTCGGCACCGGACTGCTCGGCGATCTCGTGCGCGTGCTCGAGGGCAGGCACAAGGTTGCGATCCTGCACCAGCCGACGCTGGCGCAAACCGCCGAGGTCATCCGAAGCGCCCTGGCAGACAAGGGGATCGACGCACACCGCATCGAGATTCCGGACGCCGAGAAGGGCAAGGACCTGCCCGTCGTCGGGTTCATCTGGGAAGTGTTGGGGCGCATCGGGGTCGGCCGCAAGGACGCGATCGTCAGCCTGGGCGGGGGAGCGGCCACCGATGTCGCCGGGTTCGCCGCCGCCACCTGGCTGCGCGGAATCGACATCGTGCACGTGCCGACCACGCTGCTCGGCATGGTCGACGCCGCGGTCGGCGGTAAGACCGGCATCAACACCGACGCGGGCAAGAACCTGGTCGGCGCGTTCCACCAGCCGACGGCCGTGCTCGTCGACCTCGCGACCCTGCAGACGTTGCCGCGCAACGAACTCGTGGCGGGTATGGCCGAGATCGTCAAGGCCGGCTTCATCGCCGATCCGACGATCCTCGACCTGATCGAGGCCGATCCCGACGCGGCGCTCGACCCGGCGGGCGCCGTGCTGCCCGAACTGATCCGCCGCGCGATCGCGGTCAAGGCCGAGGTGGTGGCCGCCGACGAGAAAGAGTCACAACTGCGCGAGATCCTGAACTACGGCCACACCCTGGCCCACGCCATCGAACGCCGCGAGCGCTACCAGTGGCGACACGGCGCCGCCGTCTCGGTGGGACTGGTGTTCGCCGCCGAACTCGGCCGGCTCGCGGGCCGCCTCGACGACGAAACCGCCGATCGGCACCGTTCCGTGCTGACCTCGCTCGGGCTCCCTGTCAGCTATGACCCCGACGCCTTCGGTGACTTGCTGGAAAATATGGCCGGTGACAAGAAGACCCGCGCGGGTGTGCTGCGGTTCGTCGTGCTCGACGGTCTCGGCAAGCCCGGACGCCTGGAGGGGCCCGACCCGTCACTCCTGGCGGCAGCCTACGCAGAAATAGGGCGGTGACGTCATGACCCAGACCGTGCTGGTGCTCAACGGTCCCAACCTCGGTCGGCTTGGCCGGCGCGAGCCGGACGTGTACGGCAGCACCACCCACGACGAGCTGATGGAGCTCATCGACCGCGAGGCCGAGGTGCTTGGCCTCAAAGCCGTTGTGCGCCAGAGCGATAGTGAAGCGGACTTGTTGGGCTGGATCCATGCTGCCGCCGACGCGGGAGATCCGGTGATCATCAACGCTGGCGCGCTGACCCACACGTCGGTCGCTCTGCGGGACGCCTGCACCGAATTGCGTGCGCCGCTGATAGAGGTGCACATCTCGAACGTGCACGCCCGTGAGGAGTTCCGGCACCACTCTTACCTGAGCGCGGTGGCCACCGGCGTGATCGTCGGACTCGGCGTGCAGGGTTACGCGTTGGCGCTGCGCTATCTCGCGTCCCTGGAAGACAGGTAGTCGATTACTCACATCACCAGGATCGAATGGTGCCATCGTGATGTCGTGCCTGCCGTTCCGCGGGCGGTTCGGCTCCTAGCGAAGGTGGTGCATCGGCAATGTCTCTACAGGATGAACCGGTGCCGGGCCCATCGGCGGTGCTCGGCCGGGAAACCCCTTCTCGGGGTGTCCCGTGGGAGCCCCTGCAACCGGCCACGAACATCGATGATGTGGTGCGCAATCTCGATCAGATCATCGGTTGGGCGGTCCGGCAGAAGAGCACCATCGGCTACTTCGCGGTGTTGTACAAGCGGTCGACCGTCGCCATTCGCGCCGCCCTCGACGAGGGCCTGTTCTACGACCGCCCGCTGATGGAGCAGTTCGATGCCGTGTTCGCGAAGCGCTACTTCGATGCGTTGAACGCCTACTTCTGCCCTGACGATTACGACGGGTTGACCCTTCCCTGGGAGGTGACATTCCTCCGTCAGGAGTTCGGACAGTCGACGATGCTGCAGCACATGGTGGCCGGACTGAACGCCCACATCAACTTCGATTTGGGCCTGGCCACCGCGGAGATGGTGCCGAACTCGATGGAAGCGTTCGAGCACGATTTCCAGCTCATCAACGCGCTGGTGTCCACGCAGATTCGTGGCATGCTTCGCGTCACCGAAGGGCTTTCACCCGCGGTGCGATGGATCCGCCGAGCCATACCGAACGAGATAGGGTTCGTCAGCAGGATATTGATCAAGTTCCGGAGATCGGGCTGGTTGTTCGCGATCTACCTGTCAATGAATCCCGACAAGGCGCGCGAAAAGGAAGTGAACCAGATGGCCTGGGCCGCAGCGCTCAGCGCCTGGTACCTCGATCCGCCCAGGTATTTCCAACTCATACCCCGCATCATCGCGGCAATCGCCACGCGCGAGAACCGAGATATCGCCGCCCACCTGGAGGCGCTGGACAAAGCGGCGATCGAACCCGACCCGCTGGACGAGCGCTACTTGGACCGTCGATACCGGACCAGGTCCCTTATCCGAAAAGGCGCAGCAGCCCGGCCAGTCCGCGGCTGAGCGGTCCCGCCGACGCAAGGCCCCCTTCTGTGTTGACGTTCACGGGTGGTCGGCCCAGCTTCCACAACACCCGGTCCGCCGCGCGTGCCGCTCCGAATATTCGCGGCTCCTGCAACGGCCAGACCGTGCACCGCGGCGCCGCCGAACCGATGGCGTCGAGAATCCCGTTGACCGCACGCCGCGCGGCCTCGTTCGCGCCTTCCATGGTGGCCAGATCCGTGAAGGTACGAACGAAGTCGGAGGCGAGAAAGAAGTTGGGAATCCGGGTGGCGGCCTCGGGACGGTTGGCCCACGAGCCGGCCGTGTTGATCAACAGCGGCTCCAGGTTGGTCGCCGGCGTCGGGTTCGGGAAGACGATGGCCGGATCGAGGAACCAGGTGAGCACATTCTGCTCGTCGAGGGATCCGTCATCGATGTGTGCGACCATTTGGGCCCACACCTCAGCACGTATCTCCTCCGGCGTGCACTCGGTTGCCACCTTCCCGTAAACCCTTCCCGGGCGCTGCCATTCGGAGATGTCGACCGAGAGGATGCCCTCCACACGGCCGTCCCCGCGCCGCTCGAGGTCGATGTCGGGCCAGAACTGCTTCTGGGAGATCGCGGTCAACGACCATTCGGAGTCGATGAATATGGCGTGGCCCGGTTCCAGCGGTACGTCACGGTCCAGGTAGAACATGATGCCGTTCATCCAGCGGGTGACCAGTTGCGGCAGCCTGCCGAGAATCGGGTCGGCCGCGCGCAGTTCTGGGGACACCAGCTTTTCGAGCTGTTCTTTGGGGATGGCGGAGACGTAATAGTCGGCAACGACGGGCTCCGCACCGGCTGTGGATTCGACGGTCACGCCGGTAACCCGGACTCCATCGCACTTGATCGCGGTGACCTTGGAGTCGATTCGCAGATCGGCGCCGAGATCGCGCAGATGCGCCGTCCAGGGGTCGATCCAGACCTCACTCGTCGGGCCGTCGAGCACGCGAGACATGCGGCCGTCAGCACGTACGATGTCGAACAGCAGCTGACACAGGATCAAACCTCCTGTGCGCGCGGATAACTCGCGTGCACGTGCCGCAACGAGCGTGCGCGTCATTCCGTCGGCGAGGAATTTCTGGAAGGCCGGGGACCGCTGCTCGGCGCCGACGAATTTCCACCAGCTCGTCTTCTCCCACTGGTCGTACCGGCGTTCGTCACATGAACTCATCAGTGTCAGCAGGCGTTCGAGGAACATGCCGAGTTCAGGCGGACTGATGCCGAGGCTGCTGCCGGCTTTGCGGATGAATGCGGCCGTGGCGGCGAAGTCGTCGAAAGACGACGGCTGCTCAGCGATGCCGACGAGCTCGGGGCGCCCGTCTGCCTGGGCCAAGAGTATCCGCGTCGTCGGCACGAGATGGTCGACGACGGTCTTCGATCCGTATGGGATGCGTGCCATCGTGTCGGGAATGTGCTTGTAGAAGCCGGGAAAGAACCGGAATCCGTGCTCGCCGGGCAGGTCGAGCCGGCCACCGGTACCCGATCCCCACACCGGGATCGAGCGTGCTTTTCCGCCGAACGCGTCGGGTCGGCCCTCGTAGACGGTGACCTCGAAGCCGCGCTCGGCGAGCTCGTGTGCTGCGGTGAGACCTGCGACCCCACCGCCCAGCACCGCGACGGACGTCATGCGAGTATCTGTTCAGCACGCGCGACTTCAGGCCACCGTGCATCGCCGGCAAAGCGGCACACGGCGTCAGCCAATTTCGGCCGGACTGCGTCGCCGTCGATATCGAAGGTGTCGAGCAGACAGCGCATTTCGAACAAGGGCGCGGCCTGACTGTGGGCGAGGTCGAGTGCGGCGGCCAGGGTGTCCCGGCGGGCTTGCAGGTCGGTCAGGGTGTGCGCGCGCACCCTGATCAACTCGGCGTCATTGAAGCGCATACCGGTGTCCTTTGCGTGGTGAAGCGACATGTCCAACCGCTCGCGCGCCTGGTCGTGTCTTCCGGCAGCGCACAACAGGCGGCCGATGACTCCGTCGTGGTAGGTGAGGTAGACGTTGAGCTGCATCATTCGCGAACCGTCGACGAACCGCGCGATTTTCTGCGCCCGCACTGTCAGCGTCTCGGGGTCGGCGCCGGCTCCGAGCGCGGCCAACCCTTTGACGGTGTTGTGCTGCGCCGCGGCGACCATGCGCCACAAATCGAGGCCGGATTCTTCTGTGAAGCGGCGCATCTCGACGGCGAGGACGGCGGCGTCCCCCAGTTGGCCGGCCTCCATTGCCACCCACACCTGCGTGAAATACGTGTGCGCACGATTGAATGCGTTCAGCGGGAATCCCAGGCTCTCGCAATGGCGTACCGACTCGGCCAGCTTCGCCCTGGCCCGATCGAGTTCGCCGTCGAGCACGTCCGTCATCGCCAGATACGTGAGCGCTCCGGAGATCGGATCGGTGTTGCCCCACCACGCGGTGTCCGGATCGCGGGGCTGGACGGCGGTGAGACTGTCGAGTGCCTGCTGCAGGTGCCCGCGCGCGGTCATGAAGTCACCCTCCAGCCAAGTGACAGAACCCAATGACGACTGGATCGCCGCGTGACTCCAGGGTCGATCCCGGGTGATCCGGCCGCCCATCGAGTCCAGCAGCGCGTGTGCCCGCCGCAGATCGGCGCGAGGAACGTAGTAGCTCAGCAGGGCGGTCAGTGTCGCGTAGAGTTCGTCGTCGTAGCCGCCGGAGGCGGTCATCTGCAGACACTGCTCGAAATCCGCGGGGCCCTCGCCGCTCATGCTGCCGTGTGCAGCCCCGATCAGGAACCCCCGTTCCAGCCGGATCGCGATCTCCGTCCCGTCGCGCCGGGGCCCCGGTTCGCAGCGGGCAAGCCGATCGAGCGCGTTGGTCAGGTATCCGTATGCCTCCATCGCGGCGCCGCGACGTCGGGCGTCGACACAGGCTTTCCGGTAGGCGGCGACCGCGTCGTCGAACCGCTCCGCCGCGTCGTAATGGCGTGCCACCACACGCCAATCGGGTTCGGCTCCGCCCGCGCCGTGCACCAGGGCGTGCGCGACGCGCGCATGCAGTTCCCGCTGCAAGCTGGGTGGTGCAAGTTCGAGGGCAAGCTCGCGCAACAATTCGTGGCGGAACTGCCAACGTTCGTCGCGGGTCGGCTCGAAAACTCGAGCCTGCACCAGTTGGTCCACGACGGGATCGATTTCGGCTTCGCTCGTACTCACCGATCGCAGTAGCGCGAGATCACCACTGCGCCCGATGACGGCCGCCGCCTCGACCACGGGCACGACGTCCCTACGAGTGTGCAGGCGGGCCAACAGCGGTTCATAGAGCGCCTCGGGCACCTGCTCGTCGCGCCCCGACCCGTTCAACCCCGCCACGACATGCTCGATGTAGAACGGGATCCCATCGCAGCGGTGGCGCACTGCGGCCCGCTGCGTATCGCTCACGGTGGGATTCAGGGTGTCGATCAGCGCGTCGGACTCCTTGTCGGAAAACGCTCTGAGCTCGAAATAGGTTATCGGCCAGTCGATTTCCAGCCACGGTCCGTCGCGTCCGGTCAGCACGACCATCAGCTCCCCGTCCGCTGAGCTGAGTATCGAGTTGAGTAGTTCTATCGTCGACGGGTCGAACCAGTGCACGTCCTCGGCGATGACGAGACCGGCGCGCCCGCCCAGGCACGCCGACACGTAGCGGTGCGCCGCCGCGCCGATCGACTCGTACAGTGTGCGGCCTTCCGCTGCGGCCGGGTGGTAGCCGTGTTCGGGTCCCACGCCCAGGATCGGCGCCAGGAGCGGCATCGTCGATCCTGGATCCAGGGCGCGAGCTTGTAGCTCCGCCTCGAGCAGGCGTAGCCGCTCCGCGCCGTCGGTGAATCTCGTGATCCCGCAACGGTGTTCCAACAGCCTGCGCACGGGGTACAGGCCAGTGTCGGCATGCAGAGGCGAACCCGAGAGCTCGACGACGGCTCCTCCCGTGTCCTCGGCGAGTTCGGCAGCCGCATGCGCCAGCCTCGTCTTACCGATGCCTGGCTCGCCGTGGAACGCCACGCCAGGACGGGTCGAGCGCCCTTGTCGAGTCTCCTGCCACGCCTGCTCCAGCCACGCACGTTCCTGCTCACGGCCGACCAGCGGCACCGCTCGCGATGAGAGCGCCTGTGACCGTTCCGCGAGCACGCGGTGATAGGAGACCGGTTCCTCCACGCCTTTCACGCGGGCCGGTGCACAGGCGGCGAGTTCGAATGCGTTACACACAAGCGCGGCAACCGCATCCGATACCGCCACCGAGCCCGGTTCGGCCAACGACTGAATTCGTTGCACGAGGTTGGCGGCAAACCCGTACACGTCGTCCTCGGCGGGATCGAGGTAGATCACCCCCCGATGGACGCCGACGCGCACGTTCAGCGCCAGGCCGAACCTGCGCTGTGTCCGCTCGCCGAGTCGGCTGACCGCCCGCGTGATGTCCAGTCCCGCGGTGACCGCACGCCGTGCGTCGTCCTCATGTGCCTTGGGATGACCGAACATCACCAGCAGGCCGTCGCCCTTGGTCGAGCTGATGTGGCCCTCGTAGTGGTTGACCAACCGGACCACTTCGTCGCGGTAGCGACCCACCAAGGCACGGTACGTCTCCGGCTCGACGCGGGTGGACAACACCGTCGAGTCGACCAGGTCGACGAACATCAAGGTCAGTCGACGGATTTCGCCGTGGTTCGTCGACGCGGCGAGAAGGTCTTCCGCGTCAGGGTTACCGTGGTCGACCAGCAGCACCTGACCGGCCAGGGCGGTAGCCGTCGCGCGGTCACCGCGGTTGATGGCGCGCACCGCCCGGTCCAGCAAGTCATCGATCCGCAGACCGCTTCCGCCAGGGCCCACCGGCTCCTCCTGCCCCAGAACGGGTCAAGAGTATCGCGCCGGGACCCCCTTACCGGGATAAACGACGAGCTTGGCGGTTCGCCGGGCCTCGGCCGATCCGCTGTCCGTCGGTGCTGGCCACCGAGTAGCAGATCGCCGTCGAGATCACCGTCGGCAGCACCAGCGTGAGCACCAGCACGCAGATGACGATCATGGGGTTCGGCGCCGTGAGCCAGGCCTCGGGGATGCGGGCCAGGCTGACCGCGAGCCAGGACCCGATGATCGCCAGCACCACGGTGCCGATGGTGGCGAACTTGATCGACCGAAGCTCGAGGAGCGTCGGTTCGGCGGTGTCGGCCAACGACTTCCGCAACGTCCGGGTGCGCAGGTACACCAGCACGAAGTCGGCGATGACGAATGCCGCGGCCGCGACGACGATGGTGCCCTCGACCCACACCGCGGGCCGGTGCCCCCACATGAAGCGCAGGTAGTCGATCGAGGTCTCGGACACGATCAGCGTCGCCGTCATCGCGGCCGCGAATGTCAGCCAACCGCCGAGCTCGGCAAGGAAGCAGTACGCGCGCACGTCGGCGGGGTCCTGGTCGCTCACCTTGTTGACGGCGTGGCTGGCCAGCATCCAGCCGAGCCCGCCGAACAACGCCGCCGCCCCCGCGGCCAGCATCCCGGTCGACACCGCACCCTGAGTCCAGGCGATCGCGCAGGTGGCCCGGCGCGCTCCGTCGGGCACCTGGGTTCCGGTGATCAAGCTGAAAAGGAAGCTGTCGAGCATCAGGACTAGGACGGCCGAGGAGAACAGCGCAAGGGTGTGCACGCCTTCGCGGCTGTTCTTGTCGAACAGCAGGGCGATCGCGGTGATCAGGAAGCCGCCGAGGACCCCGGCCAGTTGGGAGTTCGACGACGCGGACGACAGCACGCTCCATTGGTCGGACGTGCAGAACTCGTCCGGGTTCACGGAGCGCTGGGCCTACAGCTAGACCCGGTCGTCTCGGGGCGCGCTCTGGGTGGTCTCGTCGGTACCCGGTTGGCTGACGGCGGCGAAAACGTCGGTGTCCGCGCGGTCGTCCTCACCGGCGCGGTGCAGGTGCGGGGTCTGGTCGGCCTTGCGGTCGACGAGCCAGCGGCCGAGGGCCACCCCGGCGAGCGCCATCAGGAACACCAGCAGCGCGGTGAACGCCGCGAAGGTGGTGAGCTCATTGACGAGCGCCTCGACGTAGAGCGCCTTGTAGAACAGCGAGATGAACCAGGCCACCGCACCGCTGACGATCCCGGCGAACAGGCCGGCCAGCAGCCAGATCATCGCCAGGTCTCCGCGGCGGTCCGGGTCCGGGTTGGCGCGGGCGTCGGCGCGGCCGTCGACGAACCCCCAGATGAACACCGCAACGGCGAACAGAACGACCAGCACGACGCTGATCAATCCGGCCTTGGTTTCCCACGCGTTGATCAGCGCGCCCTGCAGCAATCGCACGATCACCATCAGGGTCGCGAACACCAGTCCGCGCAGCAACCACTTACTCATGGGGCCTCACCTTAGCGAGTAGCGTCATCGACCGTGACTATTTCACAGCGCCGGGACCGGCTGCGCGAGCGGCTGGCCAAATCCGAAATCGATGCCATGTTGGTATCGGACCTGGTCAACGTGCGCTATCTGAGCGGGTTCACCGGCTCCAACGCCGCCCTGCTGATCAAGGCGGACGACGAAACGCCGGTGCTGGCAACCGACGGGCGCTATCGCACGCAGGCAGGGCAGCAGGCGCCCGACGCCGAGATCGTCATCGAGCGGGCGTGCGGACCGCATCTGGCGGGTCGTGCCGCCGCCGACGGCGTGCGCCGGCTCGGCTTCGAGAGCCATGTGGTGACCGTCGATGCTTTTTCAGTTCTGGAGAAGGCCGCCGGCGAGCGGACCGAACTGGTGCGCGCGGCCGGGACCGTCGAAGCGCTGCGCGAAGTCAAGGACGCCGGCGAGGTCGCGTTGCTGCGGCTGGCGTGCGAGGCCGCCGACGCGGCACTGCGGGATCTGGTCGACCGGGGTGGGCTGCGGGCCGGGCGCAGTGAGAAGGAGGTCGCCCGCGAACTGGAGTGGCTAATGCTCGAACACGGCGCGGACGGACCGTCGTTCGAGACGATCGTGGCGGCCGGACCGAACTCGGCGATTCCGCATCACCGGCCCACCGATGCCGTGCTGGCGGCCGGCGATTTCGTCAAGATCGATTTCGGTGCCTTGGTGAGCGGCTACCACTCGGACATGACCAGGACCTTCGTGCTCGCGCCGATCGCAGACTGGCAACACGAGATCTATGCGTTGGTCTCGGCCGCGCAGAAGGCGGGCCGGGAGGCGCTGGCGCCCGGAGTCGCGTGCAAGGACGTCGACGCGGCATCGCGGCAGGTCATCGCCGACGCCGGCTACGTCGAGAACTTCACCCACGGCCTCGGCCACGGCGTGGGGCTGCAGATCCACGAAGCGCCAGGAATCAGCGGGGCGTCCGTCGGTACACTGCTTGCTGGCTCCGCGGTGACCGTGGAGCCCGGTGTCTATCTGCCCGACCGTGGCGGTGTCCGCATCGAGGACACGCTCGTCGTCGGGGACGGCGCTTCGGAGCCGGGTAGCCGGCGACATCAGACCGTGGAGCCGGGTAGCCGGCGACATCAGACCGTGGAGCCGGGTAGCCGGCGACATCAGACAGCAGACTTGCTCACCCGGTTCCCTAAGGAACTGGCCATCCTCTGACAAGGAGTACTACCAACGTGGCAACGACCGCCGACTTCAAGAACGGGCTCGTCCTGGTGATCGATGGCCAACTCTGGCAGATCATCGAGTTCCAGCACGTCAAACCGGGCAAGGGACCGGCCTTCGTGCGCACCAAGCTCAAGAATGTCGTCTCGGGCAAGACCGTGGACAAGACCTACAACGCCGGGGTGAAGGTCGAGACCGCGACGGTCGACCGGCGCGACGCGACCTACCTGTACCGCGACGGTTCGGATTTCGTGTTCATGGATTCCGAGGACTACGAGCAGCATCCGCTGCCCGAGTCGCTCGTCGGCCGCGCGGCCGGGTTCCTGCTGGAGAGCATGCCGGTGCAGATCGCCTTCCATGACGGCAATCCGCTCTACCTCGAGTTGCCCGTGACCGTCGAACTCGAGGTGACCCACACCGAGCCGGGCCTGCAGGGTGACCGCTCCAGCGCGGGCACCAAACCCGCGACCGTCGAGACCGGTGCCGAGATCCAGGTGCCGCTGTTCATCAACACCGGCGACAAGCTGAAGATCGATTCGCGCGACGGCAGCTACCTGGGTCGGGTGAATGCCTGACCGGAAAGGCGATCGGGGCAGGCATCAGGCACGCAAGCGCGCCGTCGACCTGCTCTTCGAAGCCGAAGCGCGCGGGCTCACCTCAGCCGAGGTCGCCGATGCACGAAATGCGTTGGCCGAGAACCAGTCCGACGTATCTCCGCTCAACCCCTACACGGTGACGGTGGCCCGTGGTGTGACGGAGCACGCCGCACACATCGACGATCTGATCGCCTCCCATCTGCAGGGCTGGACGCTCGAGCGGCTGCCCGCCGTCGATCGCGCGATCCTGCGGGTCGCGGTGTGGGAACTGCTGCACGCCGAGGACGTCCCCGAACCGGTGGCCGTCGACGAGGCGGTCGAACTCGCCAAACAGTTATCCACCGACGACTCACCGGGTTTCGTCAACGGAGTGCTGGGTCAGGTGATGCTCGTGACGCCACAGATTCGTGCCGCCGCTGCGGCCGTGCGGGGAGAGGGGAGCGGCGGATAGGCGATGCCCACACCGCAGGACTGGGCGCCGTACTCCAGCGTCGACGAAGCGGCCAGGGTGTATCTACGCGATCCCGAACTCGCGCTCGACCAACTGCGGTCGGTGGTGGACCTGCCGATCATCAAGTCGTTCATCATGTCGCGCGGCTACATCGACGAGCCGTGGGGCGAGGAGGACCAATCCCTCTGGCAGGAGGTCGTCCTCACCGACGGGCACCGGCTGATCATGTGGCGCGGCGACGACGAGATGTCGTCGACCGACCGCGACCGTCGCGTGCTCAACGCCTCGGTGCGCACGATCCTGTTGTCGACGATCACCGATCACGTGCTGACTACCGAGTACGAGGTGCTTGACGACGGCACCCGGCGCCTGTCGGAGGTCAGGTTGCGGATGTACACCCAACTGATCACCCGCGCACAACAGAAGTCCGCCATCGAATCCGACGTCTACTGCGAGTCGTTCCGCTACTACAAGTCCGTCGACAACGGCGGGCTCGCGCAGATGCAGCGGCTGCTGCAGTTCGGGCGCGTCCTCTCGCGCAGCATGCAGTAGCGCGTGGAGTTCAGTTGCCCACCATGGCCGGATAGTCCGGCAACGCGATCGAATCGGCCGTCGTGAACCACAGCCGTGCGGCCACCGGTCGAAACGGCCAGCGCTGCATCCACTTCATCACCGCCGCGTTGACCGCAATGTCGGACTCCTTCATCGGTGCGTACCGGTCGATGGTGTTGTTCAACTTCTGGCAGGTGTCGACGTACGGGCGCATCCGCGACTCGTACCGCGCCAGCGCCTCGGCGATGCCGTCGGCCTCGAACGACTTCGCCGGGCCCAGTTCACCCGCGAGGAGATAGGCGCCGACGAGCGCGAGGCTCGTGCCCATACCCGACAGCGGCGATGCGCAGTATCCGGCATCGCCGACCAGGGTGACGCGTCCCGTCGACCAGGACGGCATGTGGATCTGGGCGAAGGAATCGAAGTAGAAGTCGTCGGCTTGGTCGGCGGCGGCCAGCAGCGCGTCGCACTCCCACCCGGCGCCTGCGAACCGCTCGGCGAGGATCCGGCGCTGTTGGTCGGGGTCGTGCCGGTCGTACTCAATCGGCTCAGACCGAAAAGCCAGGCCGGCCTTGGCGATTGCGGGATCGTGGGAGGGCCGCATCGAGGCGTTGAGGCCGCCGGGGGCCTGGTAGAGCAGATACCAGCCGTCGAGTCCGACGCTGTCGGGCGCGGAGAACCACGCGTTGTATCCGCCGATCGGCTTGACGAACTGTTCCTCGGGGCCGAAGGCCAGGCGGCGCACCGCCGAATGCGGACCGTCGGCGCCGACGACGAGGTCGGCGTGCAGCACGGTGCCGCCGGCCAGTGTCGCCTCGATTCCCGCGTCGACTTCGCGAAGTTCCGAGACCCGTTGTCCGAAACGGTATTCGACGGAGTCGCGGGTGGCCTGGTAGAGCACGTCCACCAGATCGCCGCGCAGGATCTCCAACTTCGACACCAGACCGTTGCCGTCGAACGCGGTCACCGGCATCTCGGCACGTCTGCTGCCGTCGGAACGCACCCAGGCCGCACCGCGCTGTTCGAGTGCGCGGGCCCGCATCTGGTCGATCAGCCCCATCCGCTCGACGACGTCGCCGCCCGCGCCGCGCAGATCGACCGTCTGGCCGCCGGGCCGCACGCCCGGTGCGATCTCCACGACGACAACGCGATATCCGTTGCGGGTCAACCAGAACGCCAACGACGGCCCGGCGATCCCGGCACCACTGATCAGGACGGTCGGCTGGGTCATGCCGCCAGACTAAACGCTCAGATGTCGAGTGCCTGGTAGGTCCGGCGGACGAATTTCGGCTGAGCGCTCTGCAGCTTGGCCAGCGATGTGTTGCCCGCGATCGCGGCCATGTCGACGTTGAGATCGGGCAGGTTCTGGACCAGGTAGATCAGGATCAGATCGGCCGACGGGTCGGCCTGCCACCATGTGCCGTACGCACCGGGCCAACTGAATGTGCCGAGTCCGCCGGGGCCGAACAACGGACGGGATTTCGCCGGATCGGTCACCACCGACAGGTTCAGCCCGAACCCGCGGCCCACCCAGAACGGGGCGCCGAGGAAATCCTGGCGCTTCTGCTCGTCGGTCAGGCGGTCGGTGCGCATCAGCCGCACGGATTCCTCTGACAGCACCCGGACACCGTCCAGCGTCCCACCGGCCAACAGCATCTGCGCAAAGCGCAAGTAGTCATCGACCGTCGACCACAATCCGGCACCGCCGGTGCAGAACGGCGGATCGGTGATCGGTGCGGGTCCCATCACGTCGTGCTGCAGGGTGTTGTTCTGGTCGAGCTTGTACATCGTCGCGGCGCGGTGTCGTCGCGACGTGCCCACCGAGAACCCGGTGTCGGGCATCTGTAAGGGTTCGAAGATCCGTTCGCGCAAGATGTCGGCCAACGGCTTGTTCTCGATTCGCGATATCGCGATCCCAAGCACGTCGGTGGCGTGGCTGTAGGTGAGCCGGTCGCCGGGCTGGTGCGCCAGCGGTAGGGCGGCCAGCTCGGCCAGCCAGCGGTCCTGATCCTGGCGGAACGACATCCGGCCGTAGGCGCGGCTCAACGGACCCAACACCGAGAAGGCATAGGCCAGGCCGCTGCGGTGGGTCATCAGGTCGTCGAACGTGATGAGACGCCGGGCAGGCGTGGTCTTGTCGAGCTCACCCCGCGGGTCGACGAGCACCTGCATGTCGGCGAGTTCGGGCACCCACGTGGCGATCGGGTCGGTGAGCGCGAAGCGGCCCTCCTCGAGAAGGCTCATCGCGGCCGCGACCGTCACCGGCTTGGTCATCGAGGCGATGCGGAAGATCGTGTCGCGCTGCATCGGCAGCCCGGCGTCGACGTCGCGGTGCCCCAACTCGTTGACCTGAACCACTTCACCGGCGTGCCACACGAGGGTCACCGCCCCGGCGAGGAGCCCGGCGTCGATCGCCTCGCGGATGGACGCGTGGTTGCCGTCGAGTTTCATCGCGGCAAGCCTACTGACACGGTGGTGTGGGCAGTCGCCTTCGTGGCGCGAACGGACCGCCGTCGTCCGGGTGCTAAGCTTCCCCGCAGTTTCGACGTCCTTTAAGGAGCCGTCCAGAGAGGCGGAGAAGGAGGTCAGAGTCGCTTGGGCGCGCATGAAGGCTCGTCGGGCACCGACCGGGAGCTGATGTCCGCAGCGGACGTCGGCCGCACCATTTCCCGTATCGCCCATCAGATCATCGAGAAGACCGCACTCGACGGTTCCCCCGATGACGCCACGGCTCCCCGCGTCGTCCTGCTTGGCATCCCGACCCGGGGCGTGACGTTGGCCACCCGACTCGCCGAGAAAATCAAGGAGTTCTCCGGCGTCGTCGTGCCGCACGGCGCGTTGGACAACACGCTGTACCGCGACGACCTCGACTTCAAGCCGCCCCGAGCCCTGGAGGAGACCTCGATACCCGAGGGCGGTGTCGATCAGTCGCTCGTCATCCTCGTCGACGACGTGCTCTACACCGGCCGCTCGGTGCGCGCGGCCCTGGACGCGCTGCGTGACATCGGCAGACCGAAGGCGGTGCAGCTGGCGGTCCTCGTCGACCGCGGCCACCGAGAGCTGCCGCTGCGTGCCGACTACGTGGGCAAAAACGTGCCCACGTCCCGAAGCGAGAACGTCAAGGTCCGGTTGGCCGAAGACGATGGCCACGACCGTGTGTCCATCGCGCCGTACGGAGGTCCGATCAGGTGAAACATCTGCTCTCGGCGGCGGATCTGTCGCGCGACGACGCGCTAGCGATCCTCGACAACGCCGACCGTTTCAGCCAGGCCCTGCTCGGCCGCGAGGTCAAGAAGCTGCCCACCCTGCGTGGGCGCACGATCATCACGATGTTCTACGAGAACTCGACCCGCACCCGGGTCTCCTTCGAGGTCGCGGGCAAGTGGATGAGCGCCGACGTGATCAACGTCAGCGCCTCGGGGTCGTCGGTGTCCAAGGGGGAGTCGCTGCGCGACACCGCGTTGACGCTGCGCGCCGCCGGAGCCGACGCGCTGATCCTGCGCCACCCCGCCTCGGGAGCGCCGCAGCAACTCGCGGAGTGGACGGCCACCGAGGACGGGCACGGTCCTGCGGTCATCAACGCCGGCGACGGCACCCACGAGCACCCCACCCAGGCGCTGCTCGACGCGTTGACCATCCGCCAGCGCCTCGGCGACATCGAGGGCAAGCGGGTGGTCATCGTCGGCGATGTCCTGCACAGCCGGGTGGCCCGCTCGAATGTGCTTCTGCTGCACACCCTCGGCGCGGAGGTGGTGTTGGTCGCGCCGCCGACGCTGCTGCCGGTCGGGGTCGCCGGTTGGCCGGTGACCGTCTCGCACGACCTCGACGCCGAACTGCCGCTGGCCGACGCGGTGCTGATGTTGAGGGTGCAGGCCGAGCGCATGAACGGCGGATTCTTCCCGTCGGCCAGGGAGTACTCGGTTCTCTACGGCTTGTCCGAGAAGCGCCAGGCGCTGCTTTCGGGTAATGCGGTGGTGCTGCACCCGGGGCCGATGGTCCGCGGTATGGAGATCGCGTTCTCCGTCGCCGACTCGTCGCAATCGGCTGTGCTGCAACAAGTTTCTAACGGCGTGCATATCCGGATGGCGGTGCTGTTCCACCTGTTGGTGGGTGCCGAGAAAGAGGCGATCAGCGTATGAGCGTGCTGATACGAGGGGTCCGGCTCTACGGCGAGGGCGACCGCGTCGACGTGTTCGTGGATGACGGGCAGATCGCCGACATCGGCGCGGACCTGGCGGAGTCCGGCGGCCTCGAGAAGGCCTCCGAGGTCATCGACGCCACCGACCGGGTGCTGCTCCCCGGTTTCGTCGACCTGCACACCCACCTGCGCGAGCCCGGCCGCGAGTACGCCGAGGACATCGAAACCGGCTCGGCCGCAGCGGCTCTGGGCGGGTACACCGCGGTGTTCGCCATGGCCAACACCACCCCCGTCGCCGACAGCCCCGTGGTGACCGACCATGTCTGGCAGCGAGGTCAGCAGGTGGGTCTGGTCGACGTGCACCCCGTCGGCGCGGTCACCGTCGGCCTGGCGGGTGCCCAGCTCACCGAGATGGGGATGATGGCAGGCGGTGCCGCGCAGGTGCGGATGTTTTCCGACGACGGCATCTGCGTGCACGATCCGCTGATCATGCGCCGCGCGCTCGAATACGCCACCGGGCTCGGCGTGTTGATCGCCCAGCACGCCGAGGAGCCCCGGCTCACGCTCGGCGCCGTTGCCCACGAAGGTCCCAACGCCGCGCGGCTGGGCCTCGCCGGGTGGCCGCGCGCGGCCGAGGAGTCGATCGTCGCGCGCGATGCGCTGCTGGCACGCGACGCCGGTGCGCCGGTCCACATCTGCCATGCGTCCACCTCGGGCACGGTCGAGATCGTGCGATGGGCGAAATCACAGGGGATCTCGATCACAGCGGAGGTGACCCCACACCACCTGCTGCTCGACGACGAGCGGCTGGCCACCTACGACGGGCGCTACCGGGTCAACCCGCCGCTGCGTGAGGCCTCGGACGCGCGGGCGCTGCGCCAGGCGCTGGCGGACGGGATCATCGACTGTGTGGCCACCGATCACGCCCCGCACGCCGAGCACGAGAAGTGCTGCGAGTTCTCCGTCGCCCGCCCCGGCATGCTCGGATTGCAGACCGCGCTGTCGGTGGTGGTCGAGACGATGGTGCGCCCGGGGCTGCTGAGCTGGCGGGACGTCGCGCGGGTGATGAGCGAGCGGCCCGCCGAAATAGTCGGGCTGCCCGATCAGGGAAGGCCACTGGAGATCGGCGAGCCGGCCAACCTGACGGTGGTCGACCCGGACTCGACGTGGACGGTCGAGGGTTCCGCGCTGGCCAGCCGCTCGGCCAACACCCCCTATGAGGCGCTCGAACTGCCCGGGGCAGTGACGCTGACGTTGTTGCGCGGCAAGGTGACTGCGCGCGATGGGAAGTGTCCGGCATGAATACCGCCACGCTCGTCGGATCGCTGATCATGGCCGCCGTCGTGGCCGTGCTCATCGCGGTGCTGATCCAGGCGATGATCCGGGGATGGCGCCGCCGCGCCGAACGTCAGGCCGAACTGATCGGCACACTGCCCGCGCTTCCCGACACGGTCGGGCCCGCGATCGTGTCCGCCACCAAGGGCCTGTACGTCGGCAGCACGCTGGCCCCCCATTGGAACGACCGAATCGTGGTCGGCGACCTGGGCTTCCGCGCCAAGGCCGTGCTGACCCGCTACCCCGAAGGAATCATGTTGCAGCGCAGCGGTGCCCTGCCGATCTGGATCCCCGACGAGGCGATCATCGAAATCCGCACCGAGCGGGGGATCGCGGGCAAGGCGATGACGCACGAAGGCATTCTGGCGATCCGGTGGCGACTGCCGTCGGGCACCGAAATCGATACGGGGTTCCGCGCCAATGACCGCCGCGAGTACTCGCACTGGGTGGAACAGGAGGCGGTGTGAGAGGAACCGACAAGGCGGCGATGAGCGCTCGTCGCGAAGAGCAGAAGGCACTGTTGGTGCTTGAGGACGGCCGCGTCTTCACGGGTACGACATTCGGCGCGGTCGGGCAGGCGCTCGGCGAGGCGGTGTTCTCCACCGGAATGTCGGGCTATCAGGAGACGCTCACCGATCCGAGTTACCACGGTCAGATCGTGGTCGCGACGGCACCGCAGATCGGCAACACCGGATGGAACCACGAGGACGCCGAGAGCCGTGGCGACAAGATCTGGGTGGCCGGCTACGCGGTGCGCGATCCCTCGCCGCGGGCCTCGAACTGGCGGGCCACCGGCACGCTCGACGAGGAACTCGAACGCCAGGGCATCGTCGGCATCGCAGGCATCGACACGCGCGCGGTGGTGCGCCACTTGCGCAGTCGGGGCTCGATGCGGGCCGGGTTGTTCTCCGGACCGGCGCTGGCCGACCCCGACGAACTGCTCGAGCGGGTGCGCAGTCAGCCCGGCATGCTCGGCGCGAACCTGGCGGGCGAGGTCAGCACCGACGCCACTTATGTGGTGGAACCCGAAGGGCCGCAACGGTTCACGGTGGCCGCGATCGACCTCGGCATCAAGACGAACACCCCCCGCAATTTCGCCAGGCGCGGTATCTGCAGCCACGTGCTGCCCGCGTCGACGACCTATGAGCAGATCGCCGACCTGAAACCCGACGGTGTGTTCTTGTCCAACGGCCCCGGCGACCCCGCCACCGCCGACCACATCGTGGCCGTCACCCGGGAGGTGCTCGGCGCGGGCATTCCGCTATTCGGCATCTGTTTCGGCAATCAGATCCTGGGCCGTGCGCTGGGACGCTCGACGTACAAGATGGTGTTCGGCCACCGCGGGATCAACGTGCCGGTGATCGATCACCAGACCGGCACGGTCGCGATCACCGCGCAGAACCACGGTTTCGCCCTCGAGGGCGAGGCCGGGGAGCGCTTCGACACCCCGTTCGGCGAGGCGATCGTCAGCCACACCTGCGCCAACGACGGTGTCGTGGAGGGCATCAAACTCGTCAGCGGGCTGGCCTTTTCGGTGCAGTATCACCCGGAGGCCGCCGCGGGACCGCACGATGCGAACTATCTGTTCGACCAGTTCGTCGACCTGATGGCAGGGGAGAATAAGTGACGTCGTCCGCGGTGAGCGACCGCTGTTGTACAAATTTGCGCGGCGTGTCGTGCGCAAACACGGTCACTCGCGGTGGAAGAGGGATGGGGTAATGCCCAAGCGGAGCGACCTGAACCACGTCCTGGTGATCGGCTCCGGGCCGATCGTGATCGGTCAGGCCGCCGAGTTCGACTACTCCGGCACCCAGGCGTGCCGGGTGTTGCGCGCCGAGGGGTTGCAGGTCAGCCTGATCAACTCGAACCCGGCGACGATCATGACCGACCCCGAGTACGCCGACCACACTTACGTGGAGCCGATCACGCCGGCGTTCGTCGAGCGGGTGATCGTGCAGCAGGCCGAGCGCGGCAACAAGATCGACGGCCTGCTGGCCACACTGGGCGGCCAGACGGCGCTGAACACCGCGGTCGCGCTGTCGGAGTCGGGAGCGCTGGCCAAGCACGGGGTGGAGCTGATCGGCGCGGACTTCGAGGCCATCCAACGCGGCGAGGACCGGCAGCGGTTCAAGGACATCGTCGCCAAGGTCGGCGGCGAATCCGCCCGCTCCCGAGTCTGTTTCACCATGGACGAGGTACGCGAAACGGTCGAGGACCTCGGCCTGCCGGTGGTGGTGCGCCCCTCCTTCACGATGGGGGGGTTGGGCTCGGGCATGGCGTACTCCGCCGAGGACGTCGACCGGATGGCCGGCGACGGGCTCGCCGCTTCGCCGAGCGCCAACGTGCTCATCGAGGAGTCGATCTTCGGCTGGAAGGAATACGAACTCGAGTTGATGCGCGATGGCCGCGACAACGTGGTGGTGGTGTGCTCGATCGAGAACTTCGACCCGATGGGTGTGCACACCGGCGACTCGGTCACCGTCGCGCCGGCCATGACGCTCACCGACCGCGAGTACCAGATCATGCGCGATCTGGGCATCGCGATCCTGCGCGAGGTCGGCGTCGACACCGGCGGCTGCAACATTCAGTTCGCCGTCAACCCGGCCGACGGGCGCCTGATCGTGATCGAGATGAACCCGCGAGTGTCGCGGTCGAGCGCGCTCGCGTCGAAGGCCACCGGGTTCCCGATCGCCAAGATCGCGGCGAAGCTGGCCATCGGCTACACGCTCGACGAAATCGTCAACGACATCACCAAGGAGACCCCGGCCTGTTTCGAGCCGACGCTCGACTACGTCGTCGTCAAGGCCCCGCGTTTCGCGTTCGAGAAGTTCCCCGGCGCCGACGGCACGCTGACCACCACCATGAAGTCGGTCGGCGAGGCGATGTCGTTGGGGCGCAACTTCATCGAGGCGCTCGGCAAGGTGATGCGCTCACTGGAGTCCGGCCGCGCCGGGTTTTGGACCAAAGCCGACCCCGACGAGGACACGGTCACCGTCGACGAGTTGCTGGAGCGGCTGAGCACACCATCGGACGGGCGCCTGTACGACCTGGAGCTGGTGCTGCGCAAGGGCGCGACCGTCGAGCAGGTGTCTCAGGCCTCCGGCGTCGACCCGTGGTTCGTCGAGCAGATCGCCGGGCTGGTCGCGCTGCGCGCCGAGATCGTCGATGCGCCGGTGCTCGACGCCGACCTGCTGCGGCGCGCCAAGTACCACGGGCTGTCCGACCGCCAGATCGCCGCGTTGCGACCCGAACTCGCCGGTGAGGTCGGCGTGCGGGCACTGCGCCAGCGACTCGGCATCCACCCGGTGTTCAAGACCGTCGACACGTGTGCCGCCGAGTTCGAGGCCAAGACCCCGTACCACTACAGCAGCTACGAGCTCGACCCCGCCGCCGAGACGGAGGTGGCCCCGCAGACCGAGCGGCCCAAGGTGCTGATCCTCGGCTCGGGCCCCAACCGCATCGGCCAAGGCATCGAGTTCGACTACAGCTGCGTGCACGCCGCAACGACGTTGAGCCAGGCCGGCTTCGAGACGGTCATGGTCAACTGCAACCCCGAGACGGTGTCCACCGACTACGACACCGCCGACCGGCTCTACTTCGAACCGCTCACCTTCGAGGACGTGCTCGAGGTGTACTACGCCGAATCCGTCTCCGGCGCAGGCGGTCCCGGTGTCGTCGGCGTCATCGTGCAGCTCGGCGGCCAGACACCGCTCGGACTGGCCGAACGCCTGCAGAACGCGGGCGTGCCGATCGTCGGTACGAGCCCCAAGGCGATCGACCTGGCCGAGGATCGCGGCGCATTCGGCGAGGTGCTGACCAATGCAGGCCTACCCGCCCCGAAGTTCGGCCTGGCCACCAGCTTCGACCAGGCGCGGCGCATCGCCGCCGACATCGGCTACCCCGTGCTGGTGCGGCCCTCCTACGTCCTCGGCGGTCGCGGCATGGAGATCGTCTATGACGACGAGACGCTGCACGGCTACATCACCAGGGCCACCGAACTCTCGCCCGAACATCCCGTGCTGGTGGACCGGTTCCTCGAGGACGCCATCGAGATCGACGTCGACGCGCTGTGCGACGGGACCGAGGTCTACATCGGCGGCATCATGGAGCACATCGAGGAAGCCGGTATCCACTCCGGTGACTCCGCGTGCGCGCTGCCACCGGTGACGTTGGGCCGCAGCGACATCGAGGCCGTGCGGCGGGCCACCGAAGCGATTGCCCACGGCATCGGCGTGGTGGGCCTGCTCAATGTGCAGTACGCGGTCAAGGACGATGTGCTCTACGTGCTCGAGGCCAACCCGCGCGCCAGCCGCACCGTGCCGTTCGTCTCGAAGGCCACCGCGGTGCCCCTGGCCAAGGCGTGTGCGCGGATCATGCTCGGCGCGACGATCGCCGAGCTGCGCGAGGAAGGCGTGCTGGCGCGCACGGGGGACGGCGCGAGCACCGCACGTAACGCGCCGGTCGCGGTCAAGGAAGCCGTCCTGCCGTTCAATCGGTTCCGCAAACACGATGGCACGCAGATCGACTCGCTACTGGGCCCGGAGATGAAGTCGACGGGTGAGGTCATGGGCATCGACCACGACTTCGGAAGCGCCTTCGCCAAGAGCCAGACCGCCGCCTACGGGTCCCTGCCGCTGGAGGGCACGGTGTTCGTGTCGGTGGCCAACCGCGACAAGCGATCGCTGGTGTTCCCCGTCAAACGGCTTGCCGATCTAGGGTTCCGGGTTCTGGCCACCGAAGGCACCGCGGAGATGTTGCGGCGCAACGGGATTCCGTGCGAGGAAGTGCGCAAGCACTTCCAGGAGCCGAGCGAGGACAAGCCCGCCTCGTCGGCCGTCGACCTCATCAAGGCCGGGGAGGTGGACATGGTGATCAACACCCCGTACGGCAACTCCGGTCCTCGCGTCGACGGATACGAGATCCGCTCGGCGGCAGTGGCGAACAGCATCCCGTGTGTGACGACGGTGCAGGGCGCGTCCGCGGCGGTACAGGGCATCGAGGCCGGCATCCGCGGTGACATCGGCGTGATGTCGCTGCAGGAACTGCACAGCGTGCTGGGGCCGTGACGGGTTTCGGGCTGCGGTTGGCCGACGCGGTGGCCCGGCGTGGACCGCTGTGCCTGGGCATCGACCCGCATCCGGAGTTGTTGCGCGCGTGGGGACTCACCGATGACGCCGACGGGTTGCGCCGGTTCTGCTCTGTGTGCGTGACGGCGTTTTCCGACTTCGCCGTCGTCAAACCGCAGGTCGCGTTCTTCGAGGCGTACGGCGCCGCCGGGTTCACGGTGCTCGAGCACACCATCGCCGCGCTCCGCGAGGCCGGCGTGCTGGTGCTCGCCGACGCCAAACGCGGAGATATCGGTTCGACGATGGCCGCCTACGCCGCCGCGTGGGCGGGTGCATCGCCGCTGGCCGCCGACGCGTTGACCGCATCGCCCTACCTGGGCTTCGGCTCGCTACAACCGCTGATCGACACGGCGTTGGCCAACGAACGCGGCGTGTTCGTGCTCGCGGCCACCTCGAACCCCGAGGGCGCGTCCGTACAGCGCGCCGACGCGGGCGGACGCACCGTCGCGCAGTCGATCGTCGACGCCGCCGCGGCGGTCAACCACGCCGTGCCCGCGCAACCCGGCCCTATCGGTGTCGTCGTCGGCGCCACCCTGGCCGAACCGCCCGACGTCAGCGCGCTCGCCGGACCGGTCCTGGTCCCGGGTGTCGGCACCCAGGGCGGGCGCCCGGACGCGCTGAGCGGGCTCGGAGGGGCCCAACCAGGCCAGTTGCTGCCCGCGGTGTCTCGCGAGGTGCTGCGCGCCGGCCCAGACGTGGGCGCGCTGCGTTCCGCGGCCGAGAAAATGCGCGACGCGGTCGCCTACCTGGCCTGACACCTCCGCCGAGGACACAACACCGGCAACGCGAGGCTCACCAGTCACAAGCGTCACAAACTCGCTGCTCGCGACACGCCCGAAAGCTGATGACCAGCGAAAATTTTCTTTTTCGGCGGTGCTGACCCGCCGAAGTGTGGCGCAGGTCACGCGCTGAGCGCCCGATTAGCGCTCTCGTGCAATCCGAAATGCCTTGATATGCAGGCGGTTCCGGCGAGACAAAATGAGGTTTCGCCGGTCCTGGCCACGAAACGGCGTCGGCGCGTGCGCGGCGCGACCGCCCGACACGCTGGGCTTTTGACGCCGTAACCAGGGGGTGGGGTTCGCATTCGTCAGCCAGCGTGGGTACGGTCGTCGTCGCTGGCTGTTTGAGGGTTTTCCCTATCAGCCGAGGCAGTGGAAATTGATGGTGATGAGACGGAGGAACCCGTGGCCCTTCCCCAGTTGACCGACGAACAGCGCGCGGCCGCGTTGGAGAAGGCTGCCGCCGCACGTCGAGCCCGAGCCGAATTGAAGGATCGGCTCAAGCGCGGCGGCACCAACCTCAAGCAGGTGCTCAAGGATGCCGAGACCGACGAGGTCTTGGGCAAGATGAAGGTTTCGGCGCTTCTGGAGGCGTTGCCCAAGGTCGGCAAGGTCAAGGCGCAGGAGATCATGACCGAACTCGAGATCGCCCCGACCCGCCGGTTGCGCGGCCTCGGCGATCGCCAGCGCAAGGCGCTGCTGGAAAAGTTCGACCAGTCCTAGGCGCATAAATTGAGCGCCGGCCGAGGGGCCGGCCGGGTAGTCGTGCTGTCCGGCCCCTCTGCCGTCGGGAAGTCGACCGTCGTTCGCTGTCTGCGCGAACGCGTTCCCGACCTGCACTTCAGCGTGTCCGTCACCACCAGGGCCCCGCGGCCGGGTGAAGTGGACGGCGTTGATTACTCGTTCGTGACCGCCGACGAATTCGATGAATTGATCGCCGATGGCGCCCTGCTCGAATGGGCGGAGATCCACGGCGGGTTGCACCGCTCCGGAACACCAGCCCGGCCCGTCCGCGAGGCGATCTCCGCCGACAGGCCCGTTCTGATCGAGGTGGATCTCGCGGGCGCGCGGGCCGTGAAGGCCGCGATGCCCGAGGCACTGACCGTCTTCCTGGCGCCGCCGAGCTGGGATGAGCTGAAGAACCGGCTGACCGGACGGGGCACCGAGACACCCGAGGCGATGGAGCGCCGGCTGGCGACCGCGCGAGCCGAACTCGCCGCACAGGACGACTTCGACACCGTGGTCGTGAACAGTCAATTGGAGTCTGCCTGCGCCGAATTGGTATCCTTGCTGGTGGGCCACCGATAAGTACGCGCCGGAGACGGCGCCGCAGGCCCGACAGCTATCTCGCATTCAGCTAAAACCGCCAGGAGAATTTTCGTGAGCACCCCGCACGCCGACACGCAGCTGGCAGCTGTGGACGACTTCGACACGTCCGCAGCCAGCGCCTACGACACGCCGTTGGGCATCACCAACCCGCCCATCGACGAGCTGCTGGATCGCGCGTCGAGCAAGTATGCGCTGGTGATCTATGCCGCCAAGCGCGCCCGCCAGATCAACGACTACTACAACCAGCTCGGCGACGGCATCCTCGAGTACGTCGGCCCGCTGGTCGAGCCGGGCCTGCAGGAGAAGCCGCTGTCGATCGCGTTGCGCGAGATCCACGCCGACCTGCTCGAGCACACCGAAGGCGAGTAGCAACACCGCGAGGCATAGGGGAGCGGCCGCCATGGAGCCCAAGCGGATCATCGTCGGCGTCGCCGGTGGTATCGCCGCCTACAAGGCGGCCACGGTGGTCAGACAGCTCACCGAGGCCGGACACAACGTCCGCGTCGTCCCCACCGAGTCCGCGCTGCGGTTCGTCGGTGCCGCCACCTTCGAGGCCCTCTCGGGTCATCCCGTGCACACCGGAGTCTGGGACGACGTCCACGAGGTGCCGCACGTCCGCTTCGGCCAGGAGGCCGACCTGGTCGTCGTCGCCCCCGCCACCGCGGATCTTCTGGCGCGGGCCGTCGCGGGCCGCGCGGACGACCTGCTGACCGCGACGCTGCTGACCGCGCGATGTCCGGTGCTGTTCGCCCCGGCCATGCACACCGAGATGTGGTTGCACCCCGCGACGGTGGAGAACGTCGCCACGCTGCGCCGCCGCGGTGCCGTCGTCCTCGAACCCGCGTCGGGCCGGTTGACCGGAGCCGACAGCGGCGCGGGCCGTCTGCCCGAGGCCGAGGAGATCAGCACGCTGGCCCAGCTTCTGCTGACGCGACCGGACGCCCTGCCCTACGACCTGGCAGGGGTCAAGGTGCTGGTTTCCGCGGGCGGGACGCGCGAGCCGATCGATCCCGTGCGCTTCATCGGCAACCGCAGTTCGGGCAAGCAGGGCTATGCGATGGCGCGGGTGATGGCCCAGCGCGGTGCCGACGTCACGCTGATCGCCGGCAACACCGCCGGGCTGGTCGACCCGGCGGGCGTCGAGGTCGTGCACATCGTCTCTGCCGCCCAGCTCAAGGACGCCGTGTCCAAGCATGCCCCCGACGCCCATGTGCTGGTGATGGCGGCCGCGGTCGCGGATTTCCGGCCCACGCAGATGCAGACCAGCAAGATCAAGAAGTCGGCCGATCCTGACGCCGCCGCGCCGGTGATCGAACTGACCCGCACCGAGGACGTGCTCGCCGGCGCCGTGCGGGCCCGCGCCGACGGACAACTGCCGAATATGCGGGCCATCGTGGGGTTCGCTGCCGAGACCGGCGACGCCAACGGCGACGTGCTTCACCACGCTCGCGCGAAGCTGCAGCGCAAGGGATGCGATTTGCTCGTGGTCAATGCGGTGGGCGAGAATCGGGCGTTCGAAGTGGACAACAACGACGGTTGGCTGCTCGCGGCCGACGGTGCGGAGTCCGCACTGGAACACGGTTCGAAAACGCTGATGGCCAGCCGTATCGTCGACGCGATCGTGGCCTTCCTGCACAGCGGCAGCGGGTAGCGCGGATCACGCATCCGGCTGGCGTGAAATGCTTGCGCGCGAGGCGAGCACAGGCTTGGGTGCAACAGGGCACTCCTACAATTTGATGTACTAACTACCTCAAGATGACTTGAGTGGAAGGATCACACCGTGAGTGAAGCTCGGCTGTTCACCAGTGAGTCGGTAACCGAGGGCCACCCCGACAAGATCTGCGACGCGATCAGCGACTCGGTGCTCGACGCTTTGCTCGCGGGCGATCCCAAGTCGCGGGTTGCCGTCGAGACACTGGTCACCACCGGGCAGGTGCACGTCGTCGGCGAGGTGACGACGGCCGCCAAGGAGGCCTTCGCCGACATCGCCACCACGGTGCGCGAGCGCATCCTGGAGATCGGCTACGACTCGTCGGAAAAGGGCTTCGACGGTGAGACCTGCGGCGTCAACGTCGGCATCGGTCGTCAGTCGCCCGATATCGCGATGGGCGTCGACACCGCGCACGAGACCCGCGTCGAGGGCGCGGGCGACCCGCTCGACCTGCAGGGCGCGGGCGACCAGGGCCTGATGTTCGGCTACGCGATCAAGGACACGCCCGAGCTGATGCCACTGCCGATCGCGCTCGCACACCGGCTGTCGCGCCGGCTGACCGAGGTCCGCAAGAGCGGTGTGCTCGACTACCTGCGCCCCGACGGCAAGACCCAGGTCACCGTGCAGTACGACGGCACGACCCCGGTGCGCCTCGACACGGTCGTGCTGTCGACGCAGCACGCGGCGGGCATCGACCTCGAGGGGACGCTGACGCCGGACATCCGCGAGAAGGTCGTCAACACCGTCCTGGCCGACCTGGGCCACGATTCGATGGACACCTCCGACTTCCGCCTGCTCGTGAACCCGACCGGCAAGTTCGTGCTCGGTGGCCCCATGGGTGACGCGGGGCTGACGGGCCGCAAGATCATCGTGGACACCTACGGCGGCTGGGCCCGTCACGGCGGCGGCGCGTTCTCGGGCAAGGACCCGTCAAAGGTGGACCGCTCGGCGGCCTACGCGATGCGCTGGGTGGCGAAGAACGTGGTCGCGGCGGGTCTGGCCGAGCGCGTTGAGGTCCAGGTCGCTTATGCGATCGGCAAGGCCGCTCCGGTCGGCTTGTTCGTCGAGACGTTCGGCAGCGAGTCCGTCGATCCGGGCCGCATCGAGAAGGCCATCACCTCGGTGTTCGATCTGCGTCCCGGCGCGATCGTGCGCGACCTCGACTTGCTGCGCCCGATCTACGCGCAGACTGCCGCGTACGGCCACTTCGGCCGCACCGACGTCGAGCTGCCCTGGGAGCAGCTGAACAAGGTCGACGAGCTCAAGGCCGCCGTCTGACGCCGAGACGACGGTTGTTGAGAGATATCGGCCGAATTCCGTCAGAAACCGTAGTCTCGCGGCTCGTGGGCGTGGCTTACGCAGCGCCAACGGTCAGGGACTGAACGCGTAATCCCGTAGCGGGAAGCGGCGGCTGCGCCAGTACGCCTCGAGCGTGGTGGTCGGCCGCAGCGGGGCGTCGCCGTTCTTGTCGAAGTAGTAGCTGTTGGCCCGCTGGCAGCTCTCCTGCCAAAAGATCTGGCGGTGCCGTTTGCGCATCATCTCATCGAAGTAGCGGTCGTTGGCCTCCTGCGTGACCTCCACGCGACGGGCGCCCTTGCGTCGGGCGTGCTTGAGACAGCGCACGATGTGATGCGTCTGCGTCTCGATGAGCGCGAAATACGACGACCCGACATAACCGTAGGGTCCGAACACCGTGAAGAAGTTCGGGAAACCCGGCACACTCACTCCTTCGTAAGCCTGCAGCCGGTTCTCCTGCCAGTGCTGGCTCCACGTCCGGCCGCCCGAACCGGTGACCGGATAGGTCGGCATGTCCTCGGCGTCCATCACTTTGAAACCCGTCGCCAGGATCAGCACGTCGATGTCGCGGGTCATGCCGTCGGCGGTGGCCACACCTGAACCGGTGATCTTGTCGATCGGCTGGGTGACCAACTCGACGTTGTCGCGGTTGTACGTCGACAGGTAGGTGTTGTGGAAGCCGGGCCGCTTACAGCCGACCGCATACTCGGGCGTGAGCTTTTCGCGGACCTCCGGGTCGTCGACCTCTTTGCGCAGATACGCCTCGCCGACTTTCGACATGTTCTTGGCCATCGGGTTGACGGTGAAGTACTGCGCGGGCAGCGTGAACGTCAACTCGACGTAGGCCTGGCTGAGCAGACGCTGCACCACGTGGCCGCCGGGCAGCCGCATCATCCGTTGCGCCATTGGCGACAGCGGCACATCGAACTTCGGGAAACACCAGATCGGTGTGCGCTGAAAAACGGTCAGCTGCTTGACGATCGGCGCGATCTCGGGAATCACCTGCACCGCCGACGCGCCCGTGCCGATGACCGCGACCCGCATGCCGGTCAGGTCTTGCTCGTGGTCCCAACGCGCGGTGTGCATGGTGACACCGGCGAACGAGTCGACACCGTCGATATCGGGCAGTTTCGGCGTGATCAGCACCCCGCACCCATTGATCAGGAACCGCGCGGTGACGACCTCACCGGAGTCAAGTTCGACCCGCCACAGGCTCTGATCATCGTCGAACACGGCGCCGAGCACCTTGGTGTTGAACCGGGTCTTGGGCCGCAGACGGTACTTGTCGACGCAGTGCTCGGCGTACGCACGCAACTCGTGCCCCGGTGCGTAGGTGCGGGTCCATTCCGGGCTCTGCTCGAAGGAGAACTGGTAGGAGAACGACGGAATGTCAACGGCGATACCGGGATACGTGTTCCAGTACCACGTCCCGCCCGGTCCCTCGCCGGCTTCGATGATCAGATAGTCACACAACCCGGCCTTGTTGAGGCTGATCCCGGCGCCGATGCCGGAGAAGCCGGCGCCGACGATGATGGTGTCGTGATCGGGCACTGTCATCGAGCCTCCCCGTGTCGCTCACGTCCCGATCACGGTACCCCCGTTGTTCAGCCGTTGGGACAACTCCCAAGCGCTGCGTTCGACCCAGTTGGTGAGCAGCTTGCCGTCCTCACCGACAGCCCAGACCGCGGTACCGGTCATCGCGATTTCGCTGCCGTCGGGCGCGCTTCCGAGGTAGCCGGTGTTCTTCCCGGTCAGTAGCCACCGCGACGCGACGCGGCTGCCGTCGGCGCTCTCGAACGACTCGACGACCTCGAGATGTAAGTCGTCGACCTTACTCAGGAACCCGGCGATCCATGCCTTGAAATTCTCGCGGCCACGCACCGTCTCGCCGCCGGTGATGATCACGAAGTCGTCGACCACGAAGCGGTCCACCGCCGCCGGGTCGTGGGCGTTCCAGACCTCGTCCCAGAACGCGTGCACGATGTCGATGGATTTCGATGTGTTCACACCGGGTGTAACGCGGCGTGTAGCGCCCTCAATCCCCGTTCGGTGGCCTCGGTCGCCGCGGGCACCACCCCGGCGTAGCCGAGGTAGCCGTGCACGAGCGATTCAGCATTGTGAAGTTCGACGCGAACCCCGGCGGCCGACAGCAACTCCGCGTACCGGGCGCCGTCGTCACGCAACGGGTCATGGCCCGCGACGGCGATGTAGGCCGGCGGCAGCCCGGTCAGGTCCTCGGCGCGCGCGGGCGCCAGCGTCGCGGGCATGTCCGAAAGGTCCATGTCGCCGACATACCAACGCGAAAAGCCGCCTATCGCAGCGAAATCGAGTATTGGCGCGTCGGCGTTCTCGGCGAAGGACGGCAGTGTGGTGTCCCACGTCGTGGCCGGATACCACAGCAGCTGGAGACAGATCTGGGGCCCGCCCGCGTCGCGCGCCAACTGTGCGACCACCGCGGCGAGATTGCCGCCCGCCGAGTCGCCGGCCACCGCGAGCCGGCCCGCGTCGACGCCCAGCTCGTCCGCGCTCGCGGCGACCCACTGCGTCACCGCCCACACATCGTCGACAGCGGCGGGGTAGGGGTGCTCGGGTGCCAGCCGGTAGTCGACGGCCACCAGCACGGCCTCTGCGTCGGCCGCATGTCGACGCGCGGTGCCGTCGTAGCTGTCGAGGCCGCCGACACACCAGCCGCCGCCGTGGAAGAACACCACCACGGGGGCGCGCGCGTCGGAGGCGGTCGGCGGCCGGTATACCCGGACCGGGATCGGGCCGCCGGGCCCGTCGACCGTGCGGTCTTCGGCGCGCACCTCGGGCAGGATCTCGACCGCCGGCAGCGCGTTGAACCGTTCGCGCGCGGCCTGCACGCCCCCGTCGGTTGTCAACTGGAACGGAACGGCCTGCAGTACCTTCAGCAGAATGGCGTCGATGGGTTCCGGGCTGGCCGGCCCTACCTCAGGGACTGACATGGGGACACCGTACGTTCATCGGCGAACCCGGCTTCTGTGGGTGGCCGCAGCCGTCGTCGCCGCCTGCTACGGGGTGTTCCTGATCGCGACCGCGGTGCGGCTGCCCGGCGGTGCCGAGCTCACCGGTCAGTTCGCGCTGCAGCCCGCGGTCAAGGCCGCCGCGGCGGTGCTGCTCGCCGCGGCCGCGTTGACACACCCGATCGCCCGGGAACGACGCTGGTTGGTGGCCGCGCTGCTGTTCTCCGCGGCGGGTGATTTCCTGTTGGCGCTGCCGTGGTGGGAGCCGTCGTTCGTGCTCGGGCTGGCCGCGTTCCTCGTCGCCCACCTGTGCTTTCTGGGCGCGCTGTGGCCGTTGGTCACCCGCTCCGGTCCGAGGCTGGCCGCCGCCGCGGTCACGGTCGCGGCCTGCCTGGCCCTGCTGGTGTGGTTCTGGCCGCGGCTCATCGCCGAGGGCATGGCCGTACCGGTCACGCTGTACATCGCGGTGCTCGGCGCGATGGTGTGCGCCGCGCTGATGGCCCGGTTGCCCACGCCGTGGACGGCATTGGGTGCGGTGTGTTTCGCGGTGTCGGACGCGATGATCGGGATCGGCAAGTTCGTGCTGGGGTCCGAGGCTCTGGCGGTGCCGATCTGGTGGGTGTATGCGGCGTCGCTGGTGCTCATCACGGCCGGGTTCTTCTTCGGCAGGACGTCGGTGCCGTCTGCTACCAATCCTGCGTGACGGGGTCCGACAGCCCGGCCCGCCCGGGCGCCACCAGACAGCCTGCCGAGCACGAGCCGGTCGCGCGTGTGCTGCCGATGCTGACCGTCCCGCACCTCGACCGCGAGTTCGACTACCTGGTCTCCGCCGAGCAGTCCGACGACGCGCAGCCCGGCGTCCGCGTCCGGGTGCGGTTCCACGGCAGGCTGGTCGACGCGTTCATCCTGGAGAGGCGGTCCGACACCGACCACGTGGGCAAGCTCGGCTGGCTCGACCGCGTGGTCTCGCCCGAGCCGGTGCTGACGCCCGAGATCCGTCGACTCGCCGACGCCGTGGCGGCCCGTTACGCCGGCACCCGCGCGGACGTCCTGAGGCTGGCCATCCCGCCGCGGCACGCCCGGGTCGAAAAACAGGAGCCGCCGACGACGGCGCCGACCGACCCGCAACCCGTCGCAACCGATTCCTGGAACGCCTACGGCAGCGGTGAGCAGTTCCTCGCGGCGGTGGCGAGCGGACGAGCCGCCCGAGCGGTCTGGCAGGCGCTGCCCGGGGAGGCGTGGGCCGATCGACTGGCCGAGGCCGCGGCGGTGATGGTGAACTCGGGCCGCGGTGTGCTGGTGATCGTGCCGGATCAACGCGACATCGACGCGGTGCACGCCGCCGCGCTCGACCGCCTCGACGAGAACCTGGTGGTGGCCTTGTCGGCGGGACTCGGCCCCGCGCAACGCTATCGGCGTTGGTTGTCGGTGTTGCGCGGCAGCGCCCGGCTCGTCATCGGCACCCGCAGCGCGGTGTTCGCACCTGTCGCCCACCTCGGTCTGGTGATGGTGTGGGACGACGGCGACGACACGCTCGCCGAACCCCGTGCGCCGTATCCGCATGCCCGCGAGGTGGCGATGTTGCGGGCACATCAGCTGCGCTGCGCCGCGCTGATCGGCGGATTCGCCAGAACCGCGGAGGCCCAGGCGCTGGTGCGCAGCGGCTGGGCGCACGACCTGGTCGCGCTGCGGCCGACGGTGCGGGCGGCCTCACCGCGCGTCGTCGCCCTCGATGACAGCGGTTTCGAGCAGGAACGCGACCCCGCCGCCCGGTCGGCCAGGCTCCCGTCGATGGCGCTGCATGCGGCGCGCAAGGCGCTGGAGTCCGGCGCCTCGGTCCTGGTGCAGGTGCCCCGCCGCGGGTACGTCCCCGCCCTCGCGTGCGGGCGCTGCCGAACCATCGCCCGGTGTCGCAACTGCACGGGGCCGTTGTCGCTGCCCGACCGCGATGCCGCAGGCGCGGTGTGCCGGTGGTGCGGGCGCGCCCACCCGTCGCTGCGCTGCGTGCGGTGCGGCTCGGATGCGGTGCGCGCGGTTGTCGTCGGGGCCAGGCGCACCGCCGAGGAACTCGGCAGGGCGTTTCCGGGCACGACGGTCATCACCTCCGGCGGTGACGCGATGGTCGCCGAGGTCGCGTCGCAGCCCGCGGTTGTCGTCGCCACGCCCGGCGCCGAACCGATAGCCGCGGGCGGCTACGGTGCCGCGCTGCTGTTGGACAGCTGGGCGCTGCTCGGCCGCCAGGACCTGCGGGCGGCCGAGGACACCTTGCGCCGGTGGATGGCCGCGGGCGCCCTGGTACGCAAGCGCGGCGACGGCGGGGTGATCGCGGTGGTGGCCGAGTCTGCGATACCGACTGTGCAGGCGCTGATCCGCTGGGACCCCGTCGGTCACGCCGATGCCGAGCTGAACGCGCGCGGTGAAGTCGGCCTGCCGCCCGACGTGCACATGGCCGCGGTGGACGGACCGCCCGAGGCGGTGCACGCCTTGCTCGACATCGCCGATACGCCCGAGGGCACCGAACAACTCGGTCCGGTCGACCTGCCGGTCGGCGCGCGCCGCCCGCCCGGACTGGCCTCCGACACGACGGTGATCCGGATGCTGTTGCGGGTGCCCCGCGACAAAGGCCAGGGCCGCTCCAAGGCGCGGCGCCGGGCCCCCGCCGTGCGCAGCG